>JBILYY010000235.1:0-3959 GCA_044377495.1 Bacteriovoracaceae bacterium | reverse complement strand
TTCTCGTTGCTTAATTCATATGTTTCACCGGTTAGGTGCTTATCAAAAGATTCTTTTGCATCACTTCGAATATTACTTCTATGAAGTAGGTTTGGATAACTTGTATATATCCAACAAGTCCCGCCAAGGGCCAAAAAAGTTAAATAACAAAGATATTTCGCCGAACCAACTTCGTAGGTTTGCTCGTACACATAAGTTCCAGTACGCGGTACGAGTTTCTTAAGTTCTTCCAATGAAGGATTCTCACTTTGTATATCTTCTGACTTCGTATTGGGAAATACCTTGTACTCTGAGGTGTAGCGTACGGAGTATGTTGAGCATCCTGAAACTAACAAGATCATTACTAAGCACAGACTTATTTTATTCATTGCTATCGCCTTCATTGTTTTCATCTTCCTTACTTTCTTCTTCAATAATATTTTGATTAATCTGTATATTTGGAGTGCCATTGCCTAAGACACATTGATTTATGTCGTAAATCGCTAATGCATGGGCCGGCCCCTCTAATCCGATATCAGTAAATGTTTTATCCGTAATGTTGTAAATCGCATGTCCCCCTCTGCCAATATCGACCTTGATTTGATCTTTATTAATAACAGAAGCAGCGGTTACATTTTTGTTTATATATTGGATATCTATTTTCTCATCAGAATCTTCGGTCAATGGACATTTCAAGCTATCACAGTCAGGTGCAAAGAGGATTAGATTGCCTTTAGTGTCCACAATCCCAATGACAGGAGTCGGTTTATCCTTACCTAGTGCAATACCAATTGTGGCATGGCCTTCCTTGAAACTAGATCCCTTTAAAAAAATGGGGGCGAAGGCAAATTTGCCTTCTTTATTAATATAGCCAACCTTGTAATCACTATCTTTAATCAAGGCTAGACCATCAGAAAAATCTGAAATACTTATGAATTTAGACGAAATAACCATTTTGCCGGTTGTATCTATAAAACCAGAATTACTTTCAGTTTTTATCCTCGCGAAGCCATTACGGAATGGCCCAGCAATTTCCCAATTATCATTCCCATTAATTTTTCTTTCACCAGTCTTATCAATATAAAAAATAGTGCCATCCTTTACAATGGAGGCCAATCCTTCGCTAAAAGAATCACACTTTGAAAAGATAGGAGGCGTGACAATTAAGTTTCCAGTTAAAGACAAGTAAGAACATCCAAGCGCATGCTCTGACCAGATGGCAGCTAAGTTTTCAGAAAAATCTGCGACTCGAGCATAGCCTGATCGACCTATATAAATACCTTTCCTATCGATGAAGGCATGTTCGCCTGATTTTTTCTTCACTCTGGCCACACCATTTTTAAAAAGCCCTGCATCTTGAATATCATCAGGAAGGGTAAAGGCAATTTCTCCCAACGTGTTGACATAAAAAATGGGCGCTTCCTGGGGTACTACACTCGCTAGACCTTCTGAAAATGAACCAAGCTTATCGCTCTTTACGGAAACATATGAGGGGACAAATTTTCGGTCACCTAATAACTCTACACTCAATTTAGACTCACTAGTGCTATATGAGAGTTCTGGAGAGAAAGCAAAAATTACTGACGAGAAGGTTTTGGCCTTTTCCGCATCACTTGTAACGTGATGAACTCCAACCATAGTAGGTAGTGTTACATTTTTTTCAAAAGGAAAAATAGGACGTTCCTTAGACTCATGATTGTAATGGCTGCCAAAATCGGGTTTCTGGAAACATGCTTCGGTTATGTCCTTTTGCTGTGATTGAAATAAAATTGACCGAGAATTAAATTTAGTGGCAAATTCTCGATACTTACTCGCTATTGGTTTTGTCGTGCAAATGTCTTCCGTTTTAACTCCATCAAAACAATGAATTTTTTCAACGCACTTAAAGGTCAATTGTTTTTTAGTGTATTCGCAAAAATTTCGAGCAGCTGCAAGGGCTGTGTCGAGATTCTTTTGATTACTTGCCCTACATGTTATGGAAATTTTAAAATTATTTTTGTCTGTAGTATTTTGATCAATGTCAGGTTTGTCACAAATCTCTTCATAGTTTTTATAGTAAGCTGCCGTTACTGAAAATGCTAAAAGCTCAAGCTCCATTTGAGGAAAGGCATTGTTTCGGGCAGTAATATAATCTAATTCCTGAGAGAGATCGATACGTGAAGCTTTTTCCTGAGTCTCAAAATTTTTGGGGACGACCTGATTAAGTAGCTGCAAGGGTTCAAAAGTACCAGAAGGCGGCATAGTCCAAGCAGTGACATCTTCTTTACATTTTTCTTTGAATGATGAGATCAATGTAACAGAATCCGGCGCCAATTTTTGTAAGAAACTAACCCGATCCTTAATATCATTACAGGAGGTAAGTCCGCTTTTTCCAGAGTCATTGATTAAGTTATTGGTAATATCCAGATAGCGGTGTAGTGCAACTTTTCTAAGAGCAACAACATCTCCACGCCAAGAAATAAGTGAAGCTCCTGCGGTAAGAAGCTGCAGGGCCTTAGCCGAATTCATACCATCGAGTGCCTCCTTACCGGAATCAATCAGGTCCTGTGCAACATCGACTGCTAAAGTTTGATACTCCACACTTCGCTTGTCGGATATCCTTCCAAGTTGGTCTAGTTTTCTTTGTATATTTGCATCGATTTCTAAAGAAGATGCTATGGCATTATGAGTAAAGCAAATTATCAAAATGAGAAATATTTTTTTTAAATTCATTGGCATGCCTCACTTTCACCAGCTTCACAAGCCTTCTTAAACCACCTTGATGCCTCGTTTGATTTCCCATTTCCTCTCTCATGGTTACCAAGTTGTATGCAGCCTAAACCTTCTCCGCCATCACAGGCTTTTTTAAAAAAGATTTTTGCCTCATGCACATTATCTTTCAGCACCATTACTCCAAGTTGAACACAACCGCCCAAAACACGACCATTGCATGTTTTTTCAAACAATCGTTTTGACTCAATTTCGTCGCCCTGCTTACTAACAATTAATGCCAGTTTATTACAGCTTAAAATATTGCCGGAAGAACATGCTTTTTCATGTAACGTTTTTGCTTCAACTAAATTCCCATTTCTTTCCTCTAGAAAGCCCAAGAGGCTACAAGCATCGATATAATTACTGGCACAGGCTTGAAGATAGGCCTTACGTGCGCCTGGAATATTTCTATCTTCATCTTCTAGAAAACCTAGAATCCCACAGTCTTTAGGATTTCCCGACTCACAAGAGCTGCCATAAATTTTTTTATTTTCTGCAGCAGAAAGATTATGTAGCTGACTATTAGCTACTGAGGACTCAAACGTTTTTTTTGAAGAGCATGCAATGTTTAAAATGAGAAGCAAACAAAAAGGCAGAATCAACTTTAAGCAGAAAGAAATTCTCACATCGTTACCTGTTTTTTTATAATTTTATTTTTCAAAATTTTATCAGATTTTGGATTAATTACTAAGAAAAACAAGGAAGAGTAGCATCAAATGATGCTCCCCAGTGAGGTATACCAGACTCATTTAATAGGGAGTCATGAGTTGCCAGATGTTGCTACCGTAACTTCAGTTTTGTGATTGATTCAAGATCGTTTCAGGTGGCTCTTCAGGCAGTACACTTGCCCCATTCTGAGTGATAACCAAGGCCAAGGATAGGCATAATTACAAACATATTAGCGTAGAGGAAAATCCGCTCCCTTAATTTACTAAAGCTTATTATTAAAAATAATTCGATTTTCATTTCTCACGTTCCTCGTTCAAAACTTTCCCCTGATGCCATGAAAACTAATTTCAGTTCTCTCTTGGTCGGCATGCCTTCCTTGTCAAATCCATGCAGATAACGAGTCAAGACGAACCGTAAGGCCAGCGGACTAACTGCCTAATATACTAGGCATATATTTCCAGTAAAGTTTGGGGCCATGTTCGCAATCCAAAGATTTTTTAATTCTGATTATCCTTAAAATTCAAGCAGTTACTTGACATTGCTCTCTTTTTGGATCTTTT
>JBILYY010000016.1:0-34167 GCA_044377495.1 Bacteriovoracaceae bacterium | reverse complement strand
CTTATGAGGTTCATAGAAGTGATGCTTTTAGAGCGGACTCAAGGCCCTTTAATCCATCTCTCAGTTCTGATTGAGAAGGCCAACCAAAACCTAAACGAAAGCTACGGTCAGATTCTTCAAACCAGTGCCCCGGACCCACGTAAGTTTTAAATTCAGATAGTAGTACGTCGTAGAATTTAACAATGTCGACTTTGAGCTCAGGTTTAATTCTTGGAAAACAAACCACGCCACCAGATGGCTCAATCCATTCAAAGTAACTTTGGGTTCCCATCCATGCCTTAACAATTTCAAACTTCTCTAGCATATCTTTTTTGATCGCAGGGAAATAATCATTTCGTTTCGCAAGGTAGCGGTAAGCAATTTCTTCATCAACTACCGAGCCACAGATAAAGATCTGCTCTTTGGCCGCAAGGAACAGTTCTTGAAGCTTAGGGTTTTTAGTAATCAACCAACCAATTCGTATTCCTGGAAGGCCATAAGTTTTAGATAGTGATGAGACAGATATAACTCTGTCAGAAAGTGAAGCAGCGATGGGAAGCTTAAACTTAAATGACATATCCCTGTAAGTTTCATCAAAAAGTAGATACGCGTTGCTGGCCTCAACCACTTTAATAATTTCTTTCAGGTCACTTTCTGAAATCATTGTACCGGTAGGATTATGTGGGCACGTGAGGGATACGAGTTTGGTTTTAGGCGTAATCAGCTTTTTTAAGGCCTCGATGTCGACTTGAAACTTGTTTTCAAAAGTCATTGGTAAATACTTAATGCTAGCACCGATGGCCTTTGGCGTTTCAATATTTGTCGCATAGTTCGGTTTCGCAACGACAAGTTCATCCCCGGCCTCTAAAAGTGAGGTCGAAATCATAAACAGAGCAGAGGCTGCACCGGCAGTAACCAAGACATCTTCAATTTTAAGATTAGGAGCTTCGCCTTTAAGGATTTCTTTGCGAAGACCAGGATGTCCTACATGATCGCCGTAGCAGATTACGAGATCGTTCATGTTCAAGTCTAGATCTTTAAAGATTGTATCCGTGTAAGAACTTTCTGAGAGATTGTTTTTAATGGTTGAATAACCCATTTGTTCAGGTGACTCAATTTCAATCGGCATGCGTACATATTTCATTTCAAAATATCCTCGTAGAAGGCCCCAAATTTTAATTTCGGGTGATCAAGTTGAATTTCCAGAATCCAGGCGTTAGGTAGGAGCTTCTCCTCACATTCAATAATTGCGCCTTTAAAAAATACATGATGGGGGAAATCGCTTAGGCGGTGGCCATCACTACCCATATTTAAAACATAACCATATTCTTTGGCGCGGTTTGCGGCCCAAGTATAAAGTTCCTGACCACGTGTCATGTGGCTTTTCCAGAATTCGGTTACTTCCTCAAAAATTTTCTTTGAGGCTTCGGAAATCTTTTTGTACTCATAGTTTGAACCGATGGTGAAAGTCTCCCCATAGTCAGCTTCATGGCCATCAATTACGGGTCCGATATCGATAAAAAAGATATCTTCTTCCTGAAGAGTATGAGGATCCGAAGGTTCTCTGAAAATTTTTAGAGTATTTGGGCCAAAGCGAAGTTTTGCAGGATGCCAGTTTTTAGCTACGCCATGATTCGCACAGATTTTTTTGTATAACTCATGAGCATCATCTTCTACCATTCCGGGTTTGATTTTATTTGCGAGTTCATGGGCCATATCACGAGCGATATCACGTGCATGATGGAACTTCGTAAGATCAAATTTTTCGCCAAAATCCTGGATAGACATTAGATATTTGCCTTAACCAGGTCAGATGCCTTCTTCCCATCGAACTTGCCCTTGATTAGTGGTTGAAGTTCTTTCATCACGGCTCCCATGTCTTTAGCACCCTTGGCCTTAATGTCTTTGATAAACTGAACCACTTCTGCTTCAGTAATTTCTTGAGGAAGATATTCTTTCAGAACAGCATATTCCTTAAGGATTTTATCATGAGCTTCAGTACCGGCGGGGTACATTTCAATTGAATCCATGAGACGTTTAGCGTGAGAAATAGTTACAGACAGCTCATCAGTAGGTTTTGCTGAGGTATTATTTTTAATATATTCAGCTTTAAGCATTCTCAAAGCATCCAGGCGCTCCTGTTGTCTTGCTTTCATGGCTTCTTTGATATCGTTATTTACTCTTTCCATTAATGTCATATTGTTCTCCTGAGTTATTAGCGTTTTAAATTTTGCATACTTAGTTCTAAAGTCATTTCTTTGTGAGTTTTGAGAAATTGAAAGAGAGTTTGAAGCTCATCAATACTTTTTGATTCAATCCTGTATTTTTCATCCATATACTGAGTTTTACCTTTGAATCCCGATTCTTTTAATAATCTGTTCATTAGCTTTTGAGCATCTTTATCAAAGCCAGAGGTAAGAGTTAGAGTCATTTTCTTTTTCTTAAGCCCAGATGATGTGATCTCAGATTCTTTCATTCCACGCATACCAATCCCGCGCTTACCCATATTCGTTCTAAGAATATCCAGAATCGACTTAATTTTCATATCATCTTCGGCACTAATCTCGATAACGTTTTCGTCTTCTTTGTAATCGGCCATTGCGTCTGAGCCTTTAAAGTCAAAACGACCGATAATTTGCTTCTCGGTATTTTTAAGAGCATTTTGTAATTCCATTTCATCAATTTTTGAAACTAAATCAAACGATGCCATATTAATCCTTTATTTTCTTACGTGACCATTTCCGGTCACGATAAATCTTGTGGTTGTCATTTCCGAAGCACCCATTGGTCCATAGGCATGAAGCTTTGAGGTTGAAATCCCAAGTTCTGCTCCCAGCCCTAATTCTCCGCCATCATTAAAACGTGTAGAAGCATTTATGGCGATGCATGAGGCATCAAGAGAGTTTAAAAAATCCTCAATGACACTTTGGTCTTTGGCAAGAATCGCCTCAGTATGATGTGAGGAGTATTTCTTAATATGCTCAATTGCTTCTGTATGATTTTTTACCATTTTGATAGAAATCTTTTTATCTAACCATTCAGTCGCATATTCATCGTCAGTTGCGGGATTTTTAACTTCAACTCCTGCAGCTTTTAGGGCCTTCAGTATTTCATCATTCTTGGGATATTTCTCGTGCAAAACAAGAGTCTCCAGAGCGTTACATACCCCGGGTCTTTGAGTCTTGGCATTTAAGACAATTGCAGTTGCATCCACTTCGCAATCAGAGTGCACATACAAATGACAAAGACCTTTATCATGCGCCACAACTGGCATTGTCGCATTGGCCTTAACATATTTAATGAGATCACTTCCACCGCGAGGAACCATCAGGTCAATGTATTGATTAAGTTTTAAGATCTCGGCCACATCTTCACGTGTTTCAATCAAACTGATCGATCCTTCCGGAAGAACTGAAGCCGTTGCTTGATGAATAATTTCAAAAAGTTTACGGTTAGAATGTTGTGCTTCTTTGCCGCCCTTAAGAATAATGGCATTGCCAGATTTAATGGCAAGTGCTGCTCCATCTACCACCACGTTAGGTCGAGATTCAAAAATCATTCCAATTACGCCCAATGGAATTCTTTGCTTTTGAATAAGTAGCCCATCAGGGCGAGTATGGGATTCAACAATCATGCCGACCACTTGCTTTTGATTGGAAACACTAGTGCACATGGCCGAAAGGGCTAGAATGTTTTTTTCATCCAGTGCTAGTCTATCTAACATCGAGCTCGATAAATTATTTTTCTTTGCTTCATCGAGATCTTTTTTATTCTCATTGAGAATATCATCTTTATGAGTGAGAAGTGATTTAGAGATAGCATCGAGAGCAGTGAGACGCATTTCTTCCGGCAACGCCTGAAGCTTAAGACTGGCCTCTTTCGCTTTAATCGCTAAGTTTAAAATACTCATAGCTCATCCTTCTTAAGCAGTAGATTGTCTTTGTGGATGGCAACTTTTGAATAAACATGATCCAAAAGTTCATTGATCTCCGCTGACTTTTTACCTTTAATAAGATCAAGTTCCTTGTCACCATATTCAGTCAAACCAACAGCAAGAACTTTGCTCTTATGACGAATTTGAATAACGTCACCACGCTTGAATTTCCCTTGAACTTTTTTGATACCAACAGGTAGTAGGGAAGTGTGACTATCCAGAAGGGCCACAGATGCTCCTTCGTCAACTGCAACATAACAGTCATTTTTTACCAGTGTCGAGAGCCAGGATTTACGTCGAGATTTTTGCCGTACCGGATTACCCTTAAAAATTGTGCCACCTTTTTTGTGAAGTAAACGCGATACCGCTTTTTCTTCCATAAAAGTTCCAAGAATTACATCAACACCAAGAGGTGTAAGTTTTCTTACCGCCTTTAGCTTTGTTTCCATTCCACCGCGACCTACAGTCGTTTTAGTGGCAATTTTCACAGCGGAGAAATCATCTCTGAAATCAATTTCTTCAAAACGCTTAGCATCTACATCTTTCGGGTTCTTGTCAAAAAGGCCATCTGCCTCAGACAGGAGTATAAGTTTTTCGGCATCTGAGGCTTCCGTCATCATCACCGCGAGTTGGTCATTATCACCAACAGTAATTTCCGCAAAAGAAACGGTATCATTTTCATTCACAATAGGAAGGACACCATTTTCAAGAAGTGTGTTAATGGTGTTTCGAATATTTAAAAAGCGTATTCTTTCTTTAAAGTCTTCGTGGGTAACAAGTACTTGAGCGCATGGCCAATTAAATTCTGCAAGAGCATCTATGTAGGCCTGCATGAGAAGTGGCTGGCCGATGGCCGCTGATGCTTGTTGAAACGATATCATCATTTTTTTTTCATCAGGCTTTTTGATTAGGCCTTTTGCTGTGTTGATTGCACCAGAAGAAATAAGGATAGGGAAAAACCCTTGGGTTTTTAAATCATGAAGATCACTAATGATACTTTTGATCTTTGCGGGGCTTACGCCACCCTTTTCATTTGTAACGGCGAGGGAGCCGACTTTAACTACTATACGGTGTTTCATATCTCATCCTTAGAGCTGAGATTTTAGCAGTAAAAAGTCTAAAAGTTATTATTTATGCAAGGCACAAGTCGTTTAAAACGTCATCTCCGGCACATTTGCCGGTATGACTAATTCAGCTTCAGTCAGTTTTTTGATTTCTTCTACGCTCACACCAGGCGCTCGCTCTAATAAATGGAATTTACCATCTACTAGTTTAAGCACTGCTAGATCCGTTACAACCAGCTTGACGCAGTTAACTCCAGTTAGTGGAAGAGAGCATTTCTTTAAAATCTTTGAGGCCCCATCTTTTGAAGCATGAGACATCGCTACGATAATATTATCAGCGCCGGCCACGAGATCCATCGCTCCGCCCATTCCTTTTACAAGTTTACCCGGAATCATCCAGCTTGCCAGAGCGCCAGTGGCATCAACTTCAAAAGCGCCGAGCACAGTTAGATCAACATGCCCGCCACGAATCATGGCAAACGAATCAGCTGACGAAAAAAAAGCTGCACCTTTAATGACCGTAACTGTTTGCTTTCCAGCGTTGATCAGATCAGCATCCACTGTTTCATCAGTTGGAAATTCTCCCATTCCAAGGATACCATTCTCACTTTGTAGCATCACTTCCATTCCCTTCGGAATGTAGTTCGCAACTAAAGTAGGAATACCAATTCCCAGGTTTACGTAGTAACCATCTTTCATTTCACGGGCTATACGTATCGCTATTTGATCACGAGAAAGTGCCATATAAATTCCTTCTTATTTTTTTATAGTTCTCTGTTCAATACGCTTTTCAAATGTTCCTTTGATAATGCGATCAACATAAATACCTGGGACGTGGATGAAGTTAGGATCAAGTTCACCAGGTTCTACAATCTCTTCGACCTCTACCACTGTGATTTTTCCAGCAGTTGCAATCATGGGGTTAAAGTTTGCTGCTGTTTTTCTGAAAATGAGATTTCCAAATGTATCTGCCTTCCAAGCTTTTACAAGTGAAAAGTCCGCTTTAGGATAGGCTTTTTCAAGAACGTATGGTCGGCCATCAAACATTTTAACGTCTTTACCCTCGGCAATGAGTGTCCCGTAACCAGTTGCTGTGAAAAATCCCGGTATCCCCGCACCAGTTGCGCGAATTTTTTCTGCTAGAGTTCCCTGAGGAGTTAACTCGAGCTCGAGCTCACCTGAGAGGACTTGTTTTTCAAATAGCGCGTTTTCACCAACATAAGATGAAATCATTTTTTTTATTTGTTTTTTTTCAAGAAGTAGTCCGAGGCCAAAACCATCAACGCCAGCATTGTTGGATATACAGGTAAGACCTTTGGTGCCTTTCTCGTAAATCTTTTTAATGAGGTTTTCCGGGATTCCACAAAGGCCAAATCCACCAACCATCAAGAGCATATTATCCTGAAGGCCCTCTAAGGCCTCATCATAGTTTTTAACGACTTTGTTAAATCCGGACATAGAGATCTCCTTAAGAGAGAAAGATAAGTGCGACAGCGATCTTAGGTTTTTTCTTGCGGTTTAAGAGCTTCTTGAGTGTAGTGCTTGTAAATGGTGAACATACCAATCGCAGCAACCCAATGCCAAACAGCGTGACCTTGTGAGAACCAACCGTGACTTTCAGGATTACACCATAGACGTTGCCCGTCAGAAATAGAAAAGCCAAATGCGACAATCAGTGTACCGATAGTGGTAGCAAACCAGCCGTATTTAACTGAAGCAACTTTTCTGGCCATTAGCTCGGTTGCCAATATGATGAATCCAGAAATGAGAACAATTACTTGAAATTTAATTTCTGAAATATACATAGCATGCATGGCCATGAGGTAAATTAATGCCAAGGATAGGTTAAACCATTTAAGTTGATTGTATTTCAAATGACCCAAACGAATGAGATTTTGTCCAATGGCCCAACCTACGAAAAAAAACATTCCAACAAAATCTAAAATCTGAGATCCGTAGAAATTAGATTGATGATAGAAAAATGACATCGCTCCCATAAAAAATATGATGGGTCCAAATTGCTTCAAATTGGAATTGTGCTTGTGCTTGATGCCAATATACAAAATGAATATTGCAACCAGCATATAACCAATGTTTGACCATGTGTTTGCTGGCTCAGATACCCATTCACACAAGGTTTCTTCACACCACTTAATGTTTGGGGCGCCAGTTTTCTCGGTAATATCAAACCAAGGACACATTGATCCGTGGGGATTCTGATAGGCCATTATAAGTCCGATATCTTCTCAACTAATTCAGGATAGTCGATAAATGGATTACGGTTTTTTTGATGTTCTGCAATTAGGTTATGACGAGTTTTTTCGACCTCATCAACAGGATCTGATTTGTGCCACTGACGAAGGATCATCTCCTCTGCAGGACCAATAAATAGATTGTAACGAGTGGCAAAATAGAAAAGTGATCGGGCAACATTTCCGCGGTGACCAGCGGGTGGTGTGAACACAAACTGGCCGCTTATATCGCCTAATTGTGAAGCAGAACAGTTTTGAACGTTCAGTTCATCGTGGTTAGCGCCAACATTTCCGAATGCGAAATTACCTCGACGGCCATTAGCACTTGAATCTGTAGGGTAGAGATGATGTAAATCAGATTTTTGGGTGTCTTTACCAAAGTTTCCATTGAACTTACTCTGAGGCCAAGTGTGTTCAATGTTGACTATGTTACCCATATTGGAAATGTCACTTGGCTCATTAAAATAGAATTTTTTCGCACAGTACACGTCTTGCACGTAATTACCGCCATTATCTTTTTTGATGAATAGTTGCCCAAACATGATGATGCGAGCTTTGTCATAGCCAACAGGCGTGTGACGGAAGCATTCGCCCTTTAAGCAACCTGAACCAATAGTGTCGTAGTTAGCTTCAACAACGGTGTGCTCTAGATTGAGAATTTTAAATAAAGAGTCTTTGGTTGTTTTTGCTTTATAAAAAGCTTCACCATAATAAGCGTAATGCCCATTGGGAAGTTTGCGATCTGTTATCGCAAACAAGTTCAAAGAGAAGGAGAGAAGAAATAAACACAGAAGTACTGAGCTACGCATTCGAATCCTTTGAAAAATTTTCAAAATGCTATGATGGCCAAACTTGGATGTCACATTAAAAAAACTAATACTTTAAAAAAGTTTAAGGGAGGGTAACGCAACATGATGAATTCTAAAATAGATCTGCAATCCCATAGGCTGTTGATCTGTATGAAAACCGCCGACACCAAGCATATAGCTAGTATCTTCATGACGCACTTGATAAACTGAAGTGAAGTTTTCTTTTCTTTCACGGCTGCCAAGAAATTGAACATTCTCAATCAGCACACCAACCATCTTATGTGAAAAAATATAACCCAATAAAAGTTTTTTCTCAATTTGAACTTCTTCACCTGGTTCACCAATAATTACGTTTCTCCAATCGGCCATCGGCAATTCACCGTTTGGTGAGCGAAGTGTGTCGATTTTATAATTTCCCATAACGACAAAGCCTTTATGGCCAAGAACCATCTTGCTCTCAACATAATTGCGAACATATTCGCCCTTACAATTGACTTCCTCACAGTTGAAAAATGGGAACTCATAGTTGGAATTCATATACTGCCTACCAGCAGCGAAGCCCAAGATAGAAATGGGGAAAAACTCTAATTCTGCTCTAACACTATTTATAACACCGGAACTGCTCACTCCTATTGAAGGTCTGATCAGACCATAAAGAATATCTTTTGGTGCTTCCTTTTTGCCCCAAAAAACAAAATTATATCCGCTCTCGGCATAGACCTCAGCACCTAACGAGGGAAGTGTTCTTCCTTGAAGGCCGGCATTTAAATCAAATTTTGTTGGAGCTGCCCAAGTGGTTAGGGTAGTCATGAGAAGTAAAAAATAAATCATGGATTGATATTAAGCTATGAATGCTCTTGATACTGAGCGTAAAGAGCGATTCTTTCAAGGGCTTTTTTTAACGCCAGGTTGATTGGCATGCGGTCTTGAATAAGTGCCGGATCAATTTGGGCCAGACTATAAGACCATGTAATCAGCATCGGAGTTTTATCGGAAACCTCTGATTCTCGAATTTTAGTCAGATCAGGATATTTTTCTCGGATGAGTTTGCAGACTGATAGTGTGACTTCATGATGTTTATTATAAAAGCCCGCAACACCAAACATCCGACACAAGGATGGTCTTTCTTTGTAAACGCCACATTGACCTTTAGAACCGTCGGGAGAGTGCGGCTCATACATGAGGCAATGATCCTGAGTGGGGCCTTCTAGTTTATCCAGCCACTCCTCAAGTTTATTTTCATCCAGAATCCGAACAGCGAGCGGAAACATCTCTAAAACCGACGCTTCTACTTCAGGATTGTTGCAGCATTTTCCACATCCCACTAAACAATTAAGACCTGAGGCCGCTTGATACTGGGAAAAAGCTTCCCACATTTGGTCGTAAATTTTTTGCAGATCTTGGGAGAATTCTCTGATATTCATTAAGGATGTCTCAATTTTTTTTTACGCTCACTAATTCAGAAGCCACGCTCTTACTTAAAAAAGAGATGAGCATTGGGTATCCGAATTTCAAACTAAGCTACTCTAGAGGTGGTTTTCTCACATTTAAGGCCGAGAACGCTACGACTTTCTCACCATGGATGTGTCGATTGTCCGGTATCTGTCTTGGTAAGGTACCTCTCGAAGAGATTAAGGCCTTGCCTAAGGCCTGGTTGTGGAAGAGAGTCGAGTCATTTGAACCTCCATCTGAGCTAGTTGAACTCAGTGAAAAATCTCTTTTTAAAATTGGCGAAAAAGTCACTTTGATCATGATGATTGGGCCTGAGGAATACTGGCTTGGCGAGTATGTCCTTAAGAAGACTCATTTTCAAACACCAGGTGAAGTAAGTTCGATTGAAAAAAGGGAAACACCCTCGCGTGCTTATTATAAAATTGCTGAGGCTTACGAAGCTTTTGATTTACCAATGGAGCAACAAGAAAAAGTATTAGAACTTGGTTCTGCTCCTGGTGGTGCGAGCTTATTTCTTTTGGATCAGGATTTACAGGTCTTCGGGGTTGACCCTGCGGAGATGGATAAGAACATTTTAAAAAATTACAATTTCAAGCACATTAAAAAAGCTTTTGAAACGTTGAATGTTACCAATTTCGGCGAAGATATTGATTGGATTGTCAGTGACGTAAATCTTCCTCCCAGTGTGGTGATGAAGGAAGTTGATCGCTTTTTAACTTTCTTAGAGCCACGCGGAGTTGTGCTTACTCTCAAACTTCATCAAGATCGCTATCTCAGAATGCTAAAACCAATCGTCGAATCTTTTAAGCAGAAAGGTTTCACGCAGGTGGAGCTTAAGTATCTACCTTCTTATCGTCAGGAAATTTGTTTGATTGCTTTACGGTAATTCCATTCGCTGGATTCAATATCTGTCTCTGTCTTTTTCTTTTCTAAGTAGGCCTTTCTCGTCAAAAAAATCTTCCTTAGTTTTTTTTCCTTCGTGATAAATACTTTTAGAGAGTGGTCTCCCTTTGAAGTCGAAGTAGGCCGATTCTCCATCGCGATCACCTGAATCATTATAGTGTTCTTCACTTTTAAGAGTGCCATCCTCGTTGTAATGTTTAATATTTCCGACAGGAACATCCCATTCCCACTTACCCATAGCATGGGCATAGGTCCCTTCCGAGCAGAGGTTGCCATTTTGGTAAAACTCTTTTCTTCTTGAGACAGTTCTACCTTGTCTTGTTTCAAGAACAGCTTCTGTTCGTACTTTCTGTTTCATAAAATAATTTTACTCGAGTTTTATTTAATAGTCATGATTGAAAATAATCAGTTTGAAACTTATTGTCTACATCGAGGAGAATTCAGTTTGTAAGCGAGAAAATAACAAAGCGCAAATGGAAAGGGGTACCTGTATAACCTTTCATTTTAAGACAGAGAAAAAAGATCAGGTTAGTTCAAGATCTTCCTCAGTCCTTTTCGTAACAATACAGAAATTGCCAACATCGCTAAAAAGCCTAGTAGAAAATCGCCGAAGAAGTTAAATGTGGGAGTCTTCTCAGCTGCAAAAGAGGAACAACTTCCTAATAAACCTCCGAGCTGTTTTTCATTGGGATAAAGATAGATAACTCCATCCATATCATCTTGAGAAATATATGTCGGCTTATCCACCCATTGGTGGCTGGCATAGGTCATCACTGATGCTGGGTCATTACTATGGAAGAGGCCAACCCCGTGACCAATTTCGTGGGTCATGGTTCCAATGAAGCTATTTTTGTTGTAGCTACCAGTATAGACGGCACTATTCATGATAACTCGGGCCGAGCCATTTGCCCGGTCGTGTTGAGTTGCACCCAGGATTTGCACGCTGGCCAAAGCGCCACAGCCCACAATGATTTCATTCTTGGGAATTCGCGGGTCAGTGAGCGTAGCCGAGGACTTTCCACCGTAGGATAGTTTGAGTCTGGACTCCGGTACGTCATTCCAGAACTCGATTGCCCATTTGATTCCTTCGACAATTTCTGCGTCCGAAACTCCGTTTCCAGTACAGCCCTCAGCTGAAACTTTGACCTTAGCGGTGGTTGGATCATTCAATTCATATTTAGGATTTAACAATACGAATGCGTGCGATGTTTGAGAGAGCAATATGATCGAGAGAATTAATATTTTCATTTATATATTCCTATTAGAAGTAGAGTAAAGCACCGAGGTTGAATGCATAGTTGCGATTCTCACTCGAGAGCGGACGAAAAGTATAAAGCTCAAAACGCAGACCAATATCCTCAACCCAAGAGGCCATACCTAAATCAAAATTATAATCTGCCCCAAGGTTAAAGGTACTTGAATAAGAGTTGACCGTACCTCCTGGTCTGCGCGCTTGGGCCGTGCCGGTGCCATTGGGGATCGTTACTGTGCCGCCTTCGCCACTTGTTCTTTTGATAAAATTCCCTATTCCAAAACGAAAGCCGAGACGATCAGATAGCGAACTTATCCATATAAAATCCCAGTTCAAAAAGATTGTATGCACTTTTTGATCTCCGTAGCTATCGTTGGTGACTTGCTTGGTATGTATGTAGCCAATCTGAGGGGAGAAACCAAAACCGGAGTCAAGGAGGTTGAAGTTGTAACCAAACCCTATTGTGGGCGAGAACGGCTTTTCCTCGACCTTACCCTTTGAGTTCTGGGTGTCTTTTAGGGCCTTGTTAAAACCAAGGAATGAATGGGGTCGGGCCAAGGCTTCATTTAAATAAAAAAAACTCATGCTAATTATTAGCAAATGCCTAAGCATCATTGAATGACTCCCAAGAAAATATTTCATTTAGGGTAGAAAGTACCAAAACTGCCGTCTACGCTCTATTAAGCGTATTCGCATAGCTAGCGGATTGGCCAGAAGAGGATTTTTTTAATCAATCCACTGAATTTATAAATTAAAACTGGCCCATATAGGAATTTTTCATTCATGTCCTACTGGCCATCTTCCAATCGGAAAGGATAAATTACAATGACCAAAATTAATTTTATTAGTGAAGGCCCTGAATGAAATACCTATTGCCAGTACTTATTGTTATTTGTGTAACGAATTCCATTGCATCAACTGCAAACCTTTTGGAACAAGTAATGCTTTCAGAAGATGTTTATGTGGAGTCACCGACGGACACTGATGGTGACGGTAATTTGGACCGGATCTATGTTTCGATTGAAAGGCCATCAGTAGAGCAGAAACTATCTACTATCTTCCACATTTCTCCTTATGCCCTTGGTGGGAACGAAGGACCCATGCATAACGTTGACATGGACCTTCTTCCACAAGATGAAAAATTATTGAAGGGGTTCTCTCCTGACGTAAAAGATTTTTTTAACGGTCTTAGAAAAACATTTCACGATTACGAATCCGTACCACTTGCCGATGCAAGTAGATATGCACGCATTAGTGCTCACAGCGTGGGAACTGGTAAGTCAACTGGTTGCCCCACTGTTGGAGACATGGCAGAAACCTTGGCCGCAAAATCTGTCATTGATTGGTTAAATGGACGGGCCCGTGCTTTCTATGAGGATGGACGTGTTGCCAAGGCAGATTGGGCAAATGGATCTGTTGGTATGACCGGAACTTCCTATGATGGCACTTTACCCATCATGGTTGCAACGACCGGTGTTGAGGGGCTTAAAGCAATCGTTCCAATCGCAGCGATCAGTCGCTGGTATGATTACTACCGTGCCAACGGACTAGTCGTTAATCCGGGTGGATATATTGGTGAGGATGCTGACGTCTTGGGTTACTTCATTATGAGAAAAGGGGATTGCAAAAGTGAGCTTGAGCGAATAACCCAAACGATGGGAAGAGAAAACGGAGATTTTACACCTTTTTGGCAAGCGCGTGACCATCTTTCCCAAGCAAAAAATATTAAAGCTGCAACGTTTATCATTCATGGTCAGTCTGACTGGAACGTGAAACAAAAACATGCCATTCAATTATGGGAAGCTCTCGATGGGATTGCTCCTAGACGCATGTTTCTCCATAAGGGTGGTCACGGTTCAACTTGGAACCATAATGTCCCAGGAAAAATTCAAATGTGGTTTAATCATTTTCTCGAAGGAGAGGATAACGGAATTACTGATGGGCCTCAAGTGGAAGTGGAGCTTGCCGATGGAAGTCTAGTGGTTCAAGAGAATTGGCCTCATGAAAACACAGTGGAGCAGCGGCTATACTTTGGAGCTGATTCTTCGTTGGCAATATCGATTGCAAGCGAGAAGCAACTCACCATTATTGACTCCGGGAAGTCCCAGAAACTTGAATCATTGATCGAAAAACCTGGCCAGAAACGAGACGAAAGACTTGTTTTCTTATCTACTGCACTTGAAAAGAAAACTCTTCTTTCCGGAACCGCGCGAGTCAGTTTGAATCTTTCCGTTATGAACCGTAAGGCCGCCAATATCACCATCGCTATTGTTGAATATGATAAATTGGGTCGAGGAAAAATCATTACCCGTGGTTGGGCTGATCCCCAAAATCACTTTGACATCACTCAAGGTGAAGCACTTGTTCCCGGTAAAAACTATCAACTTACGTTTGATCTAGAGCCTAAGCAACATCGACTAGCAGCGGGCAGCAGACTTGGGGTTTTAATCGCGTCAACGGATTATGAATTTACCTTGAGACCCAAAGAGGGGACTTCGATACAATTCACTCTTGGGGCAAAGAGTTTTGTTGAGCTGAATCTTGGTTCAGGCGAATAGTCTTCACAATTACAGATTGTTAAGACAATCCCGAACGATGTGGTCAGTCTTTGATAGACTCGAGTTTACTCTGATAAAATCCGATACTATTTAAATGAAATGGATTCTTTATCTACAAATTATTATTTCCTTCTCTGCCTTTGCGATCAAGGGTGAGTATGTAAACGACCATGATCTATCTTCAACCTGCAAATTAACATTTTTTGTAAAACGTGAAGGCAAGATTCTAATGGGTACCTGCTCCGGAAGCTTCATCGGCAACAAAACATTTATAACGGCCGAACACTGCTATGATGATGTGATTAGCAATCAAGAAGATTTCAAATCACATGAGCTACCTCAAAACTCGTTCTTTACTTGTCCCGGTTCAGAAAAAAAATATGTCATCAAAAACTTATTTCCTATGAAAAATAGTCGTTTGAATGAGTTACAAGATATTGCGATGATGAAAGTAGAAGATGAAGTGGATGCTAAAAGTATTTCACTACCTAAGTCTTCCGAAGAAGTGGAAAGTGCACTCAAGGACACCAAGAATTGTTACGTTAGTGGATATGGCCTCGACAATGATGACAAGTATGGCGTCCTTAAAACAGCAAGAGTTGCTAATCTCGAAAATCACCCTAAGGATATTTTTAGTGTAGGATCCAGTCAACGCGTCCGTTTGCGCGAAAACTACGCAGATCATGGAGATTCAGGTGGACCCCTTTACTGCGAAACTCCTACGGGAACTATTTTAATGGGCGTAGTTCACGGAGGAGTCAAAGGTGTTAAGTTTGGCGATATTGAAAAAATAAATGAGGCACTTGAATGGATTGCTTATCATCGAGATCATGTGGATTCAAGCGAAGAACTATTTAGGCAATTGATGATTAATACAGATCTGTGCCTCTCCCTCGGGCAATGTTCAGAAGCGATGAAAAAAATTGGTACACTGGCAAGCGACACAGACAAGATTATGATGAAATTGATTAAACAATCGGATCAAGAGCGCATAGAAATTCTCTTTGGCGGCGAAAAAAGCAAGGTTAAATTAGTCGATCTGTGGGAAGAGATGATCAAAGAATGGCAAAGAAACGATTGTTTTAAAAAGCTCTATCCTTAACCTCTAGGCAAAATCTAATTATAAAGCTTAAGTAAAAGATATTGATCAATTGCAGAATCGGCCTTGATGTATATGCCCTTCCAAATTAGTTTTTCATCTTCATCTTGAGTCATTTTAATTTGTTTTGCTGCCAAGGCCCTTACTGATTCTAAAGAAATCTTTGTTATTTCTAGCAGCTCTGCATTTATATTTGAAGCAAATGCCAAAGAAGAAATGGTGCAATCAAAGCCTTCTAAAGTTTTCCAAACTTCTATTTGTTTTTGATTCTTCATTGGGTGCTGAGATAAATAGGTATCCATTGAGATACAAGTGTAAGCAGTTGACCAAACGTCACAGTCCTGGTTAGCGGAGGGGATTTGGCAATCTTTAGGGACCTTATAAGCTTCATATACATTTTCAGGAGACTGCAAAGAATATGGAAAATCATTATCTCCATTTTTTGAAAATGAAAGATTTTCTGAAATGTGGACGAAGCCATGAATTTCATTTTGCTTTTTTGACCTGATTACAATTACATCTCCGGCCTGTCTCTCTTCTTTGATTTTTCTTTCCTTACAAAGAGGAGAGGACATCCAGAAACTCATTTCTGCTGCTGGTGTATACCGAAGGTTAAACATGATCCCACTCGCAACTAATGCGCCATTAAAGCAATTCGGTCCATGATGCTTGGGAAGGTAACTCTGTTTTTCAGCAACCAGTGTCGGAACAATTGAAGTCACATTGATGGTGCACTTACCACCGAGACACTTACATAGAGGGCTTTTTTTTGTCGTTTTATTTTTCGACCAGATCTTTAAAGACTTCGCTTCTTTGTTAAGTACATCACAACTTGTGCTATGAAGTATTATTTGGTTGTTTTCTCTGATGGCCTGAACTTTTTCGTTGAATATAGAAGAATCATATTTATTTTTTTCACCATATTCAAGATATCCTTGGGCACCTAACATTGCTGGCCAGAATAAATTAAAAAAAATGAACAATCTCATAGTCTTCTTGTCGGAACAAAAAGGTTATTTCTTGAACAGCTGGCATAATGTGGATCCGTTCTAACCTCTTAATTTTATGTGAATGAAAGTTTACCGCTCGCTATTGGTCATGAACCCTTGTGGAAAGAATTGATTATATGGATCGTGCTCTTTTTTAAGGTCAGAAAAAAGTTCTAGCTGATGAGTGCCATGAAATTTTTTGATATATTTCTGTTTAAGTAATCCAATCCCATGCTCAGCAAATGGTGAACCTTTCCATTCCATAACCTTGTCATAGAGTCTTTGAATTTGATCCAGACATTGCGCTGACTGTTCTTTTGTTGGCATATAGTTAAAGTGAAGGTGAGCGTCACCGAAATGCCCAAATAAACAGTAGCGCACACCAATTTTTGCGGCCTCACGGTAAAAGTTTAATAAGTCAGGGAATTTCTCGCCACTGACCTGACAATCTGTTCCGATCTTAACCACGCCCATTTTTGAATTTTCTTCAAAAATGGCACGAGGAACTCCTGCTCGAATGTGGTGAAATTTATTTTCAGCTATTTCAAAGATACTGTGATGATCCGTGTGCTTCAAATGACAAAGAATATTTTCATAAATATCCTCGAAATGATCAGTTTTAACTTCCAGAAAAATAACATCCTGACTAGTGCCAAGTTTTTCATCTGTTTTGAGATAGTTCATGCAGTTTGAATCTAAAATCTCACATGACATAATGGCATTGCGATGAGCTTGAACAGCATTGAAAATTTCCATGTGTGGTTCAATATTTTCTTCCCACTTCGGAAGTAGCATAAAGACGTAAGTAAGATCATAGTTTTCTACTGTTTCAATTTCTACTTCAGTCACAATACCCATCTGACCTTCGGTTCCGATCATCAAATCAGTTGCCTGTTCAAAACGAGGGTAGGGAGCATTTTTAAAAGTTTTGTAAGCTTTAAAATCCTGCTGATAAGGTTTTAAATTTGTCGATGATGTTTTAAATTCGTCATCCCGATTCAGTTCTTTTTCTTCACCATTAAAATCAAGATATTTAAGCCCCACCACCTGAGACCTCATGGTTCCAAATCCAAAGCAGCGCTCGCCAGTGCATGAAGTTGCAATTCCGGCCGTGATAAGTGCTAATTGTTCAGTCGGGGAAGTTTTGAGGTTACGACCTTTTGATCGTAAAAATATCTTTGCCTCCTCCCACGATACGGCCCCTTGCAAAACTAAATTTCCATTATCTTTAACTTCCATTTTGTGAGGCAATTTACTTAGATCGCAAAGAAAAAAGTCACCTTTGGACCAAGGCAGCAGGGTATCTAACTTGTCATAAGGAATGACGGTCGAGGTTTTAGATGAAAAATAGAAGCTAGGTTGATGCGCTTTGAGATGACTACTGAGGTCCTCAAAGGAGTAGAATGTTTTATTAATAAAGCTCATAAAGTCTCACTTGTTTTTGAATATTTTAGCTTTATTTTCAAGGAGAGGCCATGGAAGTTGTCGCAGTCTTGGGTGCATCTAGTGATACAACTCGTTATTCCTACAAAGCGATTCAAATGTTGAAGGAATATGGTCATTTGCCCGTACCTATACATCCTAGGGAGACTGAAGTTCTTGGTTATAAGGTACTACCTGATATCAAAGAGCTAGTTAAGCAGGCCAAAAAAATTGATACCTTAACTATGTACGTAAATCCGGCGTTATCAACCAAGTACCAGCAAGATATTATTGATCTTAAGCCGAAACGGGTTATTTTTAACCCAGGCTCTGAGAACCCAGGTTTAGAAAAAGTATTAACTGATAATGGGATATTGGTGGAAGAGGCCTGCACCTTAGTGCTTTTAAAAACAAATCAATTCTAATCCTCAAGACATTTAAGGGGAGAGTTCTTAGCAATGTAATTTTCAAATAGTGGCCAAAAGTTTGAATCTTGGATTCTTTCCGAATCCACTAGAAGTAAGTCACGAATAACTGGCAGCATCTTTCCAAGTGCGTAAGGAATTTCGCTTGGTAAGGCGACTGAATAATATTGAAAGTTATTAATTTTTTCACCATCAATCAAAGCTTCTTCTGGAAGGTGAAGGCCATTTACATAGGCAACAGTTCGTCCCTTCTCTTCATCCCACGCCTTAAGGCCATCTAGGCTAGCGTCAAAGGGTTCATTGCCACTTCCAAGATATTTTAAGAGCTGGGTAAGAACTAGGCCCGAAATATTTGATCGGGTAATATTCCAGCCTTGATCTCCCCACCGTCTAAAATGCGGGAAGTTATCAACCAAATCTCCAAAACGGATAACACCCATAGGGATTTCTTCGCCTTGAAAGAGATCAAATTGAACACTGATTTCAGTTTGAGCAGTTTCACGAGTTAGGCGTGCAATGTGGCCTGACCAACATGTTCTGGCATCTTTAACTTTTCCTTCAACCAGGCCAGATAGATTTATTTCTGAAAAACCAATCACCTCGGTCCATGAACGGTTAAAGTAACGATCTCTATTAATGTATGCTTCATCTACAAATGTTCTAACTTCTGCATCTTCAGGGATTTCTTTCGTTATGTCATACAGACGATAATCGATTAATTTATACTCACCATCTCCAATCACATCTACGATAAGTGAGCCAATCGCTGTACCGTGAGCGCCCGTCTGAACTATAGGTATAATGTCACCATTCAGATTTTCAACCATCTTAGGTTGATTTAAGCGAGTATGAGAGTGACCGCCAACGATCATGCTAATTGACCTGGTGTGAGATGCAAGGATTGAGTCTTTATCCAGACCAATATGGGTGAGGGCAATTAAAAAATCAACGCCGTCTTTTTTCGACTTTTGAGCGATTCTAACACCTCTATTATGTGAGTGCCCGATGTAACCTTTCGGTAGAAGTGGGTACTGGTAATGCACTTCTGGAGTCGTAAGTCCAAAAATTCTGATTTTCATTCCATCAAGATCATAATCAACGTATGACTTGATCTTTTTCCCAAGACCCATCAGTGGTTTGCCCTTGAGGTTGGCGGAAAGAAGATGGGCTTTCAAATTTGATTCATCAATTTGACGGGAAAGATCAGTTCCACCCGTAATAAAATCATGGTTGCCTAGTACTGTGACATCAACACCTAACAAATCAAGTGCCCTGAGCGCGTCGGTACCTTTGTTTGAAAAATAAAAACTTGAACCTTCTCCAAAATCACCAGCGTCGAGAAACAACGTGCGTATCCCCTTCGCTTTTGCATCTGACTTCAATTGATCAACTAATGTTTTGATACGAGAATAACCACCTTTACCGGTCCTGGAACCTTCAAAAAAAGAATGCAAATCATTAGTGTGAATAATTTGAAGTAACTTTGCAGAGGAAGTTGTAGCGAATCCAACGCAAAAGATGGTTAAGGCAAGTTTTAAGAATTTCATGGCGTGCTTGTACCCATATTTTCATGACTTATCCAGAGCAGAATTGTTCTTGTATATTAAATTGTAAATTTTTCCATCAATGGCCATAGAGCAGCTCTTTAGGTACATTCCGGCTTAATGAAATCAGAATTATTATTACCTGTAGCGAACATGTCCATGTGTCTGGCCGCGATCCATCATGGTGCGGATGCCGTATATTTTGGCGTTCCCTTTTTTAATGCCCGTGGCAGGACGACTGATTTTACTTTGGAAGAACTCAAAGAGATGATTGATCTATGCCATCTTTACGGGGTTAAAACTAATCTCGCTTTTAATGTTGTAATCTTTCAGAATGAGTTTCCAAAGGTTATTGAAATGCTGGAGCAAATCCTGCCAATGGGGCCGGACGCATTCATTGTTCAGGACCTGGGACTAGCTTCACTTATTCGTAAGATGGCCCCTGAACAAAGAATTCACGCTTCAACGCAAATGACAGTCACCAATCCCGACGCCATCAAACTGGTGGAAGATCTTTCTATTGACCGTTTTGTTTTGGGTCGTGAAAACTCCATGTCCGAGATTAAACTTATTCGCGAGCAAACTGATAAAGAGCTAGAGGTTTTTGTTCATGGTGCTCTGTGTGTTGCTTACTCCGGTCAATGCTTTACTTCGGAGTCCTTAGGGGGGCGAAGTGCTAACCGTGGGCAGTGTGCTCAGAGTTGTCGTTTGGAATATGAGCTTTATGTAGATGATAAGAAAAAAGAGATGGGCGATAAAAAATATCTCGTCTCGCCTACAGACTTGATGGGAATCTCTGAGATCAAAGAGCTAAAAGCACTTGGGGTAAATTCCTTTAAAGTTGAAGGCCGACTTAAAACGCCGGAATATGTGGCAAGTGCTGCTCGCAATTACCGTGAAGTCATGGATGGTGGAGCGCTTAATCTTAATCAGCGGGCCATGGAACTTTCTTCGACATACTCACGTGGCTTTTTTACTGGCTGGTTTAAAGGTGTTGATCATCAGCAATTAGTGGATGGTACCTATAGCGCTCACCGAGGGCTTGAAATTGGTATTATTAAAGAAGTTAAGAAAAAGACTTTTGTTATTGAAACGAACACTAAACTAGAGGCCGGAATGGGTCTACTTCTCGTTAATAAAGAAGAATTGGGTTCGAAGATATTTGAAGTAAATAAGGTCGGCAAATTCCTGGAAATCGAACTGGTTCAAAAAAATCTGAGTCTAGTAAAAGGTATGAAGGTTTATCTGAACTCTGATGAAGGTCTTGATAAAGAGCTCCAAAAGGGTTGGCAGTCTCGAGAATTCCAAAAACGTATTCCTCTTAAGATGATGGTTCAGGGTGTCTATAATGAGCCAATTCTGGTCAAGGTGATTGATCCTGAAGGGCGAGAAGTTTACGCTCAGACTATATCAAACATGGCGCCGGCCAAGAACCGCTCTTTGACTGAAGCCGAATTGAAAGAAGAATTGTCCTCACTTGGTGGAAGTATTTATGAGTTAGCAAGTTTTGAATGCTTCATTCAAGAAGGCTGTTTCATGAATCACCGCGAGCTCAAAGATTTGCGTCGAGAACTGATTGAAAAAATGAATGCCGCTCGGGTGAAGCCCAAGGCGATGAGTTTGAATAAGATAGAACTTCCCATGGTTCGACTGGTAGACAACGCCAATACTGGCCTTAACATTTTACTTCGAACGAAGGCCCAGGTAGAGGGATTTGCGGAAGGAATTAAGAAGGGGATTTATCAAGGGCTAGATCACTCCATTCAAATGGTCATTCTTGATTTTGAGTTTGGTAAAGACTACGCAGATTCTATTGAGATTCTTAAGGATTTGAAAATCACTTCTGCGATTGCCACAACACGAATTCTTAAACCTAAAGAATATCACAATTTGAAAATGATCATTAGATGTAGGCCGGATAAAATTCTGGTGCGAAACCTGGGTGCAATCGAATTCTTGCGAACTGAATGCTCTATTCCGCTAATTGGCGACTTCTCACTAAATGTCACAAACTCACTCACGGCCGAGTACTTATTAGGTAAGGGACTTGCAACCGTCAATACTTCTTATGACCTCAACCAAGAACAACTGCTGGATATGATTTCGCACAGTGATCCTTCGAAACTGGAAGTGACCCTTCATCAATATATGCCTGAGTTTCACATGGAGCATTGTGTGTTTGCGGCCTTTCTTTCTACCGGAAGTTCATTTAAAGATTGCGGAAAGCCATGCGAAAAACATGAAGTGAAGCTTAAAGATCCATATGGCAATTGGCATTTTCTTAAGGCCGATCATGAATGCCGCAATACTTTTTATAAGGCGACACCACAGTCCGCTTCATTTCTTATGGGTGAACTTCAAAATCGCGGAGTAAAATCTCTTCGGCTTGAGGCCTTGAATGAAAATGCCAGTGATCTTAATCATAAAGTACTGGTTTACCTGAAACTCTTAAACGGAGCGATCTCTTCGCAAGCCGCGGTAGAGGAATTAAAGGTGATGGAGAGTTACGGTCTTGGTAAGGGGCAATTGAATAAATCGGACACATATAAAGACCGTAAGAAAGAATCAATCACTTAGCTTGCAAGTTATCCTATAAAATTTACCACACATTCTGATATCTGTAATGCTCTGCGTACTTGTGTCTATTATCATGCCGGTTGTTTGGGTGATGGGGCGATTAAAAGAATTAATTAAGGGTTTAAAATGAAAATTAAAAGCTTATTTTTCGGTATTTGCCTCGCTTTAAGTTTAACTGCTTTTGCTGGCGAGACTGATGCACGTAGTGCCTTATTTGATACAGTTGGAGCAGTCGACAGTTTTCAGTGGGCACCAGAAAGATATGAGAATACTTTTAAATACGATATTTTTTATTACATTCCTAAAAGCATTAATCAGAATACGAAAGTTGGCGCCCTGATCTTCAACCATGGTGGAGGTAGCTCAACCATGGATAGGGCCGGTTCTATTAATGTCGTAAACATGTACATGCCTGATCTAAAAAGAATGGCCGATGAACTTGGCATTATCGTCGTACTTCCTTCTGCTAATGGTCTAAATTGGGGCGGACACACTCGCGGCTTCATCCGAGATCTTGGCCGGCTTATGAGAAAAGAACTTAATATTGATGTGGATCGTTTGGGTCTGTCTGGCCATTCAATGGGTGGAATGGGAATCACCAGAAGTTATGGTTGGATCGCAGATGAATTTGCATTCTTTCTTCCCATGGCAGCAGGCATGGATGTAAATCATCAAACTGAACAGCATCTAAATAAACAATTCAATGTTCCCTATGTCCATCTACAAGGTCGTGGTGACCATTTTGAAATTTTTATTACACGCTGTGAAGAACAACTGAAGCGAACAAAAGATCTTGAGGTTCTTTATGGGCAACCATCAAAATTAGAAATGATTTTCTATAATGGTAGCCATAACTATGATTTTGCCCTCTTTAAAGCTAACTTGAACAAACTTTTGACGAAGTCACCAAGGAATCTTTATCAAAAAGAATTGTGGGGAAGTCTGCACACTGTTCACTCGAAAAACTTAGAGAATAATATAACTTACGATTACGATTCAGAGGCCCGATATTTCTGGGTTGAAGCAACTGATACTGATCTAACAACGCCTGAGAGAATTGATTTTCACACCAAAATTGATGAAAATGTCATCCGCATTGACATGCCTGTGTTGCCTAAGATGAGCAAAGGTCTCAAATTGTACCTTCATTCTTCGATGGTAGATTTGAATCAAAAAGTAGAAGTTGTTCTTAATGGTAAGCTCGTTGCAACTCGAGAAGCTAAGGCTGGAGTATTAAGAATTATGGACGTAAATGATTCTGGTTTTAAATTTGAAGATACAATCGACATTAGACTCTAATTTACTTTAAAAAGAGATCTCTACTCTGGAGATCTCTTTCCATGCACCTTCAGAAAGATCACCTAATTCCAGATTCCCAATTTTTTTTCTAATTAACCTTAAAGTAGGGTGCCCAATCGCGGCGGTCATCTTTCGGATCTGACGATTTTTTCCTTCCGTTATTGTCATTTCAATCCAGACATCTTGAACAGTCTTACGAAATCTTACCGGGGGATCACGTGGTGGGACTTCGGGTTGCGGGTCCAGAATCTTCACCTTGCAAGGACTCGTGAGATAATCTTCAATCTTAAGGCCAGCTCGCATACGCTCAAGTTCATCTTCTGTAGGCACTCTTTCCACCAACACCCAGTAGGTCTTAGGCTTTTCATTGCGAGGATTAAGCAGCTTTTCAATCATTAACCCATCATTGGTCAAAAGCAGAAGCCCCTCCGAATCCTTATCTAGTCTGCCAGCGGCATACACATCTGGAGGAAGATTGAATTCTGAAAGGGCGCGCGCCCCGTCCTCGGGAGTGAATTGAGAGAGTACGTTGTAAGGTTTATGAAAGATGATGTAGCGGTTCATAGTTGATAGAGTACCTTAAAAGACAGGCTCTGTCATAAAATGGTCTCGTGCACTAACATCTTCTAACTTATTTATTTCTCAGTATCTTCTCAACAAAAAGAGGCCTACAACTCTTTCAAGCGAGGTGCATATGGAAAAAGTCATTCTTCTGTTAGCGTTTGGTCTTTTCTCAATCACAGCAAGCCTCTTTGTAAACGCTGCCTTCAATTGAATTCTTGACTCAAGGATGAGTCACATTTAAATTTAAAGTTCTATGTCTGATTACGAACTCGTTTATTCTGATGATCCTAATTTTAAGAAACGCTGCCCCAGGTGTTCAAAGTATCCTTGTGCTTGTCCTAAAAAAGAAGATCTTAAGCCGATTGATCATACCTTGAAAATTCGTTTAGAAAAAAATGGGCGTGGTGGTAAAACGGTGACAGTGATTTTTGAATTGCCGGTAAATGAACCTTACTTCAAAGATGTTGAGAAAAAACTTAAGGCACTTTGTGGAACCGGTGGAACTTATAAAAATAATATGATCGAGATTAGTGGCGATCATCGTGAGAAGATAAAATTGTTTTTAGAAAAAACGGGTTTTAAAGTTAAATTGGCAGGTGGATAATGAAAACGATTCTTTTTGTACTTTTTTGTTTCCCTGGCTTCGCTTTGGCGTATCCTTCACTCGGCGACTTCGTTCGCTATCAGGCGAAATATGAAGGCTCAATGGTTGTGATGGAGAAGAAAGTTCTCAATCATGATGTTACAGAAAATATATATGAAGTAAGAACTCTAGTGACGTTTAAAGATCGCATCATTCAAGATGTAACACACATCCTACCTCACCACTTCTTATATAATCCAGAAAAGGTTGCTAGCGTTTTGAAGAATTGTGAGATGAGAGAAGGGGCAATTTCTCATGTTGTCGTACAACAACATCAACTGACAGTTTGTGAGTTTTATAACGAAGAATCTCAGCTTACAGATATGATTGGACCTGTTCCTTTTGGTCTGGTTCGGTTTCAGGTCTATCTTGAAGGTGAAGAGTTTTTAGATTTTAATTTAACTGCCTTTAACTAATTCATCCATTGCTTTGATTCCACCTAAAATCTTTTTGAGAAACGATGGCTCATTTTTGATGTACACAAAATTTGGGTGCTTTGCCCAAAGGGCGTTGAGTCTCAAGTCGATCTCGATAGCCTTTTTCTGATCTTCATTTCTTACAGGATTACCTAAATCAATTGCAAGTCCACCGGCCGCAGCTGTTTCAAAAAAAATTACGGCATCGTAACGTTCAAGCTCTTTTGCTAAAGTAGTGCCCATAGTCTTAAAAAAATCATCAGGGCCTTTTGGCCAATAGGCGCCTCCATCAACAGTACCCCGATCACACAATAAGGTGTGGTGGGGAAAGAGAGTGGCGTAGGTATCTTCGATATTAATCTGAACATGAAAAATGGATTTTTGGATGCCTTCTACTACGTGTGGAGAGTCCACTCTAGGAAAACCACCTCGAAAGAGCAGAGTCGCTGCTTCTGGTACTAGGGAGATAAAGTCCTTATATTCCAGCTTAAAAAGCTGGGCAGCGGTGGATTTTCCACCCCCCGGACCTCCGGTTAGAGCGATTTTTTTTATCTGTTGTTTTCTAGCTTTAAGTTTTGGCATATAAGACGCAGTATAGAGAAAATTATGGATACTGAAAATGGCCTAAAAATGAATTTATGTCTTAACTGCCGCAGGCGGCTCTTAACCTGTGTTTGCCAGTATTTACGACCATTTGAGACTCATTCCCGCTTTGTTATTCTGATGCATCCGATGGAGTTCAAGAAAGAAAAAGTAGGAACCGGAAGATTTAGTAACCTGATTTTAAAAAATTCCGAAATTATTGTGGATGTCTGCTTTGATGAAAACAGGCGCTTTCTTGAAGTACTTGAAGATAAAAACTACCAGACTGTGATTCTTTATCCTGGTGAACAGACGATCGACCTTTCAAAAGCTGAGTCCGCCGAAAAACTTGGGACTAAACCGTTACAATTTCTTGTGATAGATGGCACCTGGCCGTGTGCTAAAAAAATGATGAAACTGACTACAAAATTGCATCATCTCACGCGTGTGAGTTTTGATACTCTTAGAATTTCAGAGTTTCAAGTTAAGCATCAGCCCTTGCCTGGTTGCCTATCCACTGTTGAATCAATTCATCAGGTGATTTTAGATTTAAACAAGCTTGCTAAAGAAGAGACTAAGGGGTTAGAAGAAAATCTGATGGAAGTTTTTCGTAAAACAGTTCAGCAGCAAATTGAATTGGCGCAAGATCCAAGTCGTCAGGGCTACCGTAAAAAACCCTTTAAGTTATCTTCAGAGAGAAAAATTTCTAAAAAATGGGGTCATCGTCTTCTGTTTTTTAGAGAGTCTGTGGACTAATTTCTTGTCTTGGTTTTTCACCCCATTCATGTTTTTTTCCAAAGCTTTTGAATAAGGCCAGAAGTCTCCACCAAGAAGTTAGTTGTTTATATCCAAGGTGAAGAACGATTGAGTGAAAACTGCTCTTAAGGCATGACCAATTTCTATTTCTGGAAACATATCTGTTATCGATATAAACTCCAAACAAGGTGATAGTGATATTAAAAAACAATCCAGCGCCAAGATAGACAATGACGAAATTGGGATCAATCCATCCTTGAAAAATGGCAAGTGGTATAATTAAGAGCGCTGTAAATTCCAAAAGTGGGGAGAAGACTTCTACGAGCCATGAGTAAGGAATAGCAATTAGGCCAAGAATTCCGTGGGCAGGATTAAAGCATATATCGATATTTCGTGCCAATGTTTCAAATAATCCTAACTGCCATCTCATTCTTTGCACCATGAGATGTTTTAGATCTTTAGGCACTTGAGTATAGCAGGTTGTGATAGGCAGAATTTTAAATCGATGATTATCACCCGGATAGGCCTTACGAAGTCTTATGATTAAATCCAGATCTTCGGTAATAGAATTATGTCTGAATCCGCCAATTTTGTGGCATGCCTCTTTTTTTACCATACAGAAAGCACCCGATATCAGAGTCGTTGATCCTATTAAGCTCCATCCAATTCTTTCGCATAGAAATGTTCTTAGGTACTCGATACTTTGGAATGTTCTTAGCCAACCTTTCGCAGGTAAGGTGAGGATGATGCCACCAGCAGCTACAAGTTTTGGGTCGTGAGCAAAGGCGCGAAGACATCCCTCAACCCCTCTGGCATTCGGAATTGTATCTGCATCCATAGTGCAGATGAGATCATATTTTGCGTGATTGATGCCATGGTTTAAGGCCTGGGCCTTGCCCATATGGGTCGCTTCGATAACAATCAAATTAGCAGAAGTTATTGAATGAAAAAGATTAGAATCTTCAAGTCTTTTAAGCTGAAACATTGTTTGTAATAATTTAAACGTCTGGTCGTGTGACCCATCATTGATGATAATGATTTCTTTTTTTTCCTGAGGCAGCAGGAGATATGTTTGAATTGTTTCTACAATCAATGACTCTTCGTTAAAGGCAGGAATGATAAAGGAAACAGCTGGTACTTTGTCTGAATTAACTTGTTTTTTTATTTCACGTCTATATCTTTTGACTTCAGCCCAAGAGAGAAGCATTAAAGTTCCATAGAAAAAATTTATGATGAAGAAGTAAATGCCTGTGAATTTTAAAAGAAGAAGACAAATTTCTTGTGTCATTAAAAAATCCAAACAAGGTTAAGTGTAGAAGTTAAAAATTGATTATCGAGTTTACCGAGATCAGTGTAGTCGAAGAGGAATTCTGTTTTTATATTTTTAAAGAAATAATAACCTCCACCGAATCCTATTGTTTTAGTCTCAATTGTCTGGCTTGATCTACCGATCAAAGACTGAGATGCCTCAATTCCTTTGTAAGCATACAAGGAAAGCGAGTAGAGTTGCTCTTTGTAGTAAATGACTTTTAGACCATAGCTATTTACTTCTCTCACTTCGGTTGGATCTCTAAACTGGGCTTGGCCCAACATGAATTGAGGAATAAAAATGAGACTACGTATTTTTTCAATTTCTAAACCAAGTCTTATCGTTTGTAGGTGAGTAATTGAATAAAGTGAGTTTTGGTAGAGAAGGTAAGGCGAGATTCCATCCGATAGCGCTTGATAAAGACTTAGTGAGTATTGATCCTGTGCTAAAATTTCAACGTCCGCATCTCCTTTTAGATAACGGGCCTCAATAGTAAGATTTGGAACAGGATTATAAACCACAAAGGCCCCTGCACGGTTTTCATATAAATCAAATCTTTCTAGATAAGTTGCCTGAAGGCCAGCTTCCCATTTTGGAGAGAGGACGGCCTTTGCCAGGAAATCACTTTGCCAGGCACTTTTATTTTGTCGATTGAGTTTAATATGTTGAGTAACAAGTTGAACTTCGTGTGCGAAGGCAGTAACTGACAAGAATAGTATGAATAAGCCGGTCAACCTTCTCATTTCCATCCTTGGTCTTTTGTTGTTAATCCGTACCCCTATGCTAGAATTTCCTGAGTCGGTTAGGCAAAAGATTTTTCAAGAGAAGTTATGAGAGTTATCAAATCTGATACAGGTTTTCTCTTTTTTGAGAAAATTTTCAAACAATTAATGGCAAACCAATCAGACTTGGTGGTTTGGCAAGTCTCCCCAGATAGTGGTAAACGCCAAATTTCGTCTTCTAGATTAAATGCATTCCATATGGAATCTAGAAAATTACATTTCGAAGTTGATAAAAATAACAACGTCGTTAGTAGTTTGCCTTTTTATTGTTTTGCTGAAGATGGTTTAGTCATTTTTAAAACTGAAATTCAGAGTGTTTCAGGTTCGAATATAAGTGTAAGTTTGCCGGAAGAAATGAAGGTTCTTGAGGAAAAAGACGTCATTTTTATAAAGGGTTCAATTGGCGAAGATATTGCTAAGCCTTGGAAAACGAAACGTATTGATACGTCTCCTGTTAATAAAATTGGAACCACTCATGATGTTATGCGGGTTAAATCGATGGCCCAAAGATCCAACAGGGATCAGCAGTTGCTGAAAAGTGAATTTGGTTTGACTGTGGATGAAGAAGATAAATTGTTTGCTGGTCAACGTGCGGCCCCTCGTGCCCGTCCTAAAGATGATAAGTGGGTTAAAGTCGTTAGAGGAATTGGTGAAGCAGCTCTTCCTTATAAACTTTTTGATCTATCACAAGGAGGCATGGGATTTGTAAGTTTTGATGAAACAGAATTTCCTAAAGGCTCCGACATCCATGTTGTAGGGTTTAATGGTTTTGAATTAGATGACCCTCTATTGGGTACAATAATGTCCATCCGTCCAATGGATGGAGTACTGAGCGAATTTAAAATCGGAGTTAAATTCTCCGAAGGTCAGAGTTAAAATTCATAGTAATACTCAAATTTATTTTCACTACCAGTGTCTGATCTTTTAATTGTTTTACGCTGACTCTTAAGTGATTTTTCAATCTGACCTAATTCTTTTCCTAGCTTTTTAGGGTCTACGTATTCACAATCAGCTCCTTGATCACAAATAAGAGATTGTCTGTGGATAAAAATAAGTTGATTCAGTGCCTGATCTTTTGCCCTGATCGTTCGGTTGCGGTCAAAATCCAAATGACTTCCAATCGATTTTACGTGCTCTGGGTATATGACAAATAATTCTTTTATTCTTTTGCAGGCATTTTCAACATCTTCTTTTTTGAGATCTTCTCGAGCACCCTCTACAGTTTCAATAAGGAGTTCCGTACGATCAATCATTGCCTGTTTCGTTCTTGTTTCTTTTAGTGTTTGAGCAAATGCTTGGTGGCCCAAAAGTAAAGTGGCAAGAATTAGACTGTATTTCATAAAAACTCCTAATTTAATCTACACCTGACAAATTTTTGGGCAGTTTAAGCTGCTTAAAGTCCGTCAAATGCGTTTCTTTAGTAAGTAATTATACAAATCCCATGCCACTTCTATCTTGGATAAGACCGACTTGAACCCTAAGATCTATCAGCTGTTGATCCCAGTAATTGGCAGTTGGAAATTGGGGAAACATTCTTTGAAAGGAGTGGTCCTCCCATCTTTTGGTTATCCAGGCGTTGAAGTGAACCATACGCATGGTTCTAAGTGGTTCCGTGAGATTCATTCTAACGACATCTTTTCGGGTCATCTCTTTATAGGCATCCAAGAAACGTTCACGGTCTTTTAGTCCTTCTTCATCTTGACCAGGGAAAAGAAGCCACAAGTCCTGTTCAATTGGTCCCGTAAGACAGTCATCAAAATCCACGGCTTTCGGACCATCACTAGTCCAGACAATATTTCCACGATGAAAGTCTCCATGAATCCTCTGGACTGGAACATGAGCGAAAACGGGTTCAAGAATGGTTTCAAGTTGCTCAAGAAGTTTGAGGTAATGCAAGAAACTCATGTGGTCTACGGGCTTGATTCTTTCTAGCTCTAGACGACTTGCTTTTACAAAAGTTTGTGGGTTTAGAGAAAAGCGGTGAGTAAAAGAAGAAGCAGAACCGATATTGTGAATTCTTCCAATGAGCCTTCCCACTTGATCAATTTCTTCTTTAATCAGTTCATCTTTTAGGCGTCCTAAGACTTTTGGAAAGAGGGCAAACCAAAGATTGGTCTCTGGATGCAAGTGGAGAGTTGAGCCATTAAATTCCAAAGGAGCCACCACTGGAACTTCAAATTCAATTAGCGTATCAAGAAATTTGTGCTCTTCAAGAATCTGCTCCTTACTCCATCTTCCTGGGCGATAAAATTTCACCACTACATTTGATGGCGCAAAACCCTTCCCAAAGTCGACTGGACTCGCAAGCTCAACATCATAAACTCTGTTCTCAAGACTATTGAGCGCCATGATCCGGCCAGTAAGGCGCTTGCCAAGGCCCTCAACTGCTGCCATGACGTGGTCTGGTGAAAGGAGGTGAAAATGCTGGGTTTCCTTGCCCCAAAGTCCTAATAATTCACTCATTGTGCCTCTTAAAGTTGCCTCGCAAGCCTCTAGCCGCTGAGTAGATTTGTCTACCATAAGTCCCTGATAATCCTTATGTTTTAGCCTCTCTGGACACATTTGTCCTCTTATAAATTCTATTTGCGTGATAAAATCAATTTACGTAAATGTATTTGAGGGTTTTATGAATAAATTTTTTAGCCTTATATTATGCCTAAGCATTCTTATAAATCCAAAGCTTGTCCAAGCAGACGCGGTGGATGCATACAGGGTAGCTGGAACTGGATCTTCAGACGGAAATGAATTTTACAAAAAGTTAGCAGTTTCTACTGCGGAAGCAATTACAGGCGCTAATATGTTCACCTGTATTTCTAGTGGATTGTCACATATCGTTTTTGCATCGGCTGCCGTCTCTTTTATAAATGCCGAGATAGATTTTGCAAAAACAGCAACTGCTTATCATCAAAGGACATTGGAGTCATTAAAGCTTGATGACGCTAAACTTGGACCCCATCAATACGTTGCGGGAGCAAAGGATTTGCAACTAACAGCTCTGAAAGCTGCAAAGACAGAAGAAGAAAACACTAAGGGTGTGCTAGAAAATAGAAAGAAGAAAGTCAATACAACTATTGATTGGTATGAGGTAGCCGAAATTTGGGCGTGGACAGAAGTGTTATTGCAAGGAACAGTTTGTTTTACACTTTGGAAATCACATTACTACAATAATATTCGAGATGCTTATAATGTGACAGAACAGAACATTGCGGTTGCAAATGCAGCAAATGGGCTCGATAAAGCTGCTTATCTAAAACTTCTTCAAGAAGATACTGATGAAGCTTTCAGAGTTAGTGTTTGGGAGGTCATGACAGGGCCAGGGAAAGCGCTCTATTTTAATCACTGTAAAAAACGTCTAAAACAAGTCAAAAGTGGGTTTGAAGAAAGAATTAATTTAGCACAGACAAACATAGATAAATTGAATTTAGCAATTCAAGCCTGGGAAAAAGAAAATGCACCGAGTGATAATTCTATAACTTTGGAAACATCTGATGGCAATGGTGGGGGTAGCCCCAGTGTAGGTAGTGGTCAATATCTCCAAACAGACAGCGCTGCAGGAAACAAACCAAGAAATTATGTATGCAAGGGTTCACATTCTACTGGAGGAGTTAGAACTTCAAATTCACCTTGTGGTACTAACAGTATAAAATACAATGGCAATTTGCCTTCGTTCTCCCCTGGGTTTCAATCGTCAGCCACTAATGGCCTAGCTTATTCTGAAGCCATCATCAATGGTGATTCTGCCGCTGCAGAAGTTGCAACTGCAAATATGACCGCAAATGCAGCGAGAATGAAAGATATGCAAGCAGCAATAATGAATGACATAAATGCTAATCGATTAAAAAATGGTCAAGCCAAAATTGATTTTGATTCACTTATTAACGAAAAAAACAAAGAATTAGACGCGAAATTTGCTGCCGTGGCCGCAAAAAATGGATTTGGTTCAGGAATGGGATCTGGTTCAGCAGTAAAAGCTACAATTGATCCAGAGTCAGTTTCAAAAACTGCAAGTAAAACTGCAACGGTTCCTGCTACAGCGGGTGGGCCAGGATTGCCAAAAGTTGATCCCTTTGCGAGCATGTCAGATGCAGGAGCAAATGCAACAGGACTGACTGAAGCCGAAACAGAAGCTGTAGCCACGAGTATTGAACAAAACAAAAATGAATATTTGAGTAACAACGCAGATTCACTCTTTGATGTTATACATAAAACTTACGTTCGAAATTATGATAGATTTCTTATCCGTAAAAAGAAAGTTATTGAAGAAGTTAAAGTTGAAGAAGAACAATAATAGATAACGAAGTGCCGTCTAACCGGCAGCACTTCTATCTTCTTCTGCCCCTGGATTTACGATAACGGCGTTTTCCACTACGACGTTTACCACTACGACGTTTCCTAACTTCATTGAGATTATTCTGCAGATCCTTGATAAACACTGCTAGTTCTCTTCTATAATAAACTTCGCCGTCCTCACCAATATTCTCAACATCCAAAAACCAATGGTTATCTTGGGCCAGATTATTAATCAGAGTAAAATTAACTTTATTTTGGACATGAACCACTCGCCAAGGATTTTTAACACCTGTATCTTCAAAAACTCTTCCATGCATTGGGCTTGAGGTAATTTCAAAGCTAGGTAGACCAAATAAGCTTCTTGGAAACTGCATGATCTCACTCATGTGACGATCACCACTCAAGAAAATAAAAGGTGTGCCGAGTGCTCTCAGGTCAGACACAAACGATGAAAAGTCCTGAGAATGTTTTCCTTCGTAAGAGTCGTATTCATGGTAACCACCAAAGAATTGATCGCCCTTGATGATAAAGCTAGGTTGAGATTCATCTTTTAGAGATTTCATGAGCCATTGGTACTGCTCAGTTCCAAGATGTTTTCCTTCTTTGCTTGCCGATCGAAAATATCTTGCGTCTAGGAAATAGAGGTTGAAATCTCCAAGCGACAAGAGTCCGCCAACTCCAAAACCTTTGCTATAAATTTCATCACTCAATGATTGAGCATAGAAGGCCTCAAAAATATCCTTTGACGCTTCTTTGTATTCAAAACTTTCAGTGGCATCTTTAGGACCGTAATCATTATCATCCCAAACGGCATGAACAGGGATGAGCTTTTCCTGAAAGTAAAATGGCAAGGTAAGTCTGACATCGGTGTAGCGGCGCCAAATATTTTCAGGAGTAGAGGCCAATGATGAACCATTTGGCTCTCTATTGGCGTAAACGTTGTCACCGATCATCAGAATATATTCAGGATTCTTGCTTGCTAGAACGTTCCAGATCTTGAAATTCTTTTCAAAACCATCATTGGTGCATGATAAAACTGCAAGATTCAAGCGTGACTGGTTCAGTTGGCCTTTACCAATCAGACGTTGATCAATAATGATTTTGTTCTCATAGACATAAAGATTAAATTCTTTTAACTGATCCCGTACAAAAACAACTTTGTGAACGGCCCATTCTGAAAATGGTCTTGAAACGGTTTTGACCTCATCAGGTTCAATTATTTCGCCTTCAGCACTTCTTAGTTCAAAAGTGAGTACCTTTTTTACTG
>JBILYY010000110.1:0-11260 GCA_044377495.1 Bacteriovoracaceae bacterium | reverse complement strand
TTGCGGTTGGAACCGTTGGCGGATTAACTACGCTTCACCCCTTGGCGAAAACTTCGCTCGCAATTTTAGAGCAACCATCGTCGAAGGAACTGATGCAAGTTATTGCGGCAGTTGGCCTCGCCCAAAATTTTGGAGCGGTTAAATCCCTTGTTACGACAGGGATCCAAAAAGGTCACATGAAGTTGCATCTACTTAATGTTTTTAATCAGCTAGGGGCAACATCTGTGCAAATTGAAAAGGGTAAAGAATATTTCGCTGACAAGGTAGTTTCATTTACTGCTGTCAGAGACTTCCTTGAATTAACCAAGCAGCTTCAGTGAGAACTTCTATGGATGATCAATATTTTTATGGCCATGGAAAACTTCTTTTAACCGGTGAGTACTTTGTTCTTGATGGTGCTATGGCACTCGCACTTCCTACAACTGTCGGTCAGTCCATGAAAGTCCGATACCGGCACTCTTATCAACCTACCTTGAATTGGAAAAGTTTTGATCACACGGGCAAAGTCTGGTTTGAATCAGACTACGAATTCTGGCATTTTAACCCGATAAAAAATCAGGAAAATGCTAAACAAGATTTTCTGCATCAGGTTCTCTCTGCAGTCAGAATGCAGAATCCACATTTTCTCCGAGATGATATGGACGTTTTTGTTGAAACGAAGATAGAGTTTCCACTTGAGTGGGGTCTTGGTTCCAGTTCAACTTTTCTTTATAACATTGCCCAGTGGGCATATGTGAGCCCTTTTGAATTACTGAAAAAAACAATTGGTGGTTCTGGTTATGACATAGCCTGTGCTCAGGCCATGAGACCAATTAGATTCCAAAGAGTTGAAAACAAGCCTCAATGGGAAACGGTTGATTTTAATCCATCTTTTAAAGAAAATATTTATTTCCTATATCTTGGTAACAAGCAATCTTCTCAAGACGAAGTGTTGTCTTTTGAATCAACAAAGATAGAAGGAAAGAATTTGTTTGTTAATGAAATTACTCAACTAACTCAAGAGATGATTTCATGTCAGAACTTGGGCACGTTTAATAAAATCATTTTGGCCCATGAAGAAATTATTTCATCGGCCTTAAAATATGAAAAAGTAAAAGATAAATATTTTAAAGACTTTTGGGGACAGGTAAAATCTCTAGGTGCTTGGGGTGGTGATTTCGCGATGGTCACTTCAGACCGTACTCCTTCAGAAACACGTGATTACTTTTTTGAAAAAGGCTTTACGACTTTTATTCCCTTCTCAGAGATCGCTCGTACTGATAATTATTCGGAAAGAAACCCATGATCAGTTGTCTCCAAGCATACCGGGATATTTCTCCCATTTCTTTCGAGAGTACATGGGAATCTCCTTCGAATATTGCTTTTGTTAAATATTGGGGAAAAAAAGGGCATCAAATCCCGGCCAATCCTTCACTCTCTATGACATTAAGTGAATGCAAGACAACTACAAAAACCAGCTTTGCGCCTGCCACAGGACTTACTGTTTCTTTGAAGTTGGAAGGTCAGAATAACGATGGGTTTGCTAAGAAAATTCAAATTTATCTTGAGTCCTTGTCAGTAGAACTTCCCTGGATTCTTAATCTTTCCGTTGTAATAGAAACTTCAAATACTTTTCCTCATGGTACTGGAATTGCTTCTTCGGCTTCTGGCCTTTCGGCCTTTGCTTTAACTTTAACTGATTATCTGAAATTTCTTAAGCCTGATGCCAGTGAAAACCTTTTTTTTCAGCGTGCAAGTTATTTATCAAGACTTGCCAGTGGCAGTGCTTGTCGCTCCGTTTTTGGTGGTTATTCTTGTTGGGGAGATTCTGAGTTATCGAAAACAACAAACGAGTATGCGATTCCTTTAGAAGTTCACTCGGAACTTTCTTCACTGAACGACACTGTATTAGTTATTTCTGGTACTGAAAAAAATGTTTCTTCAAGAACCGGGCATGAAAGAATGAGTGATCATTTTTTTGCTGAAAGCCGGTTTAATCAAGCAAAGGCCAATTTTTCTCACTGTGTTTCGACTCTAAAGTCGGGGGATGTTGAAGGACTTGGGATAATTCTTGAATCTGAAGCACTCTCACTACATGCCATGATGCTGACATCTCCGAATCCATATATGTTGCTAAAACCTAAAACGTTGTCCGCTATTGAAGCTGTATGGGATTTTCGCCGTCAAACTAAGTTCCCCTTATATTTTACTCTTGATGCTGGACCAAATTTACACCTGATTTATCCAGATTCTCATAAGCATAAGATTGATCAATTCATTACATCAGAGCTTGCTCATCTATCTGAGAAAATTATTTTTGACCGAACCGGTAATGGGCCCAGAAAATGTTAAGTGAAAGCAATTTTCCCGCCAAGATTCTTTTATTAGGTGAGTATACGATACTCAATGGCTCTAAGGCCTTGGCCATTCCTTATCATGAACTCAGTGGTAAGTGGTCTTTTGAAAAACTCGATACACAAAGTGCAGTAATTTCTCATGCCGCCTTGGTTGATTTTCTCAATCATAGCTCAGAAAATTATCTTGATTATGGTCGTCTTAAGAATGATATTGAAAATGGACTATGGTTTGATTCATCTATTCCACATGGTTTTGGACTTGGAAGTTCCGGAGCCTTAATCGCTGCTCTTTATGAAACCTATGGTTTCAAGAAGAAATCTATTCATGAAGATAAGCAGGCACTTGCGAAACTAGAAGATTATTTTCATGGATCAAGCTCCGGCATAGATCCTCTGGTAAGTCTGATCCAAAAACCATTACTTATTCATAACTTTGATTGTGTTGAGATTTATGAGAAATCTATCAATCTCAATAACTTCTTTCTGCTAAATACAAATAAACCTAGAATCACTGGTCCACTGGTAAATATCTACCAGGAAAAAATGAAAGACCCTGAGTTCAAAAGAGGGTGTGCCGAGATCTTGTCGCGCGAAGTTAATTTTGCTGTTCTTGCTATTTTGGGTAATGAACGGTCTAATTTGTTTCATCACTTATGGCTCATTTCGAAGTTTCAATGGGAATATTTTCCAGAAATGATTCCCACACAGATGCGGGGTCTATGGTCTAAAGGACTTGAATCTGGTGAGTATGTTTTGAAGCTTTGTGGCGCCGGTGGTGGTGGTTATATTCTCGGATTTAGTGATAAATTATCTTCTGCCGAGAAAGCTAAAATTTTCGAACCTCATGAATTAAGGGACCTATAATGAAATTTCTTTTTTTACTATTGATTCCTTCTCTTTGCTGGTCTGCCATCCCTACGAAAGATGAACAATTTCTAAATAGCTTAAGCATGGTAATCTCTAATGCAACTAGACCTGACGTTAAACCCGGTATGGTTGTTGCTAGCCCAAGTAAAGAAGCTCCAAATTATTATTATGACTGGGTAAGAGACACTGCGCTTACGATGCGCTCTTTAGTTGATTACTATCAGTTGAGTAATGATCAAAAAATTAAAAAAATGATTTTCACGTGGATTGATGCTGAAGCTTACCGACAAAATCTTCCAACGTATTCAGGATTAGGCGAGCCTAAATATAACATTGATGGTTCTGGCTTCACTGGTCCTTGGGGACGCCCCCAAAATGACGGGCCAGCACTGAGAGCGATCACGATGATCAAATTTGCTCGAATCATGTTTTCTGAGGGCAATCAAGATTACGTTTTAAAAAATCTATATCACGGAGTCTTACCTGCCGATTCTGTTATCAAAAAAGATCTCGAGTATGTCGCCCATCATTGGGAGGAGCATAGTTTTGATTTGTGGGAAGAAGAGAAGGGGATGCATTTTTACACCCTTCTTTCTCAACATGTTGCTCTTCAAGAGGGAGCAAAGTTAGCTGATGAGTTGAAAGATTCGAATGCAGCAGTCTTTTATCGTCAAGAGTCTGAAAGAATTGCGCGTAAACTGAAGACAGAGTTCACTGATGAACGCGTTGGAATTCTTGTCACTTCACAGAAATCAGCTCCACTTGGATATAAAAATTCTGGTATTGATGTTGCTCCTCTTTTGGCACTTCTTCATACATCTCCTTATCAAAAACTTTTCTCTCTTAAAGACTCATATATTTTGAAATACGTTGATGTGTTAACAAACACATTCACAGACATCTATTCTGTGAATAAAAAGTATCTTGATTTGGGCGTTGGAATCGGTCGCTACCCTGAAGATCGATATGATGGCTACCAGACTTCAGCTTTAGGTAATCCGTGGTTTCTTTCAACTCTTGCGTTGGGTGAATATTATTGTCTATTGAAAGATGAGTTAATGAAAAATGGTAAACTTACTAGGGTTCTTGCAAAAGATTTATCTGACATGACGGAAAACCAGTTTAAACGGGCACTTTTTCACTCTGATCGTAAGGGACATATCTCTGAGCAGTTTAACCATGAGACAGGGATCATGCAGGGTGCGGTTGATTTAACTTGGTCCCATAATTCATTCATGACTGCCATGATGAGATGCCGTCTTGTTAAAAAATAGTCATTAAATTTAGGCACTTGAGTTGTATTGTAATTGTTACAAGGTGAAGCCGTGGAAGGTCGGAGTATTGGTATAATCACCGATATGAAAATTTTTTTATGTCTTTTTTTGGTAATTTTAAGTCTCTCAGCTGGTGCAAGCACCTTCTCCATTGAGAAAGATGGTTTGTGTTTTAAAAATGGAGACCCGGCCCTTAAGAAATTTGGTCCCTTGGGTGAATTAGGTGCGAGTAAGGGTGTCTGTCAGGGGATGTCTGGGCTTGTTTCCGCTTTTCATGAACATGCAAAATTTAGTCCCACAAAAGCGAAAATGACTTTGAATGAAACATTGGGTGCGCTCTCAGAGTTGCGTCGTTATCATTCGGGTGGCTGTAAGATATCAAGAAAAGTTGAAATCACTGGTTACGCCAATTTGAACGAATTTTGTCGTGCTCAAAAAAATGTATTTCTAGCAAACGCTATTGATTATAATTTGGATATTGCCGTTCGTGAAATATCTTGGAATCTAGAACAGTTTCTTCTTATAAATGATAATCCAGTGATATCAAATCATGGTCGAATCAATTTACATCTCAATGTTGAAAGTCTTCGCCGCCGTCTCAGTCTTGGTCGTTGGCCTTTAATGCTATATTACAGCCATGTCGTCGGTGTTCATTCAGTAACGAACGTTTATAAGAACTCAACTTTGCAAAAGGTTGTCTTCGGCATCTACGATTCTAATTATGCGTCTTCAATGGAGTACGTTGTTCATTATTCAAGTGATGGCCTACCAAAATCGGGTCAGAAAATGATCTGGGATAGTACCCCTAGTCGTTTAACCACTATCTGTTGGTAAAATAATTAATGTTCGGTAGTTGTAGTTTCTTCATTTTTAATTAATGAGAGCTTTACGGTGTATGACATTGATTTCGCTGGCATAAAATCAAAGTTTTTTTCTTCCGGTTTTTTAGTTCTCCAGTCTTCTGAAACCATTGATGCTTTTGCGATCTTACTATCCATCACGATACCGGATTCAAACTGCGTACGAAGTGTTTCAAAAAGTCCAAGCTTGGACTGGATACGTTGGACGGGCGCAAGATTTGCGATTTCTCCCAAAGTCTTAGCGATGATTTCATTTTTATTATCTGAGTATGTGTCGGTTAAAAATCCAGACTGAGTAAGAGCTGATTCACTAATAGTGGCACCAGATAGAATCCACGCACGTGAGAAGCTAGGAGCTATTAATGTCGATAACATGCTCATTCCTCCCGCAGCTGGAACTAGCCCATAACGGCAGTGATTAAAGCTAATTTTGGTATCTTTATGGGCAATACGAATGTCAGCACCCAAAGCAAACTCAGCAGCGATGGTTTCACAGCCGTGGCCAAGATCCATAACAATTGTCTGAGGTAATTGCATCATTGAGAAAATAATTTTATGAAGTTTAGTATTTATTTTGTGTAATTGGTTTGCAGATAAAGATGAAAGAGAGTCAAGGTCAAGGCCAGTTGAGAAGTTGGCAGAAGATGAGTCTATAAAAATTGTGTTAATTTCAACTCTCGTCGTGCACCAGGCGAATAAAGATTCTAATTCAAATAACATTTCCAAACGAAAAGAATTATTCCAATCAGGACGATTTAGTGTGACAAAAAGAGTTCTGGTGGATTTTTCCAACCGTGTAGAGAGAGTCGTGTAGTTAAAAAGAGTCGTCTGCATGTCACCTTCCTTGGTTTCTCGCAAAATGGTCTGAATCTCTTCCTCGCTAATCCTTTAGCGAAGAGTTGACTTAATTATTTTTTCAGAAATCGAGTGTATGTGTCAAAGGTATTTCTTAGTGGTCATTTTTGCTCAGGTTAAGGCAATGTAGATTCTACTTGTCAGGTTAAGCGAGAATTGTAACCCTTTTAGTATATTTAATGTCTTGGCCTGAGGGGTTGATATGAAAAGCGCGTGTTTCCTATTAGTTATACTAAGTCTGTTTACAGTCGTTGGTTGTGGTAAAGGAGCTCCTGTGGAGGATCCGGAATCCATAGGCCGTTCAGTAAATCCTTTATCATGCATTAAAAATAAAACCAGCGCTGGTTGTAATAGGAAGTGGGTGGCCTCTTTCCCTCGTCAAAACTTCCCTGATGCCATTGAAGTTCTCATCAATGGTAAGAGGGTTTTCCTCGAATGCGGAGATTTACATTTTACTGTTAGTCGACAGGCACTTACAGTCGAAATTCTTATGTGGGATTATCTTGCGATAGAAGAAAAAGAAAAAGATTTTTCATTTCAGGTTAAAAGAGTCCCAGACTGCAATGATCTAACTTTAAATACAAATTTCAAATTAGTTGATCCTCAGGAATATACCGTTCCAACAGTCAATGGTGAAAAAATTGTTCAGATTAAAAACTAAAAAACATCTTGTTTGAATTCTCTCGGATCAGCTGATTCATCGGTTTCGATGGTAAAGTTGATCCGGCCAACTTCACGGCCATCAGATGTCTCTACTATCACTCGCCAGTCACCATTTTGATAATTTGATTTTTTCCCAAAACCTCGAAATCCTTCATCACGTCCACCCAAAATAGTCATCGGTATACTGTCATGAAGTGTCCAACCTTCTTTCTCATCGTCGAAGTACCATTTTAAAAAGACTTTATCCTCAAAGTTTCCGGGAGAGAAAATAGATAAAATGACAGTTAGTTGGTCTCCTGTTCGAGTCTGGAAATCCTGTGAACCTTTACTCCAAAAATTCCAAAATGGTCTCAGGTAGGATCCGATATACTTGCCATCATTTTTTTCTAATTTATAGTAGATACCAATTTTTTTAACGGCCACTGGGACTGGTGGGATGAGCGAGGTGTAGTACCCCAATAAAAAGAAGATATGGATACCAATTGCTGGAAGCAGAACATTTCTTTTAAGAACTGTAATAGAGCTGGAGCCCTTGAAATTGAGTCGCCAAATTAAACCTAAAACGAGGACGGACGTTAAAAATCCAAGCCAGAAGGGGATTGCACCTACATGGCCCATAAGGATGGGATAAAAAAATGAAAAGTAGGATAAAACGCAGATTGAGTAGAGAATGACTCTGACAGGAAGTCCAAGTTTTTGAAACTGCGGTACTTCATTGGCAAGCATCAGGCCGGCCAGTAGTAAGATAAAAAAGAAAGATGTGATGGCCGAAGCTGATGTGTAGTAAAAAATTGTATATACGGACAAAAGTGAGCCGAACAAAAAATGGACGACTAAATCGTGGTATTGCCAGAATTTTTGTCCTCGACCAGATAAGGTCAGGGTTCCGATTTTAACTCGTACTTCACAAATTAAAAGAGTCCCGAGGATCGTTAAATAAATGGCCTGCTGAACAAGGTTTAGTAAGTCATCTATTCGGCCGAGTGTCAGAAGATCGAATACGAATCCAAATACAAACACACCAATAGAAACTGCTACTTCATTCTTCTGGTAAAATTCTAGAGTTCTATTTTTTAATGTGGGAATTGGGGGCAGATTCAATTAGTGACCTTCGAGAAATCTCTCAGCTTTAATCGCTGCCTGACATCCAGAGCCAGCTGCAGTAATCGCCTGACGGTAATAGGAATCCTGAACATCGCCACAGGCAAAAACGCCTGGAATATTAGTTTCCGGTCCGTTGTGAGTTTTAATGAAGCCATGCTCATCTAAAGTTATTTGGCCTTTCAGGAAACCAGTATTAGGATGGTGTCCGATGGCGTAGAAAAGGCCATCTGTCTCTCGGTTTTGTTTTACACCAGTCTTTAAATTTTCCACAGTGATACCATTGACGCCAGATTCATTGTTATGAATTTCTGTAACAGTAGAGTCCCAAATAAATTCAATTTTAGGATTATTAAAGGCACGTTCTTGCATCGGCTTAGAAGCACGTAATGTATCTTTTCGATGAATAATGTAAACTTTTTTGGCAAACTTCGTGATGAAAGTAGCATCTTCCATCGCAGTATCTCCACCGCCCACCACGTGAACGATTTTATCACGGTAGAAAAAACCATCACAAGTCGCGCATGTTGAAACACCACGGCCAGTAAGTTCTTTTTCTTTAGGAAGACCTAACCATTTAGCAGAAGCACCGGTTGAAATAATAACTGAGTCCGCTTCGTAGGTAATTCCGTTACTCGCTGTCACTTTAAATGGTTTTTTTGATAAATCGACATCTGTACACATAACAGAAAGAAATTCTGCGTTGAAACGAGCTGCTTGTTTCTTCATATTCATCATAAGCTCAGGGCCCATGACTCCATTTTCGAAACCAGGAAAGTTTTCAACTTCAGTTGTTAGAGTTAATTGTCCACCTGGCTCATGACCTTCCATAATTAAAGGTTTTAAATCTGCTCGTGCAGCATAAATCGCAGCGGTTAATCCAGCAGGACCTGTTCCGATGATGATGACTTTACGTCTTTCCATCTGAGTGCTCGCTTAGTGTTTTTCTTCAAGAGTAGGTAAGCCTAATTTCTTTTTCACCACGGCCGGACGATCATCCATTTCTGGATTCATTTCGTAGTAAGCCTTCACTGAAAGAAGTTCTTTAGGATTTTCTGCTTTTTCAGTCAGAACAAATTCTTCATTTGTGAGTGAACACGTGTAATTGTACGTTACTTTTTCACGTCTTCTTTTAGATCGGTAACCCATGCAATTAATCCTTTTTGGAAACAATGACTCTTTATAGAGTTTTTTCAATGCTTTATCAAGTACTTAAAGTTTATCAAATTAAATGACTAAGAGAGAAAATTGAGTGTTTTCATACTGTTATTTCGATGTAACAATATTTTAAGACAAGACAATTTCTCAAGGAAGAATGAGCTCATGTTAAGGATGACGATATACGCCATTTCGCTCATAGTCATAACTTTACCTGCTTGGGCCGTATCCGAGGCCAGGTTACTTAACCAATCTGCTAGTGGCAAAACTGTCGTTTTTAATCTGGGTGGACTAGATGGAATTAGAAGCGGCGACTACGCAGTTGTGGTTAAACAAATTCATTCCCCAGAAACTCGTGATTTGAGACTAGTTCCAGTCGCAAAGGCCAGAAACATTAAAATGAGTACTGATTCATCTGTATGGATACTGTACAAAGTTTATGATCAAGACCTCTTGGTTCCGGGGGATAAGTTTTTAGTCCTATCTGAGTCCCACGTTTTAAGCGGTAGGAAATCTCCCACTCTTGGCCGCATTACTGTTGTTAATGATAAGAAGAAGTTTATTGAGCAAAGAAATGATGCTGTTACTGATGATATGCATCGGCTTAGTAAGCTTGGGCACAAATATGAGCAAATGGAACATACTCATGATTCACATATTATTTCAGATACGGATGCTGATTTGATAGATTTGGAAGTTTGGAATGAAAATTTTGGATCAATGTATCGATCATCACTTTACAAGAGCGCAAACAAAGAAGAGTTTCGTCGTCAATTAAGACTCGCTACATTTGAAAAACTTATAACTGCATATCTCCAAAAAGTGAATGATCCTGATTTTAATTACGACACTTTTTACGAGAAACAACGCAAGGCTGAGTTTGCGAATGAATTTGTTGCTAATGGAAAATATGATAATGAATATAATAAATTTCTACGCCATGAATCTGCCAGGTCAACTGCCGATGCTAAGCTTTACAGAACAATCCTCGAGAAAGGCGAAAGTTGGTCTGAGGATTATTCTGATGAGGAATTGAAACAAGTTTTGAGTCAGGTTTCTGTTCTTCAAGAAAAAGACCGAAGGGTTAAAGTACTTTCTAGGCCATCCCGTTTTGCTCTCACATTTGAGTATGGGTTAAATCTTACTGACGCTCAGACAAGTAGCGATCCTTTGTACCAAAGAGATTCGCGGCATTCAAAGGAACTGGATTTTGAAATAGTCCCTTTTTTAAAACATGAAACTCTTGAGCGCTTTACCTTGGATGGAACTTTTCGTTTAAATTATACAGCTTTTGAAGCTGGCGGATTTAATGCTGATCTTAACGAATATTCATTGAGTTTGGGGACTAACTGGTATCCGATTTATGCGCCTTATGTAGTAGAGTCACCGATTGTGTATCTAGGAACCTATATAAGATCAGGATTTGCGAGCGCAAATGCTCCAACTCCAGATGAGAAGGCCAATTATACAGTCATCTCATTCCCTGGCTTTCGTGCGGGTTTTAAATATTATATGCGCAATCGAGTAGGGATAAGAATTCAAGCAAGTATGGAAACAATAAAAATTGAAAGATACGAGGCCAGTAAGCTAGGTTCAGTTTTGCCAGACAGAGCAAGTCTGGCCGAAGCTAAATTTGGTGTCGGTCTCGCTTACGCATTTTGAGGATAATCATGAAGAATTTAATTTGCCTTTTGTTACTCATCCCTTCTATTGCTTTGGCACTAGAAGTTGATGAAAAGCTGACTTCAAGGGTTGTTAAGGTATCTGAGACTAAAAAAACAGTTATGATTAATCGTGGAACCGAAGATGGTTTAGTTGAAGGTGACCACGCCAAATTTATTGTGACAGCAGGAATTGTTGCCCGGGGAGTTTGTGTAAAAGTTTCACCTACAAGGTCTGTGTGGTCTATTTATCGTCTCGTAAATGCGGATTTCATTGTGAATGATTCCGTCATGAGTCTTAAAATCACCCCCCCTGTTAAAATAACAAAAGATGAAACTCAGGCACTTGTTCAAGAAGATTTGCCAGCAACTGGTGGAGGCGGGGGATCAGACCTCGTCAGTCTAGGGATTCCACTCGCTGATGGTGCTCAAGATTTGAACTCTGCTGCTAACACGGCCCTACTCTGCGCTGATTACCACGCACT
>JBILYY010000109.1:0-11299 GCA_044377495.1 Bacteriovoracaceae bacterium | reverse complement strand
GAAGATGAGAACCTTCCAGCGATTATTTAAGGTGTAATCAAGGGCCTTTTCATATAAAAGGACCTGCTTTTCAAATAAGTTATCAACGTATTTACCGAGCTTAGAGCGTTTAGTCGTATCATCAATGAATTTAGAAGTTCGCATAGGAGTAAGCGTAATGGCCTCAAGGTAAGACAAACCAACTGCTACAGAAATCGTAATACCGAATTGGAAAAAATATTTCCCAATCAGTCCATCCATCATCGCCACGGGAAGAAAAATGGCCATAATGGCTACGGTTGCAGCAAGGGCCGCAAATGTAATCTCATTAGCTCCATCTAAAGAAGCTTGAACTTTATCTTTACCACCTTCATGATGTCGGAAAATATTCTCAAGAACCATAATCGCGTCATCCACAACAATCCCGATAGAAAGAGAGAGTCCAAGAAGTGTGAAAGTATTGAGAGTAAAACCCATGTATTTGAGAAATATGAAAGAACCTAAAATAGAAGTCGGAATAGCAAGAATCACATTGAGAGTTGCAGCAAAAGAACCAAGAAAGATCCAACACACAAGGGCCGTAAGAACCGCAGATAATCCCATAGTGAATGATAGCTCATGAATTGAATCTTCAATAAATGTCGTTGAATCAAAATTCACTCCAATCTGAAGCCCTTGAGGAAGATTTTTATTTAATTCCTCCATTTTCTTTTTTACACCTAGAGCAACATCAACCGCATTTGATCCACGCTGCTTTCTTACACCAAGACCTACAGCAGTTTTTCCAACAACACGTGAGATTCTCCTCACATCGGCCAATCCTTCCTCTACGCTTACAACGTCACCCAAAAAAAGTGGCACATAGTTCGTGGCCCCACCCCTTTTAATAATTGGTAATCTAGAAAACTCATCAACCGTGGATGCTTCACCCAAAGTTCTTACATTCCTCTCTTTCATAGCATCTTCAATGAAACCAGATGGAGACTCTTTGTGCTCAGATTGAATGGCCCCAACGACATCGGTTACGGAGAGCTGATATTTGTTCAAATGATCATTATCAACCCATACTCTTAAGTTGGGCTCAACATAACCACCAAGAAAAACGTCTGCCACCCCAGAGACTGTCTGGAAACTATCTTTTAAATGATCTCTGACATAACTCATTAATTCTTTCGACTTCATCGTATCAGAAGTAACTGATAGCCACATAATCGGCCGATCATCCGGATTAACTTTAGAAATAGTTGGGGGATCAATATCTTTTGGAAGTAAACGCTTGGCCTGATTAATTCTGGCCTCAACTTCAGCTACAGCAACGTTAATATCTTTGTCTAAATTAAACTCAACTGAAATATTGGCTGAACTTAAACGGGCCTGTGAAGTTATGCTTTTTACGCCCTCGACAGATAAAACAGCAGACTCTATCGGGTCAATTACATCAAGCTCCATGACTTCGGGAGCGGCACCTTGATAGGTTACTGAAATATTAACCATTGGAAAATCAACGTCAGGTAATTGTGAAACACCCATCCTTTTCATGGCGAGATAACCAAAAATAATCATTGCCGCCATTAGCATCCAAGCAAAAACCGGTTTTCTAATTGAAATATCGGATAAACTCATGGAAGAACCCCCGTTGCTGCTTCAAGGTTTTTATAGGTCATGTGGGCCATAGCATAAAGGGTGTCGTAAGAACGTTTATTCTGAATATAAACGTTTAGAGTTTGAAGGACATCAAGATTGGGTACAAGTCCAAATTGATAATCTTTCTTGTTCAGCTTATAGGCTTCTTCACTTTTAAGCATCGCATTTTTCTGTGATTTAAGCTGTTCCTGAATCTGTAGAAAGTTCTGAAAGACAATAGCCAGTTCCCTCTCCGCAGTTCTAACAGTTTCACGCGCAGTTAGCTCAGAAATCCTTTTAAGAGCAAGGGCTTCACGGGTCGCGGCCAATACAGACCCCCCTTGATAAAAAGGAACTGAAAGAACAATTCCGGCATCCCATTCCGAAGTCGCAAGAACACCCGTCCGGTCAACATAGTAATTTCCCACCAAATCAAGATTCGGATAATGCCCACCTTTTGCGACAGTTACTTGATAATCAGCTGCCTTGACCTGTTGTTGAGCGGCCAAAATATCAGGTCGTGCACTAAGTTTACTTAAATAGGCCTCAAGCGAACCATTTACGTTAGGAACTTCTGTTAGAGGCTGCACTTCCTGAGGAATTATCCCAGTGAGAAATTCAAAATTCTTTTCAACCTGAGTAAGTTCAATCAGTCGCTTCTGATATTCAGATTCCACAATAAAGTATTGGGCTTCAGCCTCAACCAGCTCACCTTTTCTAGAACGACCAATTTTTGTTCGAGCTCGAATTTCGGCTACCCGGTCTTTGCTGAGGGCAAGATAGCTAACAATATTTTTCAAATCAGTTTGTAAAATTTGTAAATTGTAATAAGCATCAATCACAAGCTGATAGAGATTTAATTCAGTGGCATCTTTTTGGAATTTGGCCAAAAGAATGTTTTCGTTCGCTAGATTCAAAGCACCTAAAACTCCTCCACGAATTAATGGCTGAGTTAGACGGACACCAACTGAATATTGCTTTTGCAGGGTAAAAGCACTTAGACCAGTAGTTGCTGGCGGATCAATGCGAGTATAGTTTGCAAATCCACTAATGGTTGGCAGAATGGCTGCTTTAGCACGACCCTTCTGCTCCTCTCTCTGCACGATACCTTGATCGGCACGCTTAATGGATTCCATGTTAAGGCGCGCGGCCTCAAAAGATTCTTTCAGGGTCGTCGCGTTAGCAACAAATGAAATTGATAATAAAAGTAACAGTGAATACATTTTGTAACCTCTTCAACTTTTCTCTTTAAGATGTGCAATAACAATAACTAATTTGAAACAAGTAAGCTTTCAATATTTACTCAAGGCCTGAACAACATGTTGATTGCGAAAGGTCTAAAAATAAAGCAACCAATTCCCGACAAATTCAATTGGGATAAATTTTTGAGTAATTCATCTGCAAAACTAAACTGGCCTGGTTTTGTCGGAAAAAAGTGAGAGTAAATGTAAGGTGCATTTTTAAAAGTAAGGCCTAGAGTTTATCTATAAAACGTTTCTCAAGGAGGAGACATGAAAAATTTAGCACTCGTAGTCACTATGGGTCTTTCGTTCCAAGCATTTGCTGCTATCGATTCAACATACTTCGCAACATTAGATGTTAAGAGCATCCACGATCAAGAAGTAGCCAACGAAAAGAAAGGTGAAGCACCTCGCTTTGCAATTCCTCATTCAGTATCAATCAGCCCGATGAAATCTCAAAACTGGGAAAAATCTGCTCAGGGTTATACTTGGACCCACAGAGTAACAACTCCAAACGCAGTTTCATTGAACTTCGGTTTTTCAAGCTTTGAACTTCCAGAAGGTGCTGAATTAAACATTTATTCAGCTGACCGCACTCAGTTCATCCGTCCTTTCACTGCAGCTGATAACAACGTTAACGGCCAGCTTTGGACACCAGTTATTATGTCTGATGATGTTATCATCGAGCTAACTGTACCAGCTAACGCTGTTGACTCAGTTAAACTTGAACTTACTCAAGTCGGTCAAGGTTTCAGAACTTTCGGTCAATCAACTGCTAAATCTGGTTCTTGTAACATTGACGTTGCTTGCGACGATTCTAAAGGTTGGGAAGCAGAAGTTAATTCAGTTGGTGTTATTTCAACTGGTGGATCTTCATTCTGTACAGGTTTCATGGTTAACAATACAAACAATGATAAGACTCCATTCTTCATGACTGCAGCTCACTGTCGTATCACAGCTCAGACTGCTCCTTCACTAGTTGTTTACTGGAATTACCAAGCTTCTAAGTGCGGTGGTTCACGTGATGGCAGAATGACAGATTTCCAATCGGGTTCAGTTCACCTTGCTTCAAATCCTAAGTCTGATGCAACTCTTGTAAAAATGAACACTGCTCCTAAAGCTTCTTGGAATGTTAACTTTGCAGGTTGGGATGCAACTACAGCTATCGGAACTGCAGCAGTTGGTATCCACCACCCGAATGTTGATGAAAAATCAATTTCATTTGAAAATGAAGCGACAGTTCTTGCTTCATACGGTGGCGAAACTTCTCCGGGAGATTCTACCCACGTAAGAATAGTTGATTGGGATAAAGGAACAACAGAACCTGGTTCTTCTGGTTCTCCATTGTTTGATTCTAATCACCGTGTAATCGGTCAACTTCACGGCGGCGGAGCTGCTTGTGGAAATGATCTTTCAGATTACTACGGACGTTTCCATACTTCGTACAAAGAAGCTAATTTCAAGAAATTTCTTGATTCTGCTAACACTGGTAAGCTGACTGTTGATACTCTTTAGTTTTTAAAAATATAAAGTATCTTAGGGCCCTGCGAAAGCGGGGCTTTTTTTTGCAGAAAATCTAGGCTTTTTTGGTAAGAGTTTCTTTGATGAGATTAACAACTTCAAATTGGATTTCTTTGTCATCATCTAATTCGGTATGGTCACGAGGAGAAAGAATATTTTTGACAGAAGTCATTTCATGTCTACGGGCCACATGGGGTCCATCGTTTAAGAGAAAGTTATTTTCACCAAAAACATTTAGATGATTTTTTACATTTTGAGGAACGATATCATTATCTGCACCAACCGCATCGATCATAACCAGCAAATCCACTTTTCTAAATCCATGTTCCAATGAATCAAGTTCTTCAGCAACTTCAAGTGCAGTATCACCACCAAAACTATGCCCAACTAAAATCACAGGCTGATCCTGTTTCACTTTTTTGATTTCTTCAATTATATCTTCGTGCTCATTCCAGTTAAAAGTTTTTGATCCCTCAACAGCATCTGCTATTTTTCCTACGCCAGCATAGCCACGCTCAGATGTGGAAGGTGAACTAAACAAATCAAGGCCCTTGATAAAAATAATCGCTGGTTTTTTGAGCGAATATTCTTTAACAGGGAGATCTATGTCAGGAGTTTTTTTGATATCTGGTTTTTTAAATTCCGGTTTAGCAGGTTTTGTTTCCGGAAGTTTAGGCAAATCAGGAGTTGGAATCGAAGGCGTCGGCACACTCGGTAAACTTGCTGTTGGAGCTGATGCAGGCTTACTTAACTCAACTTTATAGTCTGGTGCAGGCTTAGTTTGCAAAAGTTTAGGATCAATTATTTTAGGATCTGTTTTGGCTACAGCAGCTGCCTTGCCCTGATTGGCCCGACTCTGAGACTGAAGCATAGATCCATAGGTTGTTAAGTCAGTTTTCACTTTTCTAGTTTAGCTCGAATACGTAAAAGAAGCTGCAGAAGGCAAAAAAGATCAAACCTGAGCATTCTGCTTATGATTATTCTGTATTTTGCCGCCGATAAGACTAAAATGAAAGCTACAGGTTATATACTTTTATTGATTCTTATAAGCTGCGGTAAACAATCGCTTCAGAAGTCTTCAACTACCAAACAGAACGTCTCAGCTCTGTATCAGGCCCAGGAAATTCGAGTCAAAGTTTATTACGAAGTTGGGGCCGAACCCTATATTTCAGATAATCCATTTTTTGAATATTGGACTATCCTCGAGCAAAATCTAAAGGCACTCTTTGCTGGCCGAAAGATTGAGCCACAAATCATAGTCCCAAAATCGTTGCAGGACATGAACTCGATTCCCGCTTCAGGCGACGTAAGTTGGAGTATTGATGATGTGCTCAATCTCTCAAAAAAAACTGCCACAACTTCAAATTCAACCACCTTTGAAATTTATTTTTTAAATGGTCACGCAGCTGAGAATCCGGGCATTATTGGTTTTCATATCGATAGAACAAAGATTATCGCGATCTTTAAAGACGTCATTCGATCAACCGGTAGTGCTGACCAACTTCAGACGGTCCCGAAATATGTGGAACAATCAACATTAGTACACGAAATGGGTCACGCATTAGGTTTGGTTAATAATGGTGTTCCCATGCAAGTCAATCACCAAGATAAAGCTCATGGAGCTCACTGTAGCAATTCTAAATGTGTCATGTATTGGTCAAATGAAGGTACGAGCAATCTTATTCAATTTGCACAAGAAGCCGCGTCAAATGGAACGATCATCATGTTCGATGATAAATGCTTGAAAGACACTCAATCTTTTTAGATAATCTCAGCATGAAATTACAAGCAGGATTCGGAAAGCATGAGATCACATGCTTTATACCAGGTATTGGAATGTTGGGATACGGTCAAACCAACAACACTGTAAAAGAAGTAGGGACTCCCCTTCTTGCGCGCGCCATGTTCATGCAAGATGAAGATAAAAAGATTTTCATTTTAGTGCACTTGGAACAGGCATTCGTCACAATGGCGATTACCGAAGAAGTTCTCAAAAGAATAAATATCCACTACCCTGATTGGAATATAAGTTACGCCAATTTGATGATAACTGCCCAACACACACATTCTGCGCCGGGCGGTTATGGCCATTACCCATTTTATAATTTCACTATTCCTGGATTTCAGATAAAAGTATTTAATACTATCTGTAATGGAATCCTCGAAGCAGTTAAAGCTGCCCATAAGGACCTTGGCCCTGTAAGTATCCATTGGGGTAAACATAAAATCAGTGAAGAGAAAAATGTCGCCTTCAATCGATCAATGGGGGCCTACTTAAATAACAAAGACTCTTTGAGAATAAAAAAAGAAGAATGGCATTTAGCAGTCAACCGTGAAATGCAAGGTTTAATTTTTACTGATGATCAAGGCAAAGAAAAAGCTCACATTAACTGGTTCGGCGTTCATGCTACAAGTGTTTCAAGCCTTAACCACCGAATCCATCATGACAATAAGGGTGTTGCTGCTGCCCTTTATGAAAAATCCCATCCCGGCACAACCGCTTTTTTCATGCAAGAAGCAGCTGGAGATGTATCTCCCAATTACATTTGGGATAAAAGTATTAAATTAATGCGCGGAAAATTCAGTGATCAGTATGAAAGTACTGAAAACAATGGTGAGATACAATTCCGTGAATCTGAACAAATTAAAAAAGAAAAAGAAATTCGGGGAAATATTCTCTGCTTTCACCAATTCATGGATATGTCTCTTGAAGTAGCACCTGCGGCCCACGGTGTGGCATTTTTTGAAGGGACGGCAGAAGGTCCAGGTATACCAAAGGCCTTAGGAACAGTAGTAAAAGCCGTCGCCAGATTTGTGAAGAAAAAAAATCTTTTGCGACATCCGGAACTTCATCAAAAATTTTATGAAGCCCACGCGCCTAAAGATATTCTTCTTGATCATCGAAATGGTTCATTTATAGGGATTCCGCTATCAGTTTGGAAAAAACTACCACCTATGCCTGAGCCTTCAGTGGAAGCTTTTAGAAAATGTGCTGCTAACGAATCAATCAATACTCTCCCTTGGGCCCCGGCCATTTTACCTTTTCAAATTATCGTTATTGGCCCGATTCTAATTGCAGCAGTCCCAGGAGAAATTACGACGACCTCTGCTAAAAGATTAAAAGATGCAATTCAAAATCAACTTCAAGATCCTAATATCGAAAGGGTGATTATATCTTCTTATTCCAACGCTTTTATGGGTTACATCACTACACCTGAAGAATATGCCACTCAAAGCTATGAGGCGGGCCATACAATATTTGGGAGTGGAACTCTTAGAGGGATTATCAAGGGCTTCGCAGGAATTGTAGAGGAGTTTAAAGATAAGAAGGTTAACCCTTTAAAAATCAAGGACCCCTACCATTTCCCAGAGGAAGAACTAGAACGCAGGACTGTACGATAATACTCGGGTTATTTTGCGATCATAAAATACCATTAAAAACCGATATGAATCAGAGTTAATCCTTAGGATGCTAAAAATGAAATTATTTGTTCTTCTACTCATGGTACCCCTGTCAGCAATGGCACAGGAAATCAAAGTTCTTACTTGGAATACTTTCCTTATTCCACCGCCATGGAACATAACAAAACAAAAAGAACGTGCCAAAATCATGGCAGAAAAACTACCTACTTTTGGACACGACATCATGTTTTTTCAAGAAGCTTTCTATAATAAAAAACGAAAGCTTATAATCAATTCTCTGAAAACAAAACTTCCCTATATAGCAATACCCACACCAGGAAGAAAATTATCTCAGATTCAGGATTCCGGTCTTTTCATCGCAAGTAAGTTTCCGATGGAAGTTTTAGATCAGGTCATTTTCAGAGATTGCGCAAAGTCTGATTGCATGGCCTCAAAGAGTGCGATCATAGTAGAGATCACATTACCTAATAATAAAAAGATTCAAATGGTTAACACTCATTTGCAGGCATGGAATGAGCCCAAAACATTTGCTGTAAGAAAAAAACAACTCATTCAAATCAAAGAGATGATGGCGGCACATAGCAAACCAGGAATCCCTCAGGTCTTGGTCGGTGATCTTAATATTGATGGAAAAATAGAACCTGAATATTCAGAATCAATTTCACTCATGGGACTGACCTCCACTCCATTAGATGGGCCACTCACTGCTACAAATGGATTTTCAACAGCAGGATGTTTTAAAAATCCAGGTGGAACTCAAGAAGGTGAATGGTTGGATCATCTATGGCTAAATGCAAATGGAACCGAAACCACCATTAGCTCTAAAACAGTACTTCCAATTTTGGGCCTGCTTAAATCGGGTGAGTGTCCATTGTCAGATCATTATGCCGTTGAAGCGCTTATCAAACTATGAAGGATGATCAATACAAAAACTTTCTTCACGCATTAAAAGATGCGCCCAGTCCTTCCCTCTTTCTGGACCAGGAAGCTTTCTACAAAAATCTGAATTGGGTTATCTTAAACTCAGGTAACAAAAATATACGAATAGCTACAAAGTCTATTCGTTCAGTAGAAATTCTCAAAAAAATCCATGCCTCTAATCCCGTTTTCCAGGGGTTCATGACATACACCTTAGAAGAGTCACTTTGGCTAAGGTCACTCGGCTTAAAAGATCTCTTAATAGGCTACCCAACAACTGATCGTTGCTCTTTAAACAAACTGGCAGAAGACCCTGGCGAAATTGTATTAATGGTTGATCGCATCGAACACCTAGACCTTTTAGAAGAGATTGCATCAGCTAAAAAGACTGTATTTGAAGTATGTGTTGATCTTGATCTTTCGATGGATTTACCAGGCGTTCGTTTTGGTGTGTACCGTTCAAATCTCCATGAGGAAAAGCATTTAAACACATTTTTAGTTCATTTAAAAAAATGCCAACACATCAAATTAGTTGGGGCCATGGGCTATGAGGCACAAATTGCAGGAGTCATGGATGAAAATTCGAAACTCATGCAAGTTCTTAAACAACTCTCTTTGACACAAATTAAAAACCGTCGTCAAAAAATGATACAGATCATTCAAGAAGCAGGGCATACACTAAAACTCATTAATGGCGGTGGAACAGGCAGCCTGAAGCATACAAACAAAGAAGAAATCGTAAATGAGATAACAATCGGATCGGCCTTCTTTGCCCCGGTACTTTTTGACCACTACCAAGACTTTAAACTATCACCAGCACTCTTTTTTAGTTCTCCTATCGTCAGGCAACCAGCAAAAAAAATATTCACCATTCTAGGCGGTGGTTACATAGCCTCTGGTCAAACTGATGAAATCAAGCAACCACAGGTATGGCTTCCAACTGGCCTTGCCCTTATCAAAAATGAAGGCGCAGGAGAAGTTCAGACACCACTTAAATATAATGGTTCTCTTAAGCTAGGAATTGGTGATCTAATCATTTTGAGACATGCCAAAGCTGGTGAAATTTGCGAACGCTTTAATCAAATACATATTATCGAAGGGAACAGAATTACTGAGACAGTAAATACCTATCGCGGCGAAGGTAAGTGTTTTTTATAATGTTCTATTGTTTTTATCCAAAATATAATCAGGATCGGGATAATACTTTTTAACTAATTCTAAAAGGTCTTGGAGATCTATTGGTTTATCAAGCTTTATGACTTCTTTTGGTATTTTGATATGATCTGACAAAAAACCAGTGCTCAGGGCCAGGGGAATCTTCGCAAGAGTTTCAGAATATTTGTCATGCAACAGGGAAATGAATTCGACACCATTCATAGTTGGCATCATAAAATCAACAATGATCAGACTCGGAAAATCATGAGGCAAGAGCTGGGACAGATGCTCCTCTGCAAGCTCTGCACTTTCAAAAGAAATAGTCTTAATATTTTCGAATTCCAAAGCATATTCAATGACTCCACGGATATCCTCATCGTCATCGATGATGCATATTGGATGATTCATAAAAGCTCCTTAGAAATGAAATCAACTGTAAAAGTAGAGCCTTTTCCGAGGCAACTTTTTACGGAAATTTTACCATTATGGAATTCAACTATTTCTCTCGCAATATACAAACCAAGTCCAAGACCGCTAACCTCAGATGCCGATATCCCTCGCTGAAAACGATGAAATATTCTTTTTTGATTTTCTTGGGAAATACCATATCCATGATCTTTAACAGAAAAAATAATTTTAGTTTCCTTCTTACTTAATTTGACCTCAATCGGTAAATCCTTGCTATATTTCAAAGCATTATTGATGATCTTATGAAAAACCTGGGCAACTCTTTCACGATCTCCCCAAAGGAAAAGATTTGCATCTACCTTTAATGAAATCCGATTTATCTCACTTAAATTAAACTTTTTTACTACATCATGAAGAAGATCACTTATATTGAAATCATCTTTTGTCATGCAGAGTTGACCAGACCTAATCCGGGAAATATCCAGCATGTCCTCAACTAGTTTTATTAATCGTGATGTTTGAGCATCAATCTGATTAACGAGGCGATCAACATTATCCTTTGAATAAGGCAGACTTTGATCCTTAATTGAATATCTTTTGAATACTTGTGTATGAAGTCTCATCGTCGTGAGAGGAGTTTTAAGTTCATGACTTGCAATAGATAAAAATTCATCGCGGTAAAATAGGGCCTCCATTAAAGACTCAAGGTTAAGACCCTCTGTAAGGAGATCTGATTTTTTAAGATTTTGCATGGCCCAATATTTATCAGTGTCTCGAATTCTTGTACATCAAAACAATCCTACCAAGCTTTACTAAACCATAAGATTACATGGAAACCATGCCTGAAACTTTGGTCAGGAAGAGATCTAAATCAAAGGGCTTTTGAATAAAATCATTTGCCTTTAGTGCAGACGTCCGCTTCTGAACATCCATTTGACCAGATATCACTATGATTGGTATTTTTTTGCAGCTTTGAATCGATCTTAAACCTAAAACAAATTCCTCGGCGGTCATAAAAGGGAAAGTTAGAT
>JBILYY010000108.1:0-11362 GCA_044377495.1 Bacteriovoracaceae bacterium | reverse complement strand
GCTTACTCCTATGCGAACTTCTAAATTCATTGATGATACGACTAAACGCTCTAAGCTCGGTAAATACGTTGATAACTTATTTGAAAAGCAGGTCCTTTTATATGAAAAGGCCCTTGATTACACCTTGAATAATCGCTGGAAGGTTCTCATCTTCTCATTTTTGTTCTTTGCAGGAACATTTGTGTTGGTTAAATGGATTCCAAAAGAATTTGTTCCCGCTCAGGATATTTCATCATTTATGATAAGACTAAAGACTGCCGATGGTTCATCTTTAAGTTTTACCGATGAAGCAACCAAGGAAGTTGAAGCATACTTCAATTCCAGAAAAGAAATTAAGCGATTTTATGTCTCTATTGGCGGTTTTGGTGGTCAGGGTGGTAGTGAATCAAACATTTCCAATATGTTTGTCACTCTTCATCGACCAAAAGACCGACCCAAAGACAAATTACTTGGACGTTCCAAAAAACAATTTGAACTTTTACAAGAATATCGAGATTACTTTAAAAAGAATTTTAAAAAGGGCATGGTCTTTGTTCAGGATACATCGCAGGGTGGATTCTCGGCTTCTGGACGTGGTTTTCCCGTGGAATTCACACTTATGGGTGGTAATTGGGTAACTCTAATTAAGGCCGCTAAAGATACCATAAAAGAGATGAAGGACTCCGGTATCTATACCGATGTTGATACAGATTACAAAGAATCTGTTCTTGAAATTAAAATTTTCCCTGATCGTGATCGCGCAAAACTATATGGTGTTAGTGTCCAGGAAATAGGAACCACTATAAACGCACTTATTGGTGGGGTAGTAGTTGGTAAATATTCTAAAGATGGCCACCGAAACGACATCAGAGTTAAAATGATTAATGCTTCTAAGGATAGTTTAGAAGATTTGAAGAAAATATTCGTGCGAAATACTAGAGGAGAGTTAATTAAACTCCTGGATGTTGTGGTGGTTAAAGAGCTCCCCGGGGTTCAAACCATAAGTCGGCGTCAACGTCAGAGGGCCATTACTATTTTTGCTGGTATCGGTCCCGGCAAATCTCAGGGTGAGGCCTTAGATGAAGTTAAAATAATTGCTAAAAAGCACTTACCCCCAGGATATGCATTGGTCGAGTCTGGTTCATCAGAAAGTTTTAAAGAAACATTTAAGAGTCTACTTGTTGCTCTAGCTTTGGGGATTCTTATCGCCTATATGATTCTTGGTGCTCAGTTTAATAGTTTTATTGATCCTGTCACCGTTTTGATGGCACTGCCTTTTAGTTTCTCAGGGGCCTTTCTGGGGCTTTGGTTAACAGGCCAGACGATTAATATGTATTCTATGATTGGACTCATTCTCCTTATGGGAATTGTTAAGAAAAATTCTATTCTCCTGGTGGATTTTACAAATCAAAGAAGAGAAGATGGATTGTCGGTACAAGATGCTTTAAAAGATGCCTGTCCAAAAAGGCTTCGACCAATTCTTATGACAACTTTTTCAACTGTTGCAGGTGCTATACCCCTTGCCTTGTCGCTTGGGCCAGGATCAGAATCTCTAAAGCCAATGGCAATTGCGATTATAGGTGGTTCTATTGTTTCAACAGTTCTGACTTTAGTTGTTGTACCTGCAATGTATTCACTTTTTGCTAACAAGAAAGGTCACAATAAAATAGTTTAGATTTAATCAGATAGAAGGATTTAGAGTAGGCGCCATATTTTTATGATAATACTCTAGTCCTTCTTCTACGCCCCCAAAAAAGCCAAGTTTACCTTTGTTCATTACAAGAACCACGTCGCAAACTTCACGCACTTGATCAGCACTGTGAGAAACAAAAATTGTTGCTCCTGTTGATTTGATAAAGTTTTTCATGCGAACAGAAAGTTTTTGTTGGAAAAAATAATCAGCTCCATCCAATACTTCATCCAAAATCAATATGTCTGTTGGTTGTGAGGAAACCAAGGAAAGCATTAGTCGGGCCTGCATTCCCTTTGAATACTGCCTAAATGGTATATCTAGAAAGTGTCCAAGTTCAGAAAACTCTAAAGATTCATTTACGAGTGGTCTAAGATCTTTGATCTCCGGAAAAAAAAGTCGGGCAAGAAGAAAAGCATTCTCTCTGCCTGTTAGGTCAGGCATAATTCCGGTTCCTATATCAAAAATTGCCCGTACTTGTGCTTCAGTTTGAATGCTCCCTTTTTGTGGGACCATCATACCGGCCAGGCACCTGCATAACGTTGTTTTCCCGCTTCCATTAACTCCCAGAAGACCAAGGCGCATGCCCCTCTTGATATCAAAGGAGACATCGTCGATCACATGTAAGAGTTCCGGTTTTTTTATAAAATATTCGATAGGACTGGTAATCGCTGAAATGAATACTTCGCGTAAATTATTGTTCTGGTAGTGTTCTAACTCAAAATGAACTTTTAGATTCTTTACAGAAAGGAGAATTTCAGAGCTTGTGGTAGAAGTCATTTCTTTTCCTTTTCCATACTCCAACTGCAATACAAAGGAGCAAGATTGAAATCCCGAGAGCTTTTAGCAGGTCAATCCAAAATGTGTTTCCTTCAAAATAGATGACTGATCTAAAAGGATTAAGTAGATAAACGGCCGGATTAATATCTACAAGCCACTGCCATTTCACTGGAATATATGATTTTGGATAAAAGACCGGAGTAATATAAAAAAGTAAGTTAAAGATAAAACTCATAACAAAATTGGTATCTCTGAAAAAAACATTGATTGTACTTAAAGTTATACCAAGTGAGAGAGTCCCTATTAATAATGGTATGAGGGCAAAGGGAAGTAGCAGTAGTCCAGATAAGCTTCTGTCGCTTGAAAGATAAAATGGTAAAAGGATCAACAGGAAACTGGCGATAAAGTTAATGAAGTTATCAACAACTTGTGATGTTAGGATGACCATTGGATTAATTTTAAATGAACGAAGGAGATATGATTGGGTCACAAAGAGCGGGGTCGTCATTTGAACGGTAGAGGAAAAAAAAATCCAAGGTAGAAGTCCCCCAAGTAAAAAAAGATTATAATCAGGAACCTGAATTCGCATGAAGGTTTTAAAAACCAAACTTTGAACACCAAACATCATCAGTGGATTTAAAACAACCCAGATAAAGCCCGCAAAAGTCTTACGATATCGGGATTTCAAGGACGCGACGGTAAGGTCTCTCACTTGTGCCCAAAAGAATTTCAATTCCATAAGATGATGTTAACATTAATGTATGGAATCATGGTCAAAAAATCATCCCAAGGGAACAGTACTCCAGCTTTATATTCAACCGGGAGCTTCAAGTAATAAGCTGTCGGGGACACATGGAGAACGGCTAAAGGTTAAAATAAAATCACCACCTAGAGATGGTGAAGCAAATGCGGGATTAATTGAGTTTTTTGCGGAGCTTCTCAAAGTGTCAAAGTCTAAAATATTTTTACTTCGCGGTGAGAGCTCCCGCCAGAAGGATCTTCTGGTGGAGCTTTCTATTGATGAAGTTCTTATTTTGTTGCGAGAGCTTTTGTAATTTGAACGTTAATTTTTTCAATACGTAGAACAACTTCTCCATGGGCAATAGTTCCAGACTCAGTGCCGGCCGAGCAGTTCTTTGCCGATTCATCACAAATATTCGCAACCTGACAGCTCTCTGGATTTGATAAAAGACTTGGTCGGTAATCATTTTTACCCATGATCAAAATTCCTTCCACTTGGCCAGTTGTTGCATCGAAGACAGCAGAACCAGAGTTACCGTGAAAAGTATCAAGAGTCGTAGAAAAGCGAGTCACTTCAGAGTTAAGTGTCACTTTTCCGTTTGCAGAGATCTTAGTTGGAAGACCCGTTGGGTGACCAATAACTACCAATGAAGCAGAGTCGGCCAGCTTACCAGTGGTTCTAAATTTAAGTGGAGTGCGGCCTACAACCTTACGATCCAGTTTGATGATGGCAAAATCATAAAAGTTGTCACGTTGAACTGAAGATACACTTTTACAGTTATAGATGTTTGCAATTGAAATATTTTTAGTCGGATTATGAGAAGCAGACTTCATGTCATAGTCAAATACCCAGGCAAAATCACGACAGACATTTTCTGGCCTATCAAAAGTGTTGTAGCAGTGTCCGGCAGTGACCAGAGTATCAGGTCCAATCAGAAAACCTGAGCAGATAGGCGCTAATGGTTGTTGTGAGAATTTTTCTGTTGTACATACGTTCTCTGCTCGTTCAAGGCTTACAGTCTCTTTTAGATCAAAGGCATTGGCCGTTAAGCTGGTGATAAACATGGATTTTTTAATCATTCCTGCTGAAGATTTGGCCAACAATAAATGCATTGCGTTAGTTGTTTGGTAGACATCTTTTCTGTCATCCTTTCCATAAATAACATTTGGCCCAGCATAAGCTGAAATTGTCATAACAAGAATGGTGATAAAAGTGACTATCTTCATTACTGGGCTCCTAAAGAAAAGTGATTTTCCTGGGCCATTTATTCCAAAGTAAGAATCGATTGCAAACTAACATTTTCTGACAACATTAGTTTTAAATAAAAGAGGGGTTGGATATGTAAAATAAGGCCCTCTATTAAGGGCCTTATCTACTTTGAATTAAGCTTTTTTTGCCCACATGTTACAGTAAGCAGCGTCTAGTACAAAAAACGGTGCTACGGCTGGCTTCATGGCCGACTTCATAGCAGGAAGAACGCATTCGCCCGCAGCTGCTCCAGCTTCCTTGTTCGCCTTATAATGCTTACAAGTATTACACTGTTTTCCATTCTTGGCCTGAGGAGAGACTAGTTTGTAGCCAAGTTTGCCTACAGCTACAGAAGAACCTGCTGCTAGTGCTTGGTTAAATAGTCCAGAAGCTTTACCTAGAACTGTTGAAACAGCTGCTAATAGGAGAGTGCTTTTAAGGAAATCGCGTCTTTTCATTTTGTAGCCTTTGTTAAATGAGTAAAAATTAAATACAAAAAAGTTTTAACTATTTTCTCATATTTTTAATGAATTTGTGAGTGAAAAAAGTTAAACAAATCGAGTTTCATATATCAAACTTTTGTTAGTGTTTTCTATAGACACTGTTTGGTCAAGAATTTACAATCTTAGTAAGATATTTTTACCTATAATTCGAGATGACATGAAAAACAAAACTTCACTTTCTTTTATTGATCTCTTTAGCGGGTGTGGTGGAATGTCTCATGGCCTTGAAATGGCGGGACATCGCTGCTTGTTAGGCGTGGATTTTAACAAAGAAGCCATACAGACATTTGCTGCCAATCACCATGAGGCGGCAGTTTATCTGGGTGACATCAAACAACTCAAAGAGAAGAAGCTAATCGAACTTTTAAAAGGTCAGAAAGTTGATATGGTTGTGGGAGGACCGCCTTGCCAAGGTTTTTCCACTGTTGGCCGTGGCGAAGTTGAAGATGATCGAAACCAATTGTTTAAGCAATTTGTTAGAATTGTAAAAGTGACACAACCGAAAGTGATTATTTTTGAAAATGTCACAGGACTTGTGGCCAAAAAAAATCAGGCAATTTTAAAACAGATCTTTAAGTATTTTGAAAGTCTTGGTTACAACATGGATGCAAGAGTTCTTTCTGCTGAAGAATTTGGTGTCCCTGAAAAAAGACGCAGAACAATTATCATGGGTGTCAAAGATGGAGAGTGCCTCTTTCCTGTTGCTTCTCATGGAACGCGGGCTAGCAAAAAAACTCTAACAGTCAAAGAAGCGTTAAGAAATTTAAAATCTAAAGATGGACGCATTTATAATCACGACATCCTTTTGGCCGAAGTCAAAAAGAAAGAGGATCGTGAGCGTTTGAAGCTTATCCCACCAGGGCGCGGAATTCGTTATCAAGAAGATGAAAAAGAATTTCTACCTAAGAAATTGTGGTTTGGAGTAGACTGGAAAAAATTACGTGAAAATCGTTTTCGTCAAACTCGTCTTCAACGTTTACCGCTAAATGAGCCGTCTCCAACAATACTTACAGCTCGCACCAGTTACTATCATCCGGTGGAGCCGAGATATTTGACTCCAAGAGAAGCGGCTGCTTGTCAGAGTTTCCCTAACGATTTTATTTTTCACGGATCACAAACAGCGGTTTTTCGTCAGATCGGAAATGCCGTTCCTCCTTTACTTGCTCGCGCCCTTGGAGAAACAATTAAAGAGCTTACCTTTAAAAAGGGTAAGAATAAGAAAAAAGAATTAGACTCTCTCGTTGGTAAAAATGCCTTTCATTACCATGAAGCCACTTATCTCTAGGATGTTATGGATATCGTAAAGAAGATTTTTAGTTTCAGAATGTTGACAATGCTAATGATGGGGTATTGCTCTGGTTTACCTCTTCTTCTAACGGGTGGAACACTTCAGGCATGGATGACAGATGAAAAAATCGATCTGACTGCGATAGGAATGGTTTCTCTGATTGGTATGCCTTACGTTTGGAAATTTCTTTGGGCCCCATTTTTGGATCGCTATCAAGTTCCTTTCCTTGGTAGACGTAAGGGCTGGATGCTTTTATTTCAAATTCTTATTTTAGTTTCGATCTTCGGTCTTTCTATGACTAATCCAACTACAAATTTGACGGCAGTCCTTGGATGGGCTTTTTGTATTGCGCTTTTTTCTGCATCTCAAGATGTGGTGGTGGATGCTTACCGCCGGGAAATTATGCCTGATGAAGAATTAAGCATGGGCTCTTCGCTCTATGTGAATGGCTACCGATTGGCGATGATTGTCTCTGGAGCGTTAGCACTCAATATGGCCATGGCCATGCCGTTTACTGACGTTTATAAAATTATGGCATTATGTATGATTCCAGCGATTATTTTTACCTTCATCGCTCCAAAGGAAACCCATCACGTAAAAATTCCTGCCAATATGAAGGAAGCAGTTATTGGTCCGTTGCAAGAGTTTTTCACCCGTAAAGGTGCCTTCGTCGTTCTTCTTTTTATCCTCTTGTATAAAGTTGGCGACAGTATGGCCGCTAATATGACGACTCCATTTATCTTACAATTAGGTTATACCAAAGCTGATTTAGGGAATGTGGCGAAGATCTTTGGATTAATTTCGACCATCATTGGTGGCCTCATCGGCGGTGTGATGATGCTTCGATATAACATGAAGTGGTCTTTGATCTTTTTTGGCATACTACAAGCAGTTTCTACAATAGGTTTTGCTATCCTTCCATCTATGCCAATTACTCTTAGCTCCCTTGCTATAGTTGTCGCCTTTGAAAATCTTGCCTCTGGTATGGGCACGGCGGCTTATGCTGCCTACATGGCTTCATTAACCAATAAACAGTTCACAGCGACTCAGTATGCCCTTTTAACGGCACTTATGGGTGTTCCTCGTGTGATTCTTTCTTCGCCAACAGGAAAGATGGCAGAAATAATGGGTTGGGAAATGTTCTTTGTGTTTTGTACTTTGGTTGCAATTCCCGGACTCTTGCTTCTTATTCCGGTATTTAAACTAGAAAGGCCAAAGGCTGCAGCCTAATGTGGCCTTAATATCCGAATTGGATTTTTTAGATTCTGAAGTGGTGCTCAGTGCAGTCATTTCTCGTGCCACATCGCAGGCCCTCATGACTTTTTTTCTTCCCGCTTCATAGTAATTGTATTTTTGGATAGCATTCTTTTCAATCAAGATTTTAACAATACTTTGGTTGTTGCGTTTGATGGCCCATATCAAGGCCGAATTACCTTTATCATCAACTATATTTGGATTTACATTTTCATTTAGCAAAAGATTTACGAAGTCTTCATACTCTCTTTTAACAACTTCGATCAGCGCTGTGGTGTCCGATCCTGCCGGACCGTCCAGATTAGCGCCATATCCCATCATAAGATGAGTGATGCTTAGTGCTTTGTCATGCTCATGAGATGAAATTATGAGAACATAAAAATCCAGGTCTCTATATTCATAGACAACTGCTGGGTACTTAATGAAAAGCTGATTTAAACTTTCAACGTCTCCCAAGCTAACTAGATTCCGCACATCAATTTTATTGGGAAGACCAACACTTGATTGGGTCAAACTTCTAAGCAAATCGACAACTTTTTTTAAATTTATAATTTCTGCCAGCTTTAGTGCTGTTTGATTATCGTTGTTGGTAATATCAATATTCGCTCTGCTATTAATTAAAAATAGTGCAACAGTATCATGAGAATTGATGATCGCTACATGCAGGGCCGTATTACCGTTAACATCTTTTCCATCTGTCTTTGAACCTAGTGAAATCAAAAGTCTTACCAAGTTTTCATGACCAAGACCCGCGGCCATAATTAATGGAGTCTCACTTTTAATATTAGTTCTGAAGAGGCTGGCCTTATTTGCGATAAGAAGTTCTACGATTTGGTAGAGATCTTTTTTAACCGCCAAAGTCATCAGAGTTTCACCATTCTCCAATATTTTATCTAAGTCTACTTGAGATTTTTTTTCTAAAAGTGATTGGACTTTAATAATGTCGTTTATCTGAATTGCTTCAAAAAGTTCTTTATGCGTTTCCTCAATTATGGCGGATTCTGCTTTCGACGATTTATCCTGAGGCCCATTTGTATTTTTATCTTGAGCCTTCTTTCCACAGGACGTAAGTCCAATGGACATCATGAGAGGTAGGATAAGAAGGACCAATTTCAGCTTCATTGTTCGATTATGGGTTGAGTAGGGTGATATGGGTGAGAAAAGGCCAGTTTTGGGAAATATTTACAAATGTTAACCAAAAAAAGGGGTCCCTAAGGACCCCAAGTTATTGAAACTAGTACATGATGTGAGGATTCTGTCTTGAAAGCCTGATGAGCTTTTGGAACTCTTTAGACTTCAGTTGCTGTAGTCTTAAGAAAAGAATAAAGCCGGCCCCATGACCTTGGTCATCTGAAGACACAGCTCCAAGTAGACCAATGTTTTTATCATTAATCACTACATTCCAGTACCCACCGAAACCATTTGTATTCCAACCAAGTGGAATATAAAAACCGAAAAGACTTTTATGGAAGTAGAAAGACATATCAAGAAGTTCAGTATCAACTCTAAGTGAATCAGTGAGTGTTCCACCAGGAATTCCTGGAATCGCTCTACCGTCAGGCAAAGTATTCCCATCACCAACGCCAATATTCATATCTTTCAAATCTTCAACATCGAGAGAGAAAACAACCAGTGTTCCACCATCTTCGAGATTTGGAGAGACTTCAAAGGATGAAGCTTTGGTTTTAGGTATTGGAACCCTTGCTCCAACATTCAAATTTGCTCTAAGTAATTTAACAGTGACCATGACTTTTCCATCTAAAAGATTGAAGAGTGGTCCTTTAACTCCAGGAATCTCAGGTAGCTTAGGTGAATTTCCGCAACTTGTAGCAACAAGAAGTGCCAAAGTCAGGAACATCATCTTTAAACTGCGAAACTCTTTCTTCATATAACCATCCTTATTGGTAAGCCAAACTAATAAACTTTAACATGATTGTAATTGAGCTTTTAGTTTAAGCAATAATGGAACATTTTTCTAAGACATATGCACCATTTTTATGGATAATTCTCCAATGAAATTCTCAGGCAGATTATCTAAGATGGTTTCTTACCCAGACTTACCTATTAAGTATCAGTTGATGCTTGGCGAGGTGCAGTTTGACCTCAATAACCTCATTGGTTCAGAGGTTACCCTTAGTTATTCGGGTAAAATATTTTGTGGCAATTGTGGGAAATCTACAAAGAAATCTTATAATCAAGGATATTGTTTTCCTTGTACGATCAAGCTGGCCGCGTGTGATCTTTGTATTTTGAAGCCTGAACTTTGTCACTATGACAAAGGAACTTGTCGCGAACCGGCCTGGGGAGAAGAGCATTGTTTGAAGCCGCATGTCGTATACCTAGCAAATTCTTCTGGATTAAAAGTTGGTATCACAAGACGAACCCAGGTTCCTACTCGTTGGATTGATCAAGGGGCGACTCAAGCGCTACCAATTATTGAAGTTAATAAAAGGCTCACTTCAGGGCTCATTGAGGTAATTTTTAAAAAGCACATTGCTGATAAAACTGATTGGCGCAAAATGCTTAGAGGTCCTTCGGAAGAGGTTAATCTTCTTGAGTGGAAAGAAAAACTACTTTCTCTCGTAAAAGATGATTTGAAAGGGCACGAATACAAAGTATTAAATGAACCGGAGTATAAGTTTAATTATCCTGTGGACCTTTACCCTGAAAAAGTAACGTCTATTAATCTTGAAAAAGTTCCTGTCGTAAAATCAAAACTTCTTGGGATTAAAGGTCAGTATTTGATCTTTGAGGCGGGAGTTTTAAATGTCAGATCACATAGCGGATTTGAAGTTACAATTGAGGGAGAGTATGCAAGCAGCACAACCTAAGACGATTCATTTAAAAGATTATCAACCGTCAAATTTTTTCATTGATACCATAAGTCTGTCCGTTGATATCTTTGAAGACTATACACTCGTAACTTCGACCATGAAGATCTTAAAGTCTGATGTGTTGAAAGGAAGGCCTGGGGATTTGGAATTTAATGGCGAGAACGTCGTATTGAAATCTGTAACAATGAATGGTGTTCAGCTGGCCTCTGATAAATATCAGCTTACTTCTGATAAACTGATTATTCCGAATATAACTACGGACCAGTTCATTATTGAAATTCAAAATGAAATTAACCCAGCTACAAACAAAGCTTGCGAAGGTTTTTATCAATCTGGGGATCAGTTTTGTACACAGTGTGAGCCAGAAGGTTTTAGAAAAATTACATATTTCATTGACCGACCTGATGTAATGGCCAAATTCAAAACTCGTATGACAGGCGACAAGATTAGATTTCCTTTTCTTCTTTCAAATGGAAATAAGACTGCTTCAGGAGATCTAGCAAATGGCAGGCATTTTGTTGAGTGGGAAGATCCATTTAGAAAGCCTAGCTATCTGTTTGCCATGGTCGCTGGGGATTTCGACGTTGCCCGAGATTCGTATGCAACAATGACAGGTAGAAATGTTGAACTTGAAATTTTTGTTGATAAGGGGAACTTAGGAAAAACACCACATGCGATGAATTCTCTTAAAACTTCTATGAAATGGGACGAAGAAACTTTCGGTCTAGAGTATGACTTAGACATCTATATGATCGTTGCCGTTGATTCATTTAATATGGGTGCGATGGAAAATAAAGGGTTAAATATTTTCAACTCTACGTACACCTTGGCAGATGAGAAAAGCGCTACGGATCACGATTTTCAAAATATTCAGGGTGTCATTGGGCATGAATACTTCCATAACTGGACAGGGAATCGCGTTACATGTCGTGACTGGTTTCAACTCACATTAAAAGAGGGACTAACTGTTTACCGCGATCAAGAGTTTTCATCAGATCTCTTATCACGTGCAGTCAAAAGGATTGAAGATGTTCGGGCCCTTAA
>JBILYY010000107.1:0-11458 GCA_044377495.1 Bacteriovoracaceae bacterium | reverse complement strand
GTAAATACCAAATTTCTTTATATTCTAATTTAAGACCATTTTCTTTCGACGCTTTTTCACATGCTTCTTTAGCTTCACTCGCCATCTTAGATAAAATTTCATCTTCATTGTGACGAAGATCTATCGTAAAAAAAACTTTTCCTGGAATCGTATTACGAGAGTTCGGCATACATTGAACAAGTCCAACAGTAGCACAAGCATGTTGATACGAGTTCCCTATTTTATTAACGGCCGTGATGACAGCAGAAGCTCCTACCATCGCATCTTTTCTAATTCTCATGGGCGTTGGACCTGCGTGAGACTCAACTCCAATCATAGTTACTTCCATCCAGCGTTGACCTAGGCCACCTTGGACGATACCGATTTGTTTTTTATCGTGTTCTAAAATGGGGCCTTGCTCGATGTGGGCCTCAAAAAAGGCGTGGATTGGTCTTCCACCGACTGGTTCAGGGCCGGCATAGCCGATGCGGGCGAGTTCTTGGCCCATGGTTTTACCATCGAGATCAGGGCGGCTCAAACCGTATTCCAAATCAAAGACTCCGCCAAAGATTCCCGATGAAACCATCGCAGGCGCAAAGCGAGAGCCCTCTTCGTTAGTCCAGATTGAAGCTTCAATTGGTCTAAGAGTTTCAATTTTCAAATCATTAAGCGTTCGGATAACTTCAAGACCAGCAAGTACGCCGTAAACGCCATCAAATTTCCCGCCAGTCGGTTGACTATCGATATGACTACCAGTCACAACTGGAGCAAGAGAATTATCTTTCCCAGCTCTTCGTGCAAAGACGTTGCCCATTTGATCAATTTTAATTGTGCAATTAGCTTCTTTGCACCATTTAACAAAAAGATCACGCGCTTCTTTATCAAGGTCCGTCAAAGCAAGACGACAGACGCCACCTTTTTCAGTGGCACCTATCTTGGCCATATCCATGAGACTCTTCCAAAGGCGATCTGAATTTACGTGCGTATTAGTTGTCATATGATTTCCTTCTTTAATCACGAGTTAGAACTTCAAGAAGTTCAACGTGAAAAATTAAATTTGAATTTGGTTTAATATGTTGTCCCACTTGTCTTTCTCCGTACCCCAAATGGGCCGGTACAAAAAGAGTGCGTTTACCACCCTCTTTCATTCCCATCATTCCCTGATCCCAACCTTTGATTACTCGTCCAGTACCAATCACACATTGAAAAGGGAGACCTCTATCAAGGGATGAATCAAACTTAGTTCCATCTTCCAGGAATCCTTCGTATTGAACAGTAATCAAAGCACCTTTGACCGCTTCTTTTCCAGACCCGACAGTTGTATCTGTAATTTTCAAATCGTTTTCAATCATAAAACTCTCTTAGTAGTGAGGTGGTTTGTCATCGCTGAGCGAGCGGTTAGCATCAACTGTATTTCGCACGTTCATATTGCCTTTTAAATCAAGAATCTCTTTTTCTAAACGCTCAATACTCTTTTGCTGAGTAATAACAATGTCATTAAGCTGGTTTAGGAAATTGTCCTGATGGGCAAATTTAATTTCCAAGTTAATGATTTTCTCGTCATTCATGTCATACCTCTGGGAGCTTGTTTTGATGGGGAGATTACCAGATAGTGATGAGTCTAGGCAACTAGTCTTTTGCGCAGCAGCAATATCACAAGGATTAAGATTTCGCTTTGGTATTCAATTCCAGGCCCTTCTCGTAATCGGCATTCATTTTTGAATCACTCGTATTTACGAAAAACTTAAATTTTAAAACTTGATTGAGAATTAACTGACGCCAAATTCCATTTTTTGTAAAACGAATCGCCGAAGTGGTGCTCCTCGATGAAAGTCTAACAGGCCTTGATAAAACCGATAATTTCTGAGAAAGGATGGTATCTTCAAAAATTTTAACCAATGAAAATCCTCCCACTCGTTCGAAAAGCTCTTTCCTGACAAACAAGCAATGATCAAGATAGAAAATACTTTTAATGTCACCTCTTACAAAATTAGACCACCATGATGTAAATTGAAGCAAAGGATGTTGAACATCAAACTGATGGGTGAAGGCACCCCATCTCACGGAATTATTTTGCGCCAGAAGTGAAATGAACGCATTCTCATGCAAAAGGCTTCTGGGATGATGAAGAAGTACCCAACTCTCTTTTGTGCCTGATGATAATTTAAAAGCTGCATTATAACGTTCTGCCCGCTTGCTCGTTTGGATCTCAATAAATTTTACGTCGTTATCCTTAAGCCTTGCAAATGTATCGTCATCTCCGTTAGTCGCACCAACCAGCAGCTCAATGTTAATTCCCTGGGATTTAAGACTTTTGATAATTTCAATCGTCTTCCAAAAGTATGGATTGGAGCTTTCATTATAGGCCGAAAGAATTACGCTTATCATTTACAGGAACCTCCGATTAAGTATATTTTCAGAATGTGAATTTGACTACTTTTCTGTAAATAGAGTGAGATGATATGAAGACTCTTGTAATGGTTGGTGCCGGCCACAGTAATCTCATTGCAATTAAGACGCTTGCTACCGCACTTTCGGCCGAAATAAAAATCGTACTTATATCAGATGTCTTGAAAGCACCTTATTCAGGCATGCTTCCAGGATTTATGGCCGGGTATTTCAAAGAAGACCAAATTGTATTTGACCTAGAAAAAATGGCCATGCTTCATGAAATTACATTGATTCATGCTCAGGTGACTCGTATTCACACTGCATCAAGCTCTATATCAATTTCGACGGGTGAAACAATAATCTATGACTGCCTCTCAGTAAATACAGGGATACTTCCTCAGAAGATAGAATGTGATTTAAAAGAAAATAATCATTTGATCTATGTAAAACCACTTTCTCATTTCGTTCCAAAGTGGACTAACTTTCTAGAAGAAAAAAAACATCTACAAATAGCAGTGATTGGGGCTGGAAGCGCAGGGTGCGAGATTGCAACAGCGATCGCGATACGAACTGGAGGCAATGTCACGCTGATCACTAAAGCTCAGGAAATACTTCCTGAGTTACCTGAAGCAGCAAGAAGAAAGGCCATGTCTCAACTTGCAAAACTCAACATTAAAATAGAAGTCAAATCCGAAGTGAGAACTTTTAGTGGAGGTAACATAATTTTAGAGAGTGGCCTTACCCGTGCTGCTGACTATGTTTTTATAACGACAGGTGCAGTTCCGAATTCTATCCCAGGGGATTTAAAATGTGATGTTAGTGGGTTTCTTGTGACCAATGAATCGCTTATTGTCATAGGAACAGAGAATGTATTTGCGGCCGGTGATTGCATCTCATTTAATAATGATCCTCTCCCTAAGGCAGGAGTCTACGCAGTCAGGCAAGGACGTATACTCGCAATTAATATACAAGCTTACTTTTCTGGCCAAGCAATGACTCCTTATATTCCTCAGGAAAAGTTTTTAAAAATACTTTTGATTGGGAATAAAATAGCTCTTGCGACGAGAGGAAATTTATCCATAATGGGAAAACTTGCATGGTTCTTAAAAGTATTCCTAGACAAGAGTTTCATGAAAAAATATCAAACCTAATCGCTTAAATCTCATCAATTTCAATCGCGGAAATAATTGTTTCATAGCTCTGTTTCAAATCGTCCCCATCAACAGAAATCCATAGGGCAACAACATTAAGTGGTTCTTTAAAGTATCCGTCTAAACTATTTTGGTGAGCAACTGGCCCCACCTAATACGCAAAATTTAGCACAAAAAGGATGGTTTAAATAAACTCTTTGCTTTGCCTCTTTCAGGCTGTGTCCTAACTCGAACTGAGCATCATAAGCGAGAAGTGTACAGGGCATAACCACCGCCTTCTCTTCGCCTTTCTTTTTAATAATCATGCGTTCACTGGCACACATTTGATCGCTTGGTTTTTTACTTAATATATTCCAGCAGCTCGTAGTGATTTCAGGCACATTATGTTGAACATCCATTTCAGGAAAAATTACAATACTCTGAACAGAAGTAAGGCTTTGGTAGCCCAGTATCACTAAATTCTGATCTTCCTTGAAGAGAGATCTCCCTGCAATGGAAACGGTAAAACCATTGTCCATAAGCCAAGAAATATTCAGCAAAGTTTCATCGAAAGTATTTTCGCCTCGTTCTTTCTCATGAATTTCTTTTGTATAGTGATCAAGAGAAACTCGTATTTTAAACTTGTCCGGAAATTTATTTTTAAAATCCAGCAAGGCCATCTGATGCTTCTTGAGTACTTTATAGGCATTCGTAAGGACCAAAACTTCAAACCCATGATCTAAAATAAGTTCAATAACTGAAATGATATGAGGATTAGCAAAAGGTTCTCCGCCAGTTAATCCAATCAAAGTAGTAGGCAAACCTTGATCTTTAATTTCATTAAGAAAAGGTAAAACATCATGCACACTAATAAATGAAAGGCGATCATTCTTAGGGCTTGATTCGATATAGCAGTTCTGACAAGTAAGATTACACAGGCTCCCTGTATTAAACCAAAGAGTGTTCAGTTCTTTCAGGTCAACATAAGCACGTTCTTCGCCTTTTGCCGTTAAGAGAGGATCGATAAATTTTAAAGAGGTTGGAATCACAACTTACTCCTTTTAATCTCTTCTTTCATATTAACCTCTTCTCCATGCGTGAAACTTTTTAAGATACCGAAGTATTTTCTCAGGTTTGTGAGCTCTTTTCCATTCTCCTGCCGTATATTTAATCGCCTCAGGGAAAGTGGGATAAGCATGTATTGTGCCTAAGATTTTATTTAAACCAATTTTATGTTTCATAGCGAGTGTAAATTCTCCCAAGAGCTCACTGGCCCGTGTACTTACAATGGCTACTCCCAAAATCTGATCTGTGCCCTTGGCAACAATTACTTTTATTAGGCCAAAGTCTTCATCTTCAGCAATCGCCCTATCTAAATCGGAAAGATTATAATGAACAAGTTCAAAAGCGATGCCTTGAGCTTTTGCCTCTGTCTCTGAAATCCCAACCCTCGCAATTTCAGGCTCGGTAAATGTACACCATGGCACAACCCTATAGTCGGCTTTATATGAAACGAGTGGTGCAAACAAGGCATTCACTGCTGCATACCAAGCTTGATGAGCAGCTGTATGCGTGAATTGAAACGGGCCCGCACAGTCACCTACCACAAAGATGTTGGGAAATTTGGTCCTCATATACTCATCATGCTCAAAAGTACTTGTCTTAGAAATCCCAAGAGCAAGTTTTTCTAGTCCTCGGATATTAGTATTGGCCTTACGTCCTAAGGCTACTAAGCAGTAATCAAATTCAATCTCAATTTCTTTTCCAGCTGTTTGAGCAACCAGAATCTCTTTATCACCATTTTTAATAAATCTAACTGCCTTGTGATTAGTATAGATTTTAACTCCATCTTCAATCAGCTTTTCAATCACAATTTTTGAAACATCCGAATCTTCACGTACCAAAATGCTTGGAGCAGCTTCAACGACTGTAACCTCTGATCCTAACCTTTTAAATGATTGGGCAAGCTCCACACCGATTGGCCCACCACCAATGACGACGAGCTTTTTAGGAAGTTCTTTTAAATCCCAGATGGTATCTGAGGTGATAACTTTTGCATCGGCCAGACCAGGAAGGGGTGGCACAACTGGTCCTGCCCCGGTAGCAAGAATAATATTTCTCGTCGACAACACATTTCCATTAACCTTAACTTCCCATGGACTTAGAACTTCAGCTTCACCACTGATGCAATCAACACCTAGTTTAGTATATCTATCTACTGAATCATGGGGCTCAATTTTAGTTATTATCTTTTGAATACGAGTCATAACGTTCTGAAAATTAACTTTAGAATCATCAACTGTAATTCCATATTTCTCGGCATTTTTAATAATGTTCGCAACTTTTGCGCTCTTAATAATTGCCTTACTTGGAACACAACCGGTATTAAGACAATCGCCACCCATCTTATGCTTTTCAATGAGCGCCACTTTTGCGTTAACAGCGGCACCAATATAGGAACTCACTAATCCTCCGGCACCTGCTCCAATCGCAACAATGTCATAGTCGAAAGATTTAGGCTTTTTCCAACCTTTATAGACTTTTCTTTTTTTAAGAATGTTTAGAAAAGATTTAAATATAAGTGGAATAACTCCTAAAAGAGCAAATGAAACCAAGAAGGACGGCGACAACACCCCCGAAGGTGACTCAAGATTTGCCAGCTGAGTTCCAGCATTCACATAAGCGAATGTCCCAGGAAGCATGCCTATCTGACTCACAAGAAAAAACTTCCAAGTCTTATAATTAGTAAGTCCCATGAGTATATTAATTAAAAAGAAGGGAAAGATTGGAACTAATCGCAATCCAAAAAGATAAATGTCGCCTTCTTTCTCAACTCCATTATTAATGCTATTGAATTTTTCTCTATACTTGTTTTTAAAAAAATCTTGAAATAAGAATCTAGCAACAAGAAAGGCCAGAGTTGCTCCAATCGTGCTGGCAAAAGAGACAACAATTACTCCGCTCGTCAAACCTAGGAATGCGCCTCCTGCTAAAGTCATGATGGCAGCCCCTGGAATTGAGAGAGCAGTAACAAATACATAAACGATGAAAAAGCTGGCCATAAACAAAACGGGATTTTGGTCAAACTTACTTTGAATGAGATTTGAGTTTGATTTGATATAATCAAAGCTTAAATAATCAGTTAGACCATATCTAAAACTCAGAAAGAGTAAGCATCCAAGAAGTAGTATTAATAGTGCTTTTTTCATACCCAATCTAACCATATTATTCTTTCTTTGCGCAAGAAACTGAAGGATAACAATACATTAATACTGATAACGTTTTCGCCCAGTCCTCGGAGCTATAATTTCCAGCTGTAAGTTTAGAGATCTCCCCTACCTTTTTTAAATCTAATAGTATTTGGTAGGCGCCAAGTGACAATATTTTCACTTCAACTTTCTCATTCGCCTTATACAACGCAAGATAACATTTTTCATACACGTCAATCTCCGATAAGGCCTCGCTTCCCTTCTCTCGGTTTTGCCAAATAGCATCAAGCCTCATATCAGACTCAAATAAACGAATAGAAGATAAATCAAAGCTTGATAATTGCAAAACGGTTTGATTGATTTCAAATGCAGGACAATCCATGGCGTGAAAACATCTCCAAAATTCTCTCTCAAAAGTGGCCATCTGAACGACCTCGAGATCGATTTCTTTTGAGGTTAATAAATCAGGAAAATTATCCCCATAGGATGTTAAATTGGTAAGCTCTGAGGGATAGTTCGCAATGTACTCTCTTGTGCATTCCAGAAACTCATCATCACCAAGTACAAGCCAGGTTGCCTCGTAATTTTTCCCCAGTGCTTCTTGCATTCTGGCCTGATAGTCCATTGAATAGACCTTTAGTGCCTCATAATGAGTAAGACTCCCAACGGGATTAATTAGTTCTTCGATTTCATTGGATTTCTTTTGTAGCGTAATAGAACCGACGAATAGTTCTTGAAATTTCTTAAGTTGCATAGGATTTTGCCTTTTGAACTTCAGATAAAACAACATCAAAGGCCGGTATCTCTTCATCCCATTCGATTAAAGTGACAGCATCTGGAAAATCTCCTTTAAACTTTTGATAAAGATCCCATACAGGCTGCCATACTGGGCAAGAGTGAGTATCAAAATAATAAGTACCCATATCACTAAAACCTGCAAGATGAATTTCTTTCACGGCCTCTGGCGGAATTTCTCTGACCCAGTCTGCAGCATTGAATTTTTGGTTGTGAGAATTTACAAAAACATTATTCATGTCTAACAAAATTTGACAACCCGATCTCAAATGCAATTCTCTCAAAAATTGAGCTTCAGATAAATCAGATTCTTTAAAACTTATATATGCCGAGAGATTCTCCAGCATCAAAGGTCGACCAAGGAAATCTTGAACCTTTTGAATTCTTGGAACGAGGTAGTTCAACGTTTCTTCCGTATACGGAAATGGAAGGAGATTATGCAAATTGTTTTTTTTCAGACCTGTCCAACACAAATGATCCGAAATGACGAAAGGGTCAATTCTGAGTGCAAGGTCTTTAACTTTTTTAAGATAATCAATGTTTATATCTTCATGCGAGGCGATTGAAAGAGAGACCCCATGAAAACTAATTGGCAAATCATTACGGATTTTTTCCAATACCTTTAAAGGCCTTCCGTTCGTTTGAAAAAAGTTTTCCGTGATAATTTCAAAAAAATCTAAATCCAGGCCAGAGGGATTAACCTCTAGCCGAGATAAGATTTCTGGAAAATGAGTATGTCTCAATCCCATTCCATACATATTATTTGCTCGCGATTTTTCCGCCCTTATCAAGGCAATCTTTTTTACTAAGCTTGATCAAACCTTTGCCTTTGCATGCATTGTGGCCAGCACAAGTTACTTCAGCATTACAAGCATTCTTACCACTACAAGCATCCACTTTTCCAGCGCATGCTCCTTGACCCTTACAAGTATTAACTCCATGGCACATAACCTGTTCTGGCGCTTCCGCAGTCTTGGCCGCCATCGCCGAACATCCGCCAAGAAGAACTAAACCAGAAAAGGCACCGAGTAGAAGAGCGTTTTTATCGACTTTCATAACAATCCTTTATTCACTCACTTTAATTAATGAGTTGTATCTTGAAGTAATTCGCTAAGAAGAACTAGAATGTTACAGATGCCCGAAAATAAACTTTCAACCCTTTTGCTTGCTGCACAAAGCGGCGATAAACACGCCTACGAGGACTTTCTTCGTGAATGTACTTTGATTCTTCGCACGCGCCTTGGTCGCTGGGTTAAGCAAAACGAAATTCGTGAAGAAATCACCCAAGAAGTTTTAATCGGCATCCATCGTAACCTACACACATTTCAACCCGGAAGAAGCGCCGAGGCCTGGATCATAGGTATCGCGAAATATAAAATAGCAGACCATTACCGTAAATCCCCTCATCAATTTCAAGAGTTATCGCATGATGTAACATTTCAAGATGATTCTACGAACGATCTTATAGATGCATTAGAAGAACTGCCTTCCAAGTTAAAGGAGGCGCTCTACATGACAAAAGTTGAAGGGTTAAGCACCAAGGCCGCAGCAGAAAAATTAGGCCTCAAAGAAAATGCTCTCCGAACCAGAATTTCAAGAGCATTGGCAAAATTAAAAGAGGAAATTCTGACATGAAAACAACTGAAGAGCTTATAAAGGAATTATCTCAATCTCATACTCGAATTTCTCGAGACTTCTCGCCGCTAGTGAGGACCTTACTTTTTCTTTACGTTTTGTTTGCTGCCATCTTGGGGCTAATATATTGGATGAGGCCATTCACTTTCATCATCCAAAATCCAACTCATGCAATGGAGTCAATTAGTTTTCTCTTTTTTATAACTAGTTCAACATATTTAGGATTCAAATCATTTATTCCTGGCGAAAAGAAAAGCAAAAGCTTTTATTTTGTTCTTTTCTCATTTGTTTTACTGCTCATTTCCTTTGGGGCCAGGATCTTTGTAAACCAATCCTTTGCTACCATCCGTCCCTATTGCGATTTAGAAGCAATTGGTGCCTCAATCATTACAACGGCGATAGCACATCTCATCTTAAGAAAAAATGAATACGCCCGCACAAGCCATTTAAGTAAATGGATTATTTTATCCCTACCTATGTTTGTGGTGGTATATTTGCACGGGGTTTGCAGCATCAAGTTAATGCACGTTTTTGTCTGTCATTTTATATTTTCAATGATTGTGCCTACGATCTATCTTATCTCAAGCAACCTACGACAGAAATAAAACATCAATTTTATTTGAAATTTTTCGCAAACTCACTGTACTCATTTATCAAATCTTTTTTAGGAATAAATCGCAATGAAGCCGAGTTCATGCAATAACGTTTACCGGTCGGTTTAGGGCCGTCATCAAAGACGTGACCCAAGTGTGAATCAGCATATTTTGACCTGACTTCAGTTCTCTTACCAAACAAACTGAAATCGGACTTTAAAACAACCGCTTTGTCATTTATAGGGCGAGAAAAGCTTGGCCAACCTGTTCCAGAATCATATTTATCCTTAGAACTAAAAAGAGGCTCTCCTGAAACCACATCCACATAAATCCCTTCATCTTTTAATTGATTATAAGGATTTTTAAACGGACTTTCTGTTCCTTCATTTTGTGTGACATCATACTGAATGCTTGTAAGCGTTTTCTTCAGTTCTTTATCTTCCGGCTTTTTAAATTTTGATGCATCCCATGCGATGGCCAAAGACGGAATAACTACCGCTAAAAACAATGCGTTCATACAATTCTCCTAATTCCAGACTTCAATTAAACGTTTATCACGACCACAATTAAAACGATAAAACTTATACCTAAGAGGGTTTCTCTTATAGTAATCCTGGTGATAGTCCTCAGCTTTGTAAAAAACAGCGGCTGGTCGAATAACTGTCCCTATTTTCTTACCTTCAAATCTTTTCTCTTTTTGATGGCCGACAAGAGAATCTTCAGCTGCTTTTTTCTGGTTATTTGTAAGATAAAAAATTCCACTTTTGTATTGTTCACCTTTGTCGCAAAATTGACCATTTAAATCTAAAGGGTCGATGTTTTTCCAATATGTTTTTAAAAGCTGTTCATAAGAAATTTTTTTATTATCAAAAACAACTTCTATCGCTTCAATATGCCCAGTGCTACCACTTGAAACCTCTTCATAAGTTGGGGCTATTTTCTTGCCACCTGTATATCCTGAATCAACGGATTGAACACCACTCAATTTCTCAAAAGGGGGCTCCATACACCAGAAGCATCCCCCGGCGAACACGGCTTTTTCAACTTCGGCGATTGATTTATTTGGTAAAACTAAAAATGTGGCAAAAATAACAAGAAAAAGAATACGTTTCATTTTAAGCACCTCTTTTACTATCATTCGTCTAAAGGAACCTTTTTGTTACATCTGAAGTAAAATGCTTTAAGTAATTGAACTAATCAGTATTAGGCCAAGCCATTGAAAGCATAACTCAAATAACAATCTGTGCCCTCTTTAACTCTTCGCCGTAACGTGAGATACTACAAATACGAAACTAGATCTAGGTTTCTGTTTCCTTCAAAATTTTATTCATTCACTAACAAAGGACTGTTCATGAAAGACAATCTGGGAAATGATTATTTTTTGTTGGCCCATGTGGATACAGACAGAGTGCACTTCAGTAAAGGCATTGAGCTCGGCATTGAATTCAAGAACGAAATCGATGCCTGGAGCAAGATGGTTTTCAAATTTCGAGGTGCACGCTGGTCTGATTCTAGATATGCCAAGCAAGATCTGCGACCGCTCATTTATAGTTTTCGTTCAGGTATAGAGTGAGCCGGGTAAGATGTTCCTTTAAGTCCTTAAAACTGCTGGCCTTGATCATTTTGAGACATTAGTTTCATTAATATCAAGGCCAATTTATTCTTCTAAGTTAAGACCTCCTCACAATCCCTGAATAATTCCTAACAATACTTTCCCATACCACAA
>JBILYY010000234.1:0-4063 GCA_044377495.1 Bacteriovoracaceae bacterium | reverse complement strand
CTAAAGATGACATTGAAAGTATGGTTGAAATGGCCGAAGAAGAAAGAACAATTGATTCAAAACAAATTGATCTGTTAACTTCAATTCTTGAATTTCCTTCCATTAAAGTTAAAGACATAATGGTCCCCCGCACTAGTATTGAGGCAATTAAGAGAGAAGCAAAATTCGAAGATATCATTAATTTAGTTAGGGAAGTGGTCCATAGCCGATATCCTGTTTACCAAGAATCGATGGATGAAGTGATAGGTTTTTTGCATATAAAAGATCTGACATTTGTTACAGAAGCTGAGCGCAGAAATTTTGATGTAACTAAATATTTAAAGCCACCATTTTTTGTATATGAGCACATGAAAATTCAGGCAGTGTTTGACCATATGAACCGTAAAAAAGTGCATCTTGCGCTCGTTAAAGATGAAAATGGCATCATTGTAGGGATGCTTACATTAGAAGACATCATGGAAGAAATCTTTGGTGAAATTCAAGATGAGCATGATGACGAGGAAGATGAAATTCCGGGGGTTAAGAGTGAAGAAGGCGTACTTGTACCTTCAACTATTTCGCTTCGAGATCTATATAATGAATTTGATATCAAAATTCCTTTAAATGACAACTACTCTACCGTTAATGGGTTCTTGATGGAGCAACTTGGTAATAGTTTTCCTAAGAAAGGGCATCTAGTTATTTGGGATGGATATTCGTTCGAAATAGTTAGGGTCAAAAATTATGAAATTAAAGAAGTTAAAATCAAATCTGTAGACGGGGAATATCTTCGTGGTTCAGATGCTACGGAAAGCTCTGAGAAAAACAAGAAAGAAGATCATCACAAAGCTGTGGGCGCCAAGTAAATGTCTGAAAAAGTTTATCCAGTCTGCGTGATAGGTGGGGGATCTGCTGGCACCATGGCAGCTCTACGTACGATATTGAATAATGACAAATGTTTATTCTTTCCAGGCTCGCCAAAAGATAAAAAAAAGTCCCGTGCTCTATGGGTCCGTAAAGTTGAAAATGTACCGGCGCATTTAGGCTATAAAAAAGGGATAGAAGATCCTAATTTAGAAACAATAAAATGGATTCAAGAGTCGGCTTTTAAAGATAATTTTTATCTTCAAAAAAACTGTGGTGTTGTTAGTGTCAAAAAAAATGAAAATGATATTTTTGAGATAGTAGATTCTAAAGGCCAAACATATTTAGCGAGTTTTCTTATTCTGTGCACTGGAGTCATGGATGTTCAGCCTCATATTCAGGGAACAATTGAAACAGTTTTTGATTATGCCAACGCTCAGACAATTGATTATTGCCTGATTTGTGATGGACACCATGTTTTGGATAAAAAAACTGCCATCATAGGCCATGATAATAGTGCTGCTTGGGCGGCGATCATGCTTTATGAGCGCTATCACTGTCCTGAAATGACCATACTTACCAATGGCAAAGAACCCACTTTCCAGCCCGATACTCAAAAGTTAATTACGCTTTATAATATTACCGTCACCACGACCCTGATTAAAGAAATTCAGGGTGAAGAGAAAGGTAAAATCCTTAAGGGATTTGTTCTCGAGGATGGCAACTTTATTGAAGCCGAGATGAGTTTTGTATCAATGGGGATGATCGTTTACAACGACTTGGCCAAGCAACTGGGTGCTGAATTGGATGGGAGAGGATTTGTTATAGGTGACGTGAATGGCCTAACCTCAGTCTCTGGTTTGTATGTGGCAGGGGACCTTAAAGCGAATACCCGCAAGCAAATCTATACTGCTTGGGATAACGCTGTTTCTGCAGCGACTGCTATCAATTTGATTATTCGAACTAATGAGCGGAAAGTTCGTCTTTCGGGACCTAATTAACCTGACGCCTAGACTCCAGTAAATTTTTCCCCATTTGGCTGAGCACTGTATCAATAGTGTATACTTTAAACGGAGAAAAAATGAAAACAACATATCTTACAAAAGTCATGGGTCTCATAATGGTAGCGGGTTGTTTAACCACTTACCTCTTTATCGATAATTATAATCATAAAACAAATGAGAATAACTCAACCCCTAAGAAAATAACTTATGAAGAAGTTTATGGGCCGGCTTTAGATGAAGTTAATTCACTCATTGCAGCTGAGAAAATTAATAATTCGGCCAATTCTGTTTTCACAAGTAATCTGGAAAAAGCGTTGATTGATCTAAAAATCACTAAAGAAATTCATCAACATGTCCCGAAAAATACGACTAAAGCGATACCGACCTTTCCTCTTCTTGCTGTATGGGGAGCGATTTCTTTATTAGGTTTTGCATTGTTAAGATCAAAAGATCAGAAACAAAAAGCAACCAAACGTTCTTATGAGAAGATGTTGGATCATTTGGAAATGACTTATTCTCAGGAGCCCAAGCAAGATAAGAATAATTTTGAAGATGATGAAATGTTAATTGATATAAGATCAACATCAGCTGAAGAGTTTTAAAAAGCTTGCTACTTTATTGGGCAAATATTGACATTGCCCAGTACTTTTGCCCGGCATGACAATCTGATCTCTTTACCCGTAACAAATTTTTCCCCGTGAACTTTTGTGAATTCTTCTTTGAGAGAATCAATCGTATTTTTTTCGATCACACCCGATGGCATCAGGTTTTCTTTACCACTAATGATTTCCACTCGGCATGCACCACAGGAGCCTGATAAGCAGCCATGTGGAAGCTCGTAGCCTCGGTCATAAAGTGAATCGTAGAGGATTTCGCCTTCCTTCACTTCAAATGTCTTATCTGTACCGTCAATTGACACTCTGGGCATAGGGATTCACCTTGTCAAAATCATCTGGGTTTAAGAAAATTCACGCGTTCAAATAAGTCTAACCCAAGTCGAAAGGAACTCAAAATGTTAACTCTTGAGAAAATGTATTCAATGGGCCATGAGCAAGTGGTTTATTTCCAGGATAAATCTTGTGGTCTTAAGGCCATTATCGCCATCCATGATACAACTCTAGGTCCTGCTTTAGGCGGAACTCGTTTATGGCAATACGCTAGCGAAGAAGAGGCATTGATTGATGTGCTCAGGCTTTCAAGAGGGATGACTTATAAGGCAGCAGTATCAGGACTAAATCTTGGTGGTGGTAAAGCGGTTATTATCGCCGATCCTAAAAAAGATAAATCAGAAGCACTTTTTCGTTCATTCGGTCGATTTATTGAATCTCTCAATGGCCGCTACATCACTGCTGAAGATGTTAATACAAGCGTTGATGATATTGAGCATATCTTCGCTGAAACAAACTATGTAACTGGCGTGGCCCAGCAGTATGGTGGTTCAGGTAATCCATCTCCCTATACCGCACTAGGTGTGTTTCGTGGAATTGAAGCCTCGGCTACCAGAGCTTTTGGTAATAGAAGTTTGAAAGGAAAAACCGTTTCAATTCAAGGAGTGGGTTCAGTTGGTTTCGAGCTGGCAAAACTTTTGAATGAAGTGGGAGCTCATATTATTTATACAGATATTAATGAGCGTGGAATTGAAAAGATGAAGCAGTCTTTTCCAAATGCAAAATTTGTATCTGGCCCAGAGATCTTCACCACGGCTTGTGATGTTTATGCTCCATGTGCTCTAGGTGCTTCAGTTAATGATGAAACGATTCCTATGCTTAAATGCAAAATAATTGCAGGTGCTGCAAATAATCAGCTTAAAGAAGATCGTCATGGGCAGATTGTTAGAGAGAAAGGCATTTTCTATGCTCCCGATTATCTTATCAATGCCGGTGGCCTTATGAACGTTTCAATCGAATTTGAAGGCTGGGCGGATTCTAAATCTCGTCGAATGATTGATACGATTTATGATAAAACTCTTGAAGTTTTCCGAATCTCTGATGAACAGAACATCCCAGTTAATAAAGCTGCTGATGTTATGGCCGAGAAGAGAATTGAATCAATTCGAAATATTAAAAATGCTTATCTTGGAAAGACGAATTTCAGATTGCCGGGTCAAAAAAACCGTCGCGGCTAATTAAAATCAAGCAACTCAGTTATGGGCCTAATCTACTCGATTAGGCCTTTTTTTTTTACCTCATCTCAAGACCTAAAGGCAAAAAATCTCT
>JBILYY010000106.1:0-11616 GCA_044377495.1 Bacteriovoracaceae bacterium | reverse complement strand
TTCAGGCCAACATGGACCCTAAGCACCGGGACCGGATTTCATTTATGAGAGTCTGCTCTGGGAGATTTGCCAGAAATGATAAAATTTTCCATGTTAGATCAGGAAAAGAAATACGTATCGCCACTCCGTTAATCTTTCAGGCCCGTGACCGCGAAATTGCCGAAGAAGCACTCGCTGGAGACATCATCGGTCTCTACGACACCGGTAAATATCAAATTGGAGATACGTTCTCCATGGGTAAAAAACAAATCAAATATACGGGCATTCCAAGCTTCTCACCTGAACTTTTCATGCGAGTGACTGCTAAAGATCCAATGAAGGCCAAACATCTTGAAAAGGGATTAGCACAACTCTCTGAGGAAGGTGCAACTCAGCTATTCATTCGTCGCATGACCAATGAAAAAATGTTAGGCGCCGTAGGGGCACTTCAGTTTGAAGTTGTAAAATTTAGACTTGAAGCAGAATACTCAGTTGAAGCAACTTATGAATCTGTGGCTTGGGCCGGTGTTAGATGGCTAAAATTCCCAGATAAAAAGTCTGAAGAAAAATTTGCTCAGGAAAATTCATCTGTCATCATGGAAGACAAAGAAAAACGACTTTGCTTTGCAGTAAGAACAGAATGGGACTTAAGATTGGCGCAGGAAAAAAATCCTGATGTTAAATTTTATAAGAACTCAGACTATATTGATTAAGATCAAAACAAATCTTGACTGAAAGCTGACATGACTTAATATGTGACCACTTGATAAAATTTTATCAACAAAGGGTCATTATGAAATTCATTCTACTTTTAATTTCATTAGTTTCAATTAATGCTCAAGCAAAAATTGAATTAAACAGATCAGTCATTAATGAAAAATTCAAACAGGCCATTATTGTCGATGAAGTTGAAATACACTTCGATGAACAACTCATTAATCTTCCCATTAAAGTTTCTATCTGTGTTGGCCAGGATCGAAGATTTTCACGAACAGTTAAAATGCTGGGCTGCCAAAATGTAAAAGCAGAAGAGTTAATAAGCGGGAAAGTTATCTTGGATAGCGTTTATTTTTCACAAGCAAATCCCACTCGTAATCTGGTTTATTTCTTCAACTGGAAAACAATTGATTTGTCGGCCGAAAACTATCAAGAATCAAGCGTATTTGTTATTTTTCAAAGATAGAAATCCGCGTAAACCTATTGAGTCTAGTCTCCAATATTAAAAAAATATAAACTTATGAGATGAGTGGATCGAATTCGCTTTATCAATTTATCATTCCAGTCCTGCTTATTCTGTTATGGGGATTATTTTTTACTGTTTCAATTGTCGCTCACAAGTGGGGACTTCGCTCCCAGCAAAATAAATCATTTAATTTGACAGATATTGTGCCCGCAAATATTTTGGGCCTATTGGCATTGATTCTTGGCTTCACTTTCTCCATGGCGATTTCAAGATACGACACGAGAAGAGAATTGGTGGTAAAGGAAGCAAACGCTCTGGAGTCAGCATATTTAAGATCAAACTTACTAAAAGAAATCCCCCCATATGATTTAAAGACGATGTACCGGCGATATTTAGACTCTAGAATCGCATACTATGAAAATGCTGATCCTGTTCCATCATTAGAAGCCTCGGCAAAGATAAAAAAAGATATTTGGAGTCATTTAAAAGAAGTCACAAAAACAGATAGAACTGACATTGCAGGAGAATACACATCGGCAGTTAATGACATGTTTGAAACGGCCAATTCCAGAAATTATGCGATTGAAATAAAACTTCCTATTTCCATCTATCTTATGATTATTCTTATCGCCTGCACGGCATTAGGTTTTTTAAATTTTGATGGCGCCTACAAAAATGAAAAAGCTCTTTGGCGCAATGGAATCCTGATACTCTTGCTAGGATTTGTAATTGCCTTAATTTTTGATCTGGATCACCCACGAATAGGAACAATTGAAATAAGTCAGCAGGCGCTAATTAAACTCAGAGACTTAATCTAGCTAGAGATTCTTTTTTTCCCATTCACGAACCCTTAGCCGAGCTTTATCAAAAAGACGTTCGTGATTTTTCATTGTAACTTTCTCTAAAGTCTCTTTCTTCAAAAGCTTCCAAAACGGAGCATACTGATTATAAACTCTAAAATAATTCTCAGAGGACTCCGGAGCAACCTCATCTGTGCCGAACAAAAACCTGTCTGGATATTTTTCAATGAGTCGGGCGGCATGCTTCAAGGACTCAGGACTAGCAACTATATATTTTGCGACTTCTGACCATGAAATATCAAAATAGATATTCTTAAATGCAGGATCCTTTAAAATCCTTCCAATCACAGCGCCATGTTCCTCAATCGGCTGAACAATCCTGCCAACACCAACGTGGGCCCAGATAATATCACCCTCTGTATGTCGGCCAAGAAGATCTTTCATTTGTTGAAAATAGGTCGGCTCCGCCCCCACTTTTGGAAAAGGAGTATTAATATCATTATGAATAATTGCAATAAGGCCTGCTTCTGCCGCAAAATCTAAAATCCGATCCAGTGCTTTATCAGTTAGACTCGCTACGTCCCCAGCAATTTTCGATGATACAAACTCTTTATGAATCGTGAACTCTCCAATGCCACTAAAGACACCGGGAAAGGTTTTTAAAACACGTTTAATATGATCGACAGCGTACATATCCGTTGGATTAAAACCTGTTATCATGGGATCAAAACGTTTTTTATTCTCAGGACTAAGGGAGTTAAAAACTGTTGCAATGTAAGCATCAGTGAAGGAATAGTAGTAAAGACGAGCATCTGTATCCAGATAATATTTAGGCGGATTTTTTGTACCAGAAATTCTTTCTGACCACTGCTGCTGCAGGGGAAGTCCGAATATAGCGACTCTGCCTACTCTCTCTCCCATAATTTCCAGCATTTTTTTTATATCAATGCCTTCTTGAATATAATTCGTCAGATGAAAATGAGAGTCATTCATTTCGTAGGCAAAACAAGATGTAGAAAGAATCCAAAAAGTCAGAAATATTTTTTTCACTCTAACCTCTCTAAAAGAAAATATCTGTAGCAACCACCAAGGTTGTTCCGCTCTGGCCACCTACATAATAGCCAAAGGCACTTTCTGCTGCTGATTTATCAACAAAAATGACGATCGCATTCATTCTAAAATTTCTAGAATCATAAGGGTAATAATTATTTCCAATAGCAACTTCGTGTGCATTATTATACTCGCCCCATAATTGAGAGAGAGCGAGATAGCTTTCCCACTTCTTGGGTTTAACAAAAAATGCCCCTTGAAGACCAAGGCCTTTATCAACCATGTTACTCTTATTTGTTTCACCATCTGCTGAGAAATGATCTACTCTACGGTGGTAATACTCCGCCATAAAAAACAGTCCTTGATATTTAAAGGCTGCATCGAGCGCATACAATGTGTAATCGGCGCGGTTAACAGTCACATTAGGGCCAAATGCCCCTTTTTCAAAAAACAGAGTACTATCTGAAATTCGAATTTGGGTATTATCTGGGGCCTCTAAAGAAGGTTGTGAGAAACGATCTTCTCGACTTTTGGTGGCCGACATACCGAAACGAGTAGCAAGTTTCCCGTGGTATTCATAATCTCCAAAGCCTTCTCTTGGGCCAAACTCCCCTGTTGTTGGTAGCCACCAGAGGGTTCCACTGTAGGCCAAGTCTCGACTTAGTTGCTTGGAGTTAACACCCAGCTGACTAAGGTTGTTACCTATCATGGCACGATAATTTAACTTGGGAATAACTTCACCATTTGACCAAACACCATGCGTGAAGCCCGGCCGCATAAATTCATCAATCATATGACGATCAGTCCCCAAAAAATAAGGATGTTGAGCATTAAGTGATCTTGTTCCGGCATTCCCTGCAACACCTCCACCAACGTTGAAGTGGTTATTAAAGCTGTAAGTCATATTCCCAATGAGTGCAACTTGCTCAGTTGAGGTAACCGTCCACACTGTGAAATTGTATTTAAATTTCGGGTCAAAAAGAAATCCTCTAAAATGAACCATCGCTCTTTGCATTTGAATATCATTTCTACCATCGATGGTTCTTTTTTCACCAGTGTGAGTTGTGAACGATTGGCCATCATTGGTTTGGTTGATATACCTCATCAGCATATAAGCGCTGATGGACATCGAGCCACATTTATTTCGACCGACGAGAAAACCTTTCCCAGGTGCAAAGGCAGAACTGGGGCCAGGGACCTGCTCAGATTCAGTAGGAGAAGGCACTACATGCGCGCATTCTTCTAAGATTTGCTGACCAAGTTCTTTCTCCTGCTCTTCGGCCTGAACGGTGGTTACAAATACAAAGCTAAGTAATAAAGAGGAGAGAAAAATCTTTTTCATTTATTACAGCTCGCCCACAACTTTTTGTCCAACAGGTTTAACGTCGTAAGGATTGGCATGTAATTCCTCAGTCACATAAGAAATTGCTTTTTGAGCACGAACTGAATTCCCAGCTTCATCCAGGCGCGGTGAAAAAGCGGCTATCCCAAACTTTCCTGGGGAGACAGCAATCAAACCACCACCAACACCACTTTTAGCAGGTAATCCCGAAGCAAAAAGCCACTCCCCTGCAGTGTCATACAAACCTGCAGTCGCCATAACAGCGAGAATTCCTTTTACATATTTTTGATCAATTACTTGTTGTTTTGTGACGGGGTTAAATCCACCATTGGCCAGTGTCGCTGCCATGATTGCAAGATCTCTCGAATTCACGCTGATCGAGCACTGTCTTGTATAAAGATCAGTCGCCTGAGAAGGATTTTTCTTGATAATATCATAAGCATGCATCAACGCTCCGATAGCTTGGTTACGTTGGTTAGTAGCAGATTCTGACTTATAAACTTGCTGATTAACATCTAATGCTCTACCAGCAAATGCAGAATGGATTCCTATGATCTTACTCCATACCTCATCAGCAGTTGCTCCCTTAACCATCGAAGTTGTCGAGATGGCACCAGGATTTACAAAAGCATTCATCTTATGACCTTTGTTCTTTTCAATCGCAGTAATTGAATTGAACTTATCTCCAGTAGCAACAACACCGACCGAATCCTGAATTGTCTTCGATCCTGAATCCTGCATGACTTGCGCCATTGTAAATACTTTTGAGATTGATTGAATCGAAAATTCTTGAGAAACGTCACCTACTTCATAGACTCGTCCATCGGCCGTAACAATGGCAATTCCAAATAAATCTGAATTCACAGCTTTCAGCGCAGGGATGTAATCAGCATTGGCACCTTCATTAAGTCCTTTAAATTTTTTATAAGCACTTTGAATGGCGTCGGTTACTTTTTCTTTAGTCAGGACTTGGGATTCGGGATAACTTTTAGTGTCCCTGGCCCAGGTAAAGTTAATTGACAGGAACAATGAACAAATAATTAGAATTCGCATAGTTACTCCTTAAATAAAATCTAAACTTGAAAAGCTATATTTAAAAGACAGCTGTGTTCTGAAATCGGTTCCATAACTACCATCCTTGTCAGTTCGGCTTCCCCAAAGAACTTCTCCGCCCACCAAGACATTTTTCACTGGTGTATAAAGCAGATTGGTGGAAGCGTATTCACCTTTTTTAAAAGCACTCTCTTCTTGCAATGAGGTATTTTCAACTTGGGTTCGACTATAACCAATTGAGGAACTGTATTTATCACTCCAGTAATGATCATAGTAGGCAACCAGACCAAGGAGAGGAACCACTTGACCGCGCAGATTACCTACAGAACCATCGGGGGCAAGATCTGTTCCGCCATCGTTCATATAACTTGCGATCCCCTCGCCGTAGACGGCCGAGAGAATGAGCTTATCCTTTGACAACATATTTAAATTCGTCCCGACATTAGCTCCCCACCCAGTTTGACTATTTTTAGGCTCATTAGTAGCGCCCCCAACAGTCTCGTAGCCAATACTGCGAAGAATACCGCTCATTTGAAGATGACCCCAATTTCCATTAGTTCTAAATTGTCCTGTAAAATCTGGAAGTTTTTCATCACCTTGGGAAGTTAAACCAAAACTGTCTCCAATCTGTCTCAACTTACCAGGGTCGATATCATTACTTGGTTTCTCTATCGCAACCGAAAGAGAAGTATCTCCGTGAGCAATAGTGTATCTAATTTGTGGATTTCGAAGAAAGACCATTCCGGCCGGTCCCCAGTAGTCAATCGTGTTAGGAAAAACATCAATGTCCATAAAAAGACTGTTGGTCTGACCGGCCAACCAATTTTTATACTGACCGTAGGCGTGTCTTAAACGTAAAGTTGTCTGTCCTTCATCCTCGCCAACACCAAACATATCAATTTCAAATTTTGTTTTGAGTGATTCACCTTCAGTTGGCAGTTCACCCTGAACTCCGAATCTGGATTGACGAACACTAAGGATCGCCTGTCCATCACTGCCATATGTACCACTTTCCGTAGGTATTTTAGAGGGCCTTAGAGTTGCTTCCCAATTTGGGTCAACACGATTAAAATCTTGAATGTAATCTGTTTGAACAAAACCATAAACTTCAAATTTCTTGTCTTCATCACCAGCATAAGTTCGTTGTGAAAAAATAAGCAAAAGAAAGAGTAATCGAATTTGATGTCGCATTAGACCGTCACTTGTTAGAGATTTATAGAAGGTTGGCTTCAATTAGATCTTTCAAGTTTTGTGCCGGCCAAAAAGTCTGTATTTTGAGACTTAAAGCCCCAAATTAAAAGTCGAATTTAGATTTTTTTCTTTTTGCATGGCCCAAAACAAGCAAATTGAGGAGTAAAAATCATAATACCTAATTCAATCCCAGCGCCCTCTGTACCATTAAATTCCTCCCCGTAAGTAATGGCCCAAGTTGCAAATGGACTTGGCTCCCAACGAATACCTATTTTATATTCAGGAATGGCGACTACCTCCCCCTCAGTTCCAAAGACCTCTCCTACTAATGCCCACTCAGGATTCAAAGCGTACCAGGCCAGTCTCGTGGAATAAGTAAAACCCCATGCGTTTGTTTCATTATCAGTTCGATAATTCTTGGTTACGCTTGCCCCGGGCATAATATCCCATGACAATTTATTATTAAATAAAGGGACGGTACAAGGAAAGTTTACCCAATAAGTATTAAAGGCATCGACAGTTTTACTTTCACCCTTAATCGTACCTGGAAACATACCTGTTCCAAACTTAACTGACGCTCCTCCAGTTTCTTCCTGATTTTGATAGAACATATATTTGGCATAAAAAGAAGATGAGTGACCATCATCTGTATTGATATTATTGTCTTTATTATATAAATAAGACGCATACGTGAATTCCCAACGTGGAAAGAGTGAATAGGTTGTCATGAGCATTGAGCTACGCTCACCCGCCGTCGGGATGATGGTAATGGTTCCATGTGGTTTGGAAAGCCAACTATCAGAATTGTACTGCTGGGCAAGTGCCTTGCTTGAAAGAAAGAATATAAATGAGAAAAAGATTATCGTAAAGAAGCTCATCTTTTACAAATGGCTCGAGTACTTTTTATTTCCTTATCTTTGCATGCATCCTTTATAATTTTACTTTGTGACTGGGCAACGAGGTTAGAGACATCAAGAAATTGAACCTCAATATTATTTTTCTTTATACCATCCCTTAAGATATCTACATTGAACTTTTTCCCATCCTTACTTGCGTTAGTCTGATATAGCTCTAAAATATTTCCGACTCTTGTTCCATTAGAGTTGATAATGATATCCGCAGATTTTAACTGGGTCTTGTTTGGGGAGTCCTCTAAGATTCTGGCAATTTGCACTGCCCCCTTAATATCCTTAACAAAGTCTTTCATCTGAGATTGAGAAAGAACCGTAAAAGACATTCGAGCATCTAGAGGCTTGTTAGTGCATTCGAAGTAAACCTCAAATAATGGGTAAGTATAAGTCTCATTTGTCGTCTGAGTTGAGACACTACCATATCCACCGCCGTAACCGTGAGGCCCGTATCCGTAATAAGGGGAGGACCCATAATAATTAGATGGGTAATTTGTCGTTGTCTGAGAAATTTCTTTTTGAAAAGTTTTATCCTTAATAAGAAGTATGTGAGTATAAGAAAGTTTTTTCTCATAACAAACCTCTATTGCTCTAAATTTTGCATAAAGCTCAGCAGTTTCTTTACTTGTCGCAGAATTCCCCATAAAAGTTGCGACATGTAAGTGGGTATCTATAGATTTATCGGAAAAGCCTTGCTTGCCCGAACTTTCAACATACTTAGTAGGAGTTGATGCGCACCCAAATATAATAAAAATACATACAATTGAAAGTAATCTCATAAAAACATCCTTTCTAAAAAATCGGAAATTTAAGAGAATCAAATATCAAGCGTAGAGTTTCGTAGAAAGAAAATTTTGTAAAGTAGCATTGCCTAAGATTTAGCGTGTCGAAAAAAATACTGCGATTAACCATTGGTTATCGCAGCAAAGACTATTTGAAACTAGCGAAAGAAACTTTCTTATCCCCAAAAATAGATGCTTCAGCTTGACCATTATAAGTCATAACCACCAAGCAAAACTTTCCGTCAACTCCAGCAACAGTATTGTATATTCCTGGACGACGTCCATAGGGATCAACAGCAACTTTAACGTAAGTTGGCGCGGTCAATGTTCCCACAACCACACCACATAATTCAGCAAGTGTTTCACTATCTCGCGCCAAAACAAATGAAGTAACCTTAACAGTATTAGCAAAAACAGATGAGGTAGTTAGAGCAAATAAAAGCACTGCAATTAGTTTCATAGGTATCCCCTTAGTGAAGTATCTAAATATATCCTCTCAAGCTATCCAGACAGTGTCACCATGATTTATTGATTTGCAACTTTGTGCATAAAAAAAGGGGACCCTTTACAGGATCCCCTCTTTTTTAAAACGGTAAGAAAGTATCAACTACCTAACTTTGGCCTTGAACCAACAAGTTGGACGAAGACCCATTTTGTGACCTAGAGAACCATGACATGTACCGGCCACTTCTGAAGTTCTTTCAACGTTATCATTGAAGTTTACTTCACATAGAGAACCTTGGAAGTATGTATCAAGACGACACTGAGTTGCAGGGTGGTTATCATTTGTATTTGAAACAGCTGATGCATCAGGAGTATCAAATTTAGCAGCATTTGCCTGACTTCTTAGAGAAGCAAACAATCTAGCAACTGAATCACCGGCCATACCGCCACGAACACAAATTGCTTTATCTTCTGCAGAAGACCATGCTTTTGCACAAGCATTAGTCAAAGCATCTGGAACATTCATAGCAGCAACGATTGCGATGTTGTCATCATTCAAGAAAGTACGACGAAGACATTTAAGGTTAGAGAAGTAATCAGCTTGACCTTCATTAGAGGCCCATGAACTTCCAGTTACTTTAGTTGGAGCTCCACCAATGTGGTGACCAATTTCGTGACAAACAACAAGAGACATACCATCTTCAGTAATTGTGTCGTGACGAGCGAGGCCGCCGAACATATTTACCATCCAAGAACTGCCTGAACGTTGAGCATAAGCATTTACTGTTGCATCATCCCAGTCACGATCAATAACAAGTTTTCCGCCTTGCTGAGCGACGATTGGCGCGTAAATAACTTCTACTCTTTCAATTGCGTTATTGAATTGAGCTTCATTTAAACCACCAAATCTTTTGGCGCTAACTGAAATTTTCATGTTATTTTCTGGAACAAATCCTTCAGTACCAGTCTCAGTACAAGACCAAGTTGGCGCAGACATAACGATAACGGCGAGTAGCAATCCTTGCTTTAAGCTTTTCATATTTTCTCCTTAATCCATGGTGAAAGCATTTCTTGATACTAATTGTGACACGTTTTTAAAATGCGTCCACGCTAACTGCGTGAAGTAAGAATATGTTGGTTGGAGTAAAGTCATCGGACAACAGGATGATTAAAGAAACTCACACCAATTAGTGAATGTAAGAAATGATGACTTGTCGCATGAAACGCCGTAGGACCAGACTCCTGCGGACACAGTCCAGTAGATGCGGAGAAAATGATTCATGGTAGAATTAAAAAATGATCGATTTTGGCGCATTTCTAGATTCTTATTATGCCTATGACTTCAATAGACCTGAAGTAGAGAGGGCCTATACCACGCAACCTATAAAGCACGACAAACCGGCCATAAATCTTGCCCATATTGAAATGAAAATTCAATCCGAGAGGATGCGCTCCCGCATTGCTCTACAGGCAGGGGATTCGGTTGAGAGGAATGCTGTCCTTGAGCATGGAACTTCGAAGTATATTCAGGAATCTTACCTCGGCGTAAAGCTGGGTGAAAAAACCTGGGTCGATGCCGGAATATTTTTGGGAAATATTGGTGCTGAATCCTGGATTTCAAAAGACAACTGGACCTATACCCGTTCACTTCTATCGGACTACACGCCCTATTATTCGGCCGGTGTTCGTATTGATCATCAAATAAATCAAAAACAAAGTATCCAGTTACAGGTACTAAATGGTTGGCAAAACATTTCAGAAAATAATGGTAGCAAGGCCATTGGCATACAATATAAGCACCAGATTAATGAGGATCTGACATTTATCTACAATAATTTTCTTGGTGATGAAGGAGTTGTAAGTACAAAGTTGCGTTTTCGTACTTACCATAATTTTATCATGCAATGGCTCGCTTCAGAAAAGTGGCAATACAATTATTCTTTCGACATCGGAGAGCAGGCCCAACAAAATAATCATGGAATTGATCCGTGGTTTGGCACTTCCTTAATCATTAGAAGAATTTTAAACACTGATCAGTCTCTTTCTCTTCGTGCCGAATATTATAACGATCGACATCAGGCCAATGTCCTTACCGAAACGGACCATGGATTTCAGGTTGCTGGTGCATCAATTAATTTTGACCAAAAAATAATGTTGAATGCTGCCTGGAGAACTGAACTTAGAAGTTTATACTCAAAAGACAAAATTTATCCACAAGCAGCGAACTCTAAAAATCGTCTAGACGGATTTATTTTAACGTCTTTATCGGTTTGGTTTTAGGGTTAAAATGATTCTCGAATGGCAATTATGGATTGCTTAATTGAGTGCTCTTTTGAGGGAGCTACAAATATCGTGTCATCCCCTGCAATGGTTCCCAAGATGTCGGCCGGTTTATTAATATCAAGATGCCGCGCCACTAAAGAAGCTGAGCCTGGGGATGTCTGAATTACAATCATTGAATCATTATGAGTAATATTTAGAATCAGATCCCCAATGGATTGGCCCACAAAATTTGATTCAGAAGACATTTCAGATAAACGATAAACGGTTCGACTCTTATTATCTGTCCCCTTGATCGCACCAATTTTTCGCAAATCACGAGAAATGGTGGATTGGTTAACATCATGTCCTTTGGCCTCAAGCATATCGCGGAGTTCTTCTTGAGTAGAACTTTTCCCTGATTCCAAAATTTTTCGCAAAGCATTTAATCTTTCTGAAACTGAAGGTGCCATATTTAGTTTACCTTAATAATTCCCACAAAAGAGCTTTCTGTACATGAAGACGATTTTCGGCTTGTTGATAAATAAAAGATCTATCATGATCGGCCATCTCAGAAGTTATCTCCTGCCCTCTGACCATCGGCATGCAGTGGAGAATAATTGCC
>JBILYY010000105.1:0-11639 GCA_044377495.1 Bacteriovoracaceae bacterium | reverse complement strand
GATGGTGAAGATGCTACTGAACGCGCATTCAACACTTATCATGGGACTACTTGATCGTTATCAAGGCAATGTGATGACGTGGGTGAGATCAAGTAATAATAAACTGATTGACCGCTCAGCTCGCTACATAATTCATCTTTTAAAAGAAAATGGTAAATCTGCGAGCTATGAAGATGTTATTGAAAAGATTTTTGAAGAGAGTGAAGATCTTCAGGAAAATGATCCAATTGTTCTGAAAGTTCTAAGGCGCTACTAAGACTTCTTATCGTCGTTGTCTTCGCCTTTCATACCCTTTTTAAAATTCTTAATTGATTCACCCAACGAGCTTCCAAGTTGTGGAAGTTTTTTTCCACCAAACATAAGAACCACTATAAGAAGAATAACTACTAATTCGCCCATGCCTAATCCGAACATACAACATCCTTGATCTATCTATTTTATTAATAAAGGCGTGCGAGGTCCATGCCGTATTTGCCTGGGGCATAGTTTGCCATCCTGCTCATCTTTAACGCGGCAAAGTCTTTTGATCCGTTACTCATTGAGGCATAAGGGAAAATAGCTATCCCACCACGAGGAGTAAAATCACCCATCACTTCGATGTATTTTGGCTTCATAAGTTTAAAGAGGTCTTTGCAGATCTTCTGGACACAGTCTTCATGGAAATCGCCATGGTTTCTAAAACTGAAGAGATAAATTTTAAGTGATTTTGATTCAACCATTTCTTTATCAGCGATGTAATTGATGAAAATTTTGGCAAAGTCAGGTTGACCCGTTTTTGGGCACAATGAAGTGAATTCAGTACAAATAAAGCTCGTCCAAGCATCATTATCTGGGTTCTTATTTGGGAACTTTTCAAGCACCTGAGGCGCATAAGTTTCAGGGTAATCCGTTTTCGTGTTGCCCAAAAGCTTAACCGTACCCAATTCCTTGTCTTTACGACCTTCGGATTTCGTTTTTTTGGACATCGTAGACCCCTTGTTTAAGCTTTGATTCTAGTCATTTAGCGTCATGTGTGGGAAAAGTCTAGCATGTCAGAAAAAATTAAAGTCATTCTAGGCCAACTTGGGTCGCCTAAAAGTACCAAGGTTAAAGATGTTAGGGATTATCTACGGGAATTTCTAGGGGATCCTAGAGTTGTTGATATCAATCCTTTGCTTTGGAAAATCATTCTTAATCTGTTTATTTTGCCATTTCGGCCTAAAAAATCGGCCCAAATGTATGCTCGCATTCTCGAGAAAGATGGATTCCCTCTAGTTACCAATACCGAGAAAGTGGCGACTGCCCTAAAGCCATTACTAGATTCAAATCTAGAGCTTAACCACATTTTTTTACTTACAAATCCTCGTGCCAATGTTGTTTTGGATGCGTGGGAAAATGAAGATGTTTCGACTCGCGCTCAAAGAGTATTAGTTCTGCCGCAGTTTCCACAGTATTCTGAAGCCACGATCGGGTCCGTAGTCGATGCTCTTGCTGGTCAGTTCAAAAATCGGGTTAATATTCCTACTTTTACCGTCGTGAGCTGCTACCACCGATCAAAAGCATTCATTGATCATTCTGTAAGAAAAATAAATGAATCTTTTAAGAATCATCCAGATATTCAAGAATTGGTTATCTCTTTTCACGGAATACCACTTAGAAGGGTGCTAAAGAAAAAAGATGTCTATCTTCTTCACTGCCTTGAGACTTACGAGTTGATTAAGGCCCAGCTGAATCTTACGATTCCAGTCTCTATGACTTTTCAGTCTCGTTTTGGATCTGAAGTTTGGCTTGGCCCTTACACTGATAAAATGGTGGTAGAAAAAATTGAAAGAGGCGTAAAAAAAATTGGGGTATATTGCCCAAGTTTTGTTGTCGATTGCCTTGAGACTACTGATGAGATTGGTCATGAGTTGGCCCACGAAGTAAAAGAGGCCGGCGGATCACTTGTTCACATTCCTTGCGTTAATTCAGACCCGGCATGGATCAAGGATTACGCTCACTTTATAAACGTCTATGCCAACGGATCTGAAAAAGAGCGCCAAGATTTATTTTATAAAATCGATGCAACTCAAAGGTACAAAACTGTGATTACTGAACAGACAAAAATTGCTCCTAGCGAATTAACTCCAGAGGCAAAAAAAGTTTTAAAGTTAATGTTTCTGACCATGTTCATGGATCTGATTGGGTTTTCGATTATTTTTCCTATGTTCCCGGCCATGGCAAAATATTACTTAACCGTCGATTCGGATAATTTTTTCCTTGGCCACATGATGAACTTGATCTCTGGCATTCAATCTTATTCCGTCGGAGTAGGGAATGCAGGAGTGAGCACGATCGTTCTCTTCGGCGGTTTACTTGGAGCTCTTTATTCACTCATTCAATTTGTGGCCGCACCTATATGGGGCGGAGTCTCGGATCGGATTGGACGCAGACCCGTTCTCCTTATGTCTGTGTTTGGTCTATTTCTTAGTTACGTGATTTGGTTTTTCTCTGGCTCATTTACTTTATTAATTATTGCCCGTGCCGTGGGCGGACTCATGTCAGGAAATCTTTCAATCGCTTCGGCAGTTGTGAGTGATATCACTGATTTTAAAACTCGCTCAAAAGGCATGGCCTTCATCGGTATTGCTTTTGCCTGCGGATTTGTTTTTGGGCCGGCCTTAGGTGGGATTCTTTCTCTTTATAATCCGATTTTTCATCACCCGGAATGGGAAGCTTATGGAATCAATCCTTTTTCTGCAGCCGCTGGCCTTGCAGCGACTTTAAGCTTCATTAACTTTTTTACGATCTATAAATATTTTCCTGAGACGCTTAATAAAGAAAAAGCTTCGGGACATCCTCAGAGAAGCATTAATCCAATTAAACTTTTTAAGCCACTCCCTATTAAGGGCGTGAATCTAACTAATATTAGTTATTTCTTTTTTATTACGGCATTTTCTGGAATGGAATTCACGCTGACGTTTTTAGCGGTTGAAAGACTAGGTTATTCTTCTATGGATAATGCCTATATGTTCATTTTTATCGGTTTTTTCATTGCCATGGTTCAAGGTGGATACGTTCGTCGTAAGGCGCACAAAATTGGTGAGAAAAAAATGGCACTGCAAGGATTGATTGCGATCGCTCCAGGACTGGTACTACTTGCTTTTGCTCAATCATCTTGGATGCTATATTCAGGATTATTTTTTCTTTCAATCGGATCTGCGATGGCGATACCGTGTTTAACTTCTCTCGTCACATTTTATTCACCTGAGCATATGCAGGGTCAGAGTTTGGGAATTTTTAGATCGCTCGGATCTTTGGGCCGCGTGATTGGACCAATTTACGCATCGCTAGTCTTTTGGAGATTTGGTTCAGTCATGGCATATCTTTCTGGTGCAGTTTTGGTGTTTTTACCGGCCCTTATCCTAACTCAGCTTCCGGTTATTCCTAAAACCGAGGAATAGAGTAAGGCATATTTTGCCAAGACCTCCTTTCATTTCTTAAATAATTGTTCTCCTTTATACTTTTTGACAGAAGTATAAAGGAGTTCCAATGAAAAATATTCTCGTGGTTTCTGCAGTTATTGCCAGTTCAGCAGCGTTCGCTCAAGGTGTAATTCCCTCTATTGATTATTCACATTGCCAGCAGGCAATCGGTTTCTACGGGCCGCAATTAAATCATAAAGGCGAGTTTTTGGCCGGTGCTGGGATGCAGCCTAATCCTGATGTCTCAACTTCCAAGTTGGCAAACGATGAAATTGAAACAACTTATGCTTTTAAGGGACAACTCTTAGGGATAAATGGGAAGCCGCAAGTAACTACATATAAAATTAAAAAAGATAAAAATGGAAATATCATCGAGATAAATACGGCCCAAGATAAGATTGATGCTGGAACTGTTAACATGCACAAGCAGTGGGCGTTGAATGCTGCTGTGTATTCTGGTGTGGCCTTTGATGGTTTGGCCTATGATCCTATAGTCATGGTTAATCAGAGCAAGTCAATCATTGGCCCTGCTGATTTTATGAAAATGAGTAAATTATCTAAAGCTCAAGCGAAAAAGCTGGGTGTTGATCTAGATGAATTAAAAAAACTAAAAAAAGAATCAAAGAAAGATCAGAAATCTCTGGCCTCAATTACTGAAGGTTATTCGAAGCTTCTAGATAAGTCTCATATGATAGTTCCAAACGGTGCAAACTATAAGATGCAAGTCGTGGACGGAGTTTGTAAACCGACTGAAGTAACTCAAGTTGTTTATGATGTGAAAGCAAAAGTAAATCATGCTGGTCAATCTCTGAATCATGTTCGCTGTGATCATGTTATGAAAGTTCAAAAGAAATTTGAAAGTAAGCTTGAAGCCTGTGCCAATACTAATTTCGAAATGTATAGAGAGATGAATCCAGAGGGCGGAATTGTTGGTGGTTACGTCGGTGGAATTAATGGTGGAATCGTTGGTGGTGGTCAGGGTGGAGTCGCGGCTGGATCTTTAGGTAGCGGTTACGGAGGGGGAATCGCCGGCGGTGTTACGGGTGGTGGTTACCCAGGCAGTTACGGTGGTGGATATGGAATGGGTGGCGGTTTCGGATTCAATACTGAGGCCATGCAGTGTCAACAGTATTTTGGCGAAATGCCTCAAGGTGGTTACGGGATGGGCTCCACTTCTGGTAGCTCGAGCGGTAGCAGTCCCTACAATCCTTCTAATATAGGTATGCCCATCAGCGGTGGCGGAATAGGTTACTAAGAATCCAAAACAAAGGTCCCCTTACTGTAAAGTAAGGGGATATTTTATATGAGAATTTTTCTCCTTATTTTCATGATCTCTATTTCTTCAACTGCGCTCGCCCAAAAAATGTCGTCATACAAAGAACTTTCCACACTTAAAAAAGAAGGCCAAGACTTCGACATAAAAACGCGCTCGGGTTCTAGTGATTCACTTGTGATGGCGATTCATGGTGGGACTATTGAGTCAGGAACAACCGAGCTGGCCGATGCCATTGCAGCAGAGAAGTTTTCTTTTTATTCATTTACAGGTCTTGTCGATGATTACCAGGGTCTTCATCTCACCAGTACAGATTTTGATGAACCTCGATTAGCTGAATTATCTCAAAATGCAAAAAACTGTTTAAGCATACACGGTTTAAAAGACGACAAGGTCGATTTTTGTGTGGGTGGTGCAAATGCCGTTAAACGTAAAGTTTATGTCCGGCTGCTGGCCAAAAAATTTCCCAAGTGGCGCAGCTGTGAACTGTGTTGTCCTCCGAACTCAGGCACGTCAAAAAATAACGTGGTTAATCGCTGCAAACAGGCGGGAGTTCAAATTGAGATGGGTCAGGATATTAGATCTGAACTTAAACAGAACATGAACTTTCTTAAAGAGCTTTCTATGGTTCTTCGTGATGAATTAGACCAATAAGAATGAAAATTAAATATCGACCTTAATCAACTGTTGGCTTCATCTTGTGATCAACTGCAAAGATCACAGCATCTTTAAACAAATCCCAAAATTTATTCGTTTCGGCCGGATTCGAATTAGGTAATTCGAGTGTATAGGTTGGTATATGTTTTTCCTTTCCCGCCCAGTTGCCTAAGCTTCCAGGGAATACGGGATAATTTGAAACCTTATAGCCCAGAGCTTTAGTGCTCATTTGCTCCAAAAGAGTTTTTGCTGTTTTCCCACTTTCTTCTACAAGTGAAGGCCCATCATAATCAAGCAAAGTCAAAGGCGCGTGAACGCTGATCACCTTGTTGGGTTTGTAGCGAAGAATTAAATTCATTTGAAAAATTGTTTCTTGCTCAGAAGCAGAGCGATTTCCGGGGAATTTTCTCTTATCACTTCTAAGATTTTTCTTCCACAGTTTGATTGCATCGGATCGCCAATCTAGAGTAGGAAAGTTTCGATTGACGTCGACACCACGTCCATTGGTTCGTGTCGGTTTATCTATAAAAAATGAATCTGGTGCTACCAGAGGGACAACCACGATCAGCTTATCCTGAAAGGTGTGATTATTTTTTAATTCGTTGATAAGATCCCAACAAAACTTTACCGGAGTAATTTCATCACCATGAACACCGCACATGATGACAGTCGTATTTTCCCTAGCAGTTGGAGAGTTTTCATCACCAAAAACAGTCCAAATAAGAGGAGTCCCTAGGTTTGAGTTTCGGACATGATTCCAATTATAGTTTTCGCAGGCGACATCGCCCCACTTGTAGGACAAAAACTTTGAGCCTAAACGGTCACAGTATTTTTTTACTGGGTCTGTTAAGGGATACGGGGCCTTAGGGGCCTCAACTTGTGAATGAACTAATGGAATGATGCTGGCAAAGAGCAACAAAAAACGGAATAATGACATGGAAGTCATTTTATATGAAGGTTTATGAATAAACTAGTAATCATCGCCAAAAACTCCAAAACGTATTTTATCGACAGGCTGACCAAAGAAGTCGGAGATGTGGAGCTTTTTAATCCTTGGACAGATATGACTCTGCCAGTTGCTGATCATTATGTGATGCGGACAACTGGCGTCTATGGAAGTGATCTGGATTTAATGATTGCTCAGGCACTGCCTCAGGAAAGAATTATCAACTCTTTGGCGGCGCTTAAGCGGTTTAGATCCAAATCCGCTCAGTATACCTGGTTTGAGGAATTGGATTTTCCTGTTCTTCATTGGCTTCCACTTAAAGGGACTGATCTTGTTACTATCGAAAAATTTTTCCGCTTATACCCTAGTGTCGTTGTGAAGCCTTTAGTAGGTCAAGGGGGATGGGGAATTGAAGTACTCACTTGGAAGACATTTAAGACTTGGTGGAAAAAACGAAAGGGAAGAGATGAGGATTACCTTATACAACCCCTCATAAAGGGCGCAAGAGAGCTTCGGTATTTCTTTATCAAGGATACTTTGTCCGTGACTCTTGAAAGAAAATCCAGATCTGGTGTTGCGGCCAACTTCAAACTTCAAGGCACGGCATTTACAACTGAATTGCCAGACGAGTTTAAGGAGATTGTTAATCGAGTAATTGACAGTTCTGGTGCATTGTATGGCGCAATTGATTTACTTATAGAAGATGGTCATCTCATTATTCTAGAACTCAATACTGTTCCAGGAATAGAACAATTGGAGCAAGTGACAGGCCTTAATATCATTCAGAAGCTCCTAAGTGCCAATTTTTTCTGCCATAAAGCCTAAAGTTTTAAACCCTCAAACCGATAAGTATGATGATTAATGCCATAAGGAGCTATCATGCTTACCAGTTTTTCAGAATTTAAATACTACCAATCATTCAGAGTTCCCGTGGAATCTCGCGATGATGTACAGTTCTTGGTGGAGTTTGAAAACGACCAAGGTAAACACGAAAGTGTACCGAAAGTTAAACTGATGGATGTGAGCTTAACAGGACTAGGATTTCTTTCGACATTTCCTCTACCGGTCGGGACCATTCTAAGATGTTCACTTCAGTTTAAGCGCTTAAGATTTGATTTTGGTGCAAGTATTGTACGGGCCTTTCATAATGTTGGTGCCTCTGCCGAAGAATCCATGAGCTATGGTGCTGAAATGGATGCGGAAGATTACGGCAACATGAAGCGATTCATTGAACAATATATTCAGAGTTTACCACCAGAGAGACTCAAAGACAGTTTAATTAAACTCGCTCTGACTCAGCATTATGCTTCTGAGAAAGAGGGCTTTGAGATGTTTTCGCTTCTCCTGTCACTTTTTAAAGACATTACCCAGTTTGGAAATAAAGAAAAATTTGTTGAGTCGATGCTCGAAGAAATTGTACGGATTCTTAATGGTCAGCGTGCATCTATCTTTTTGATAAACACAGAGACTAACGAACTTGAGGCCGTTGCAGCTCTTGGAATTGATAAAGAACTTCTTAAATTTGACTACCGCAAAGGGATCGCTGGATCAGTTTTTACGACCGGTGTTTCTCTGAATATTGATTGTAAGTCTGATAAGGTCCGTTTTTCTGAAGAAATGGACAAAATGACTGGATATGATACTCGTTCAATCATCTGTAGTCCGATTACCAATCGTGAAGACAAGATTATTGGTGTTATCGAGATTCTGAATAAAAGAAATGAAGATCGTTTTACTGTTGATGATGAAAAAACAATGAAAGTCTTAGGACTCATTCTTTCGTCGGTCTTTCATCACTATAATCCAATTTCTGAAAAATCTCTGATCAGAAGATTTTCCTCACCGTATGACCGGGAGTTTGCCTGGATCGGTAGATCTTCACAGACTTCTGAAATTAGAAAAGCAGTGGTTCGCCTTAAAGATATTGATTCTCCACTTATGGTAATTGGTGAAAATGGTGTGGGTAAAAAACTATTTTGTCACATCGTGCATAATGAAGGGAAGAGAGGTCTCGCACCTTATGTTGTAATCTCAAGCAAAGGTGTTGATGAGCAGACTCTTCATAATGAATTATTTGGATTTGAAGGCAATAAAAGTAAGCTTGAAGAATGCATTGGTGGGACGTTGGTAATTGATGAAGTTGGATATATGTCAATCCCTATTCAAATGAAATTATTTAAGGTCCTATCAGAAAGACGAATTCCTGATTCACATATTTCTCTGGATGTCAGAGTTATCTTCACGACCTCTCGTAATCTTAAGCAGATGATTGAAGAGTCGGGGACTTTTAATCCCGATTTATATAATTTTATGTGTTCATCTGAAATTCAGATTGAGCCTTTAAGGAAACGACCACAGGATATTGATGACCTATTGAGCTTTTTCCTGAAGAAAGAATGTCGTAAACAAGGTCTTCTATTAAAAGATTTTTCTGATGAAGTTAAAGAACAGTTAACGGCCTATAGCTGGCCAGGCAATGTAGTTGAGCTTGAAAAAGCAGTTGAAAAAGCTGTCCTTTATAATCCGAAGGCACATGTTATTTCTGATCTTGGAAGTAAATCAACTCCCATTATCGACGTTACTAAAAATGGTTCTTGCATGTTGGAAAATATTCCTCATGCTGATGATACAAATATTCCGCTTAAAGACCGCGTTGCCTTAGTCGAAAGAGAAATGATTCTTGCTGAGATTAAGCGTCATAAAGGTAACAAATCTCGCGCTGCTGATACAATGGGGATTTCACGTGAAGCACTTCGTAAGAAAATGCTCATGTCGGATGAAATTATTGAGGCATTAAAGAATCCACCAAAACCTGTAGAAGAGAAAAAAGCAGCTTAAATTCGAGGCCCGCAAAAGCGGGCCTTTTTTTTCTGAAAAAGATCAACTATTCTCGCATATCTTTGAATTAAGAACTACTAATTCGCCTTTGACATCCGATAAGCCCATTAAATCGAGGTTTTTTTGCAGCAATTGGGGATTCTTCTCACCAATTTTAGATTTATTGATCTTCTGGATATTCTGGTTGTAGCTCTTATCATGTATCGTTTTTTAATCATTGTTCAGGGGACTCGTGCTTACCAAATGCTTTTTGGTATAGTTGCTTTGGCGATTCTTTGGTGGTTTTCTCAATACAACGAACTCTATTCGCTTAGTTGGATCTTACAAAACTTTTTTGATTACCTGTTTATTATTTTGATTGTTCTTTTTCAGGATCAAATTCGAAGTGCACTGGTGTCTATTACGAGCACTAAATTTATTGGCAGAAATGGTCGCTCAAAATTTGATCAACAAATTGAAGAAGTTGTCGCTGCATGTTCGGCACTCTCGCGTGAAAGAACGGGTGCGCTGATTGTTTTTGAAAAAAATCACGGACTACTAAATTATTCAACGAGTGGCACGCGACTTGATTGTCGCATTCATTCGGATATTATTTATTCAATGTTTCAGACAAAGTCTCCCCTGCACGATGGTGCTATTATTATTTATAATGGATCCATTCAAGCAGCAGGATGTTTTTTACCTCTCTCAAAAAATGTTGAAATTGACAGACATTACGGAACACGACATCGGGCTGCACTTGGTATTACGGAAATTTCAGATGCTGTCGTTGTAACTGTTTCTGAAGAAACCGGTAGAATTAATATTTGTTATGATGGAGTTTTTCATTATATGGAAAATGAAGAAAATTTGAGAAAGTTTCTTCGTAAATTTTTACTTGAAATTGACCGTGTCTCATCATCGGAAGTAGCAGGTAAGACGATATGAAGATGAGAAACCGGATGAAGAAGCATTCTTTAAAATTCCTTTCTGTTTTTATTTCGCTTTTTCTATGGGCCTATGTTTTAAATTCAGAGAAAATTCGTTTTGAGAAGACAGTCGGACTTGAATATATTTTACCAGAGGATATGATTTTTGCTCAAAAGCCGCATCTAGATGTCACTTTCATGATTGAAGGACCAAGGGCCTTTGTGCGCACGGTCTCTGAAAGAGAAGACCGCCTGGTGATTGACTTAAATCGTGTTAATGCCAAACGCGAATTATCATTTTACGTTGATATTAATCCAGCACAACTTAACCTGCCTTTTGGTATGGTTGTCGAAAAAGTTCTTCCACGTAGGATATCTATTCGACTTGAGCGCAAAGCATCCAAAATTGTTCCGGTTAAATTACATTTTACTGGCGCACTCCCAGAAAAACTTTCGTTAGTTAAAACAGAACTTAGTCCTACCGAAGTTGAAGTTTATGGCCCGCGTTCAGTAATTGCTGAGCTAAAAGAATTGCCAACTCGCCCAATTGATCTCGAAAGCCTTGCGGGTCACGAGAGCGTGCCCGTTGAAGTTGCTTTAACAGATGAGAGGCTTTCCCTTACTTCAGGCAAAAATGTAACTTTTAATTATCAATTAAAAGCTGCCAGCTCTAATCTCACGCTAAAAGATCTTCCCATTAAGTTTCTTACGCATACCAAAAATATTGAGAGCAAGATAAAAACTGTGACCTTAAAGCTTTTGGTACCTGAAAAAGTAATGAAAAACCGAGCAAATGTATCATCCACTATTCAAGTTTGGGCCGATGTGCCTCAAGATGCTAAAGGTAAAATTGAAATTCCGCTCAAAGTTGTTTTGCCACCAAGCATTCATCTTTTAGAAATCTACCCTAAGACCATCATTGTTAATATTCAATAAACTGGTATGATAGAATCAACTATATTTTCATTCTTAAAGTGAGTATTTATGTCTGGTCGAAAGTTTTTTGGAACTGATGGTATTAGAGGTAAAGCAAATGTTTATCCCATGACCGGCGAAGTTGCTTTTGTTCTTGGCCGAGCTGTAACCAGTTATTTTCAGCAAAATTTTTCAAAAAAGCCACTAATCATAATTGGTAAAGATACTCGTTTGTCTTGTTATATGTTGGAGCAGGCTTTTTCCGCGGGCGTTTGCTCACAAGGTGGTCGTGCTATTTTAACTGGGCCTTTGCCAACTCCTGGTGTTGCTTTCGTAACTCAAAGTATGCGTGCTGATGCTGGTGTTATGATCTCAGCTTCACATAATTCATTTGAAGATAATGGAATTAAAATTTTTGATCGCACAGGACATAAATTACCTGATGAAATAGAGTTAGAACTTGAAAGAATGCTTCTTGATCCATCATTGATTCAAATTCGAACCGGGGATCAATTAGGAAATGCTAAACGTTTAGATGAAGTAATTGGTCGCTATATTGTTCACACCAAAGCAGCACTTTCCCCCCAGTATTCTCTCGAAGGATTAAGAGTCGTTGTTGATGGCGCCAATGGTGCAGGTTACAAACTCGCACCAATGGT
>JBILYY010000015.1:0-35414 GCA_044377495.1 Bacteriovoracaceae bacterium | reverse complement strand
TGACCCTTAATCTTGTAATTGAAAGTGTAATTAAATCCGCCGACATAAGGAATATTATCAAGGCCAATCGAATTATAGGTTACGCCATAGAAACTGATTCCGACCTGACTCTTCAGTGCTAAAATAGCCTTCAAAATAATTTTTAAGTTTTTCCCATTGGTTTCAATGGTACCCATTTTCCAACCCGGATCTCCCGGTAAACTAACGTGAGGAAAGTTATCAACGATATTACCAAGCGTAATAACGCCTGGATCTATAGTCACTCCTTCAAAAAATGATAAGTGAACACCAATGTCAGTTCCTGTCGCATCGGACGACAGTTTGGCCATATTTTTACCCCAGCATGAATTTTTTACTACGGGATGGCCATCTTCATAGCCTGTCAGTTTGATTTCCGAATAGCCAATTGGTTCATCAAAGCGGCCTGCAAATAGTTTATTGCGATCCACGGCAGTTTCTGCAACGAATTTAGACATATGAGGGTCTTCTTGCATCGGAGTAGCGATATCAATCAACTTATATTCAACGACCTCTACAACATGATTCTCTTTTACATCTATGAGTAAACTTCCTAGAACTAAGCCGTGAGAAGCTGCTTGCACAATTGGCACATTTTTTTTATCTAAATTTTTGACCAGTAAGGCCTGATCTAAGCGCTTATGATTATGTCCACCAACGATAAGATCAATATCCTTAGAGCTTTTTGCCAGCAATTTATCAAATGTTGTACCAATGTGAGTCAGTGCAATGACCAAGTCTTTGCCAGCACTTCTTGCAAGAGTGGCCTGGATATTACCAACAAGTATTGGCTCATTGATCCAGCCAGGGCTCATAGAATATTGAAATTCAGGTTCAGCCGTTGTTAAACCAATGACTCTAATTTTCATTCCATCTTTTTCAATGTCTGCGTACGGTTGAACTAGATTAGAAAGCCCCATTTCCGGTGTACTCACAAGATTAGCACTAATAATTTTTGTTTTTACATTGGCACGCTTAATTTGAGTTGCAAGGGCCTTACCACCCAAAAGAAAATCGTGGTTACCGACAACAGCAATTTCTGTTTGAAAAATATCCAATGCCTGAAGAGAATTTGCACCTTCATTGGTTAAATAATACGAAGTACCATCACTAAAATCTCCACCATCAAGGATAAGAGTTGAGATACCTTTCTTTATATCTTCATTTTTTAAATCATCAATCTGGGCTTTTATTCGAGCGTAACCACCTCTCCCATCAACATATCCAGAAAAATACGAATGGAGATCATTCGTATGGATAATGTGCAAGAGCTTAGCGTGGGAAGCCATGCTAGTGGCAAAGAGAAATAAACAAAATAGCATTTTCATAGTTTTTACTCAGCAAATTGGGGGCCAGAATGAGAGCCAGTATAGGGCATTTTATCGAAAAAAAAATCTGTTTCTGTCTAACATTTTGACAATAGCTGACTAAAACTATCACTCCCAGGAGAACCTGGAAGTTAGCTCACTCTCATACATTTGTGGGGAAATAATCTTCCCCATCCTCATCTTAATTAGAATGGCCTTAAGACGAATTCGCGCGAATTTAGACAATTTTTTCCTTTTGAAGGAAACGTAATAACGCTTAGGGCTTGGAAGCAGCATGGCCAAAAAAGCACCTTCTCTAGGACTAAGTCCAGAAGGATGTTTTTTGAAATAGTGATTTGCAGCATTTTTCATACCGTAGATTCCAGGACCAAATTCAATGCTATTTAAATATAATTCAAGAATCCGGTCCTTACTTAAAACTTTCTCTACTTTTTGGGCCAGAACGATTTCGTGAACTTTTCTCCAGAGCGTGAGAGAGTTTGAGAGAAGAACATTTTTCACCATTTGTTGCGTGATGGTACTTGCACCTCTAAAGCGATCCGCAGTCACCATCTCTTGCAGAGCTACTTTCATTTGCTCTAAATCGACCCCTTGATGCTCATAAAAAGCCCAGTCCTCCGATAGAACTATTGCCCATTTTCCGTAAGAAGAAATTTCTTTTAAATTTACCCAATGTTTAGGTTTGCCCTCCCTCACCTCGACTTCAACTCCGTGAGTGGAATCAATTTTCAAGTGGGGGTACTTTGATTTCAAAACACTTACATCATGTGAAAAATACATGTATAGCGGACTAAAAAGCAGCAGCACACCGGACGCTATCACCATATACCTGAATAGAGCTTTCTTCCATAGGCCTTTCATCATGCACCTTTTGAGGTATGATTATATCGCATGAACACTTTTTGTAGTTATTATAATCAAAGCATTTGCTCCTCTTGTAATAAGATTGAGCAACCTTACGAAGATCAACTCAACTCAAAAGTTGAGAAACTGACAAATTTATTATCTTTCACAGCGCCTTATGAATTAATGAAGCCAGTTGGATCAACGACAACAGGATTCAGAAATAAGGCCAAATTTTCCATTACAGGATCAATTGAATTTCCCATCATAGGTTTAACTGGCGAGAAAGAATTAGATCTAGGTCGCGACATCAAAGACTGTCCTCTTCACCATTCTGCGATTAACGAACTTGCGAATGGGCTAGTTAGTTTTATTCAGCTAGCAAACCTCAAGCCATATCAAATTAAAAGCAAGGATGGTGAGCTCAAAGGTGCCATCATTTATTATTCTTCTGAAACAAAACAAATGTATTTGCGCCTAATCCTTAGATCGAAAGAAAGTTTAGACCGCATCCGAAAGCACTCAACAACTCTTATAAATCAATTTCCAAATCTTAAATGTTTGTCTGCCAACATCCAGCCTGTTGCTCATGCAATTCTTGAAGGTGAAGAGGAAATTTTCTTCACTCCCAACAATTTTATTGAGCATCAAATTGGCGAAGCAAAAATGACTCTTCATCCTCAGGGCTTTGTGCAGACGAATCAGGAAATGGCAGAAAAGCTCTATTCGACAGCAGCCGCTTGGGTAAAGGAAGCTTCTCCCGAAACGTTTATGGAATTATTTAGCGGTCAGGGAGCCTTTAGTTTTTTTATTCAGAGATATGTAAAGCAAGCCCTGGGCGTCGAAATAAACCCCGAAGCCGTTAAAAGGGCCAATCAAACTGCCAAAGAAATGAATTGGAATCACCTCCGCTTTATTGCTGAGGATGCAGCTAAAATATCCAAACTTATTTCTGATTTTAATCCTGAACTTATACTTGTGAATCCTCCCCGTAGAGGCTTAGGCCAAGCAACTGAGCTATTGAAAGATGTGAATGCAGGTTATTTTATTTATTCTAGCTGTAATGCCGAGACTCTTGCTCAGGACCTGTTAACTCTAAAGGATCATTTTAAAGTTATTAAAGTGCAGGTATTTGATATGTTTCCCCACACTGATCACTTTGAAACGCTGGTACTTTTAAAGTCTATCGGTGCTTATAAAAAGTAGTCAGATCTTTAAGGACCGCCATGATATTTACAATATCACGTTTATCATTTTCTAAATTCATGGATCCAAGACTTCGAACTTCAACCCCTTCATAGTAACTAATAGAAGTTATCGTCTGGGCCTTAGTGTCCACAATGTTTAAATTATTATAATTTCCTGCAACATGTACCTCAGCGACATCTTTAGAAAACATATTTCTGCCAAAACTTAAATCAGAGGCCCGGTTTTTACATTTCCAGTCTTCAAGTATAATACTAGGAAATATGTCGTAGTGAGACGTTAGTTTCGAAATTGTGTCATGTTTCTTATTTGGCCAAATAACAACCAGAGGCGTTTTCACTTGATCTGTAGATGCACCAGTTATAATGATAATTGTATTTTCGATTTGTTGGTGATGAATAAGTAATTCAATTACCGTTTTAATCTTACTATCTTTTTCTGTAATCGTGCCGCCCTCGACAAACAATTGCATAAATAATGGATTCACCATCGTCAGTTCGTCCCTCTTATTTAAATGGGGGCCAATCTCATCAGCGAGCACTTCTTTTTCTTTAGGTAAATAATGCGTCAATGGACTAGACGAACCTGTATTATAAAAAGAGATATCAAAATGATTTTTTTTCATTTGAGAGAACAAGACTGGTTCGGTTAATTGATTAATTACCGATGGTGAGTATGTAGGAGGAAGCGAATAGATTAATGAGAAGTACCCATCGTTCGTCTCCAAACCGCCGCTGTAGTGATTATTAAACACGAGCCCATGCGAAGCATAGTGAGCAACATTAGGCATCAGGTCTGGGTTAAAATCACTCTCTAACCATTTATCGATAACAATAAGAACAATGTTTTTTGGGTGCTTCACCGGACATTTTAGATTCTCTGCCGGGTAATAAAAATCCTTATACCCCTGATTTCGATCCGTCAGCGGCTTGCTTACTAAATCATGCTGCTTAATAGTCTCTCTGGCATTCAGGGAATAATTAACAGGAAATAAATTGAGAAGACGAGTTATGTAGCGAGCGCCTTTAGCATCCCCATACATATACAAGAGCTGACTTGTGATAAAACAAATAAAAATTAAAACGAGATACCAGTTTTGAACAGGATTCCTAAAGCGTGACTGCATTGTGCGCCAAAGTCTTTCCCCTCTAATCCATAAAACAAAAAACAAAATTAATGCAACACTACCAATCAATGCAAGCTTAAATGGCGTGAGACCAAATGCTGTGAGTGCTGTGCGATCAGGAAGAAAATCCCATAAAAATGAATTTAGATGAAATCGGTATCGAGTAAACAAGTAGCTATCAAAGAATATAAAAAGATTAAGTAATAAAATTATAAAAATCGACCATACTCGAGAAATATAATACGAAGGTAAAATCAAAATGACAGGACAATACAGTAAAAAATATGCGAGAGAAATAATCACACCGTACTGGCCAATATACGTTGTTAAGAAATAAATCCACCCAACAAACGTTTGAGGAATGATCATACTCTGAAAGTAATTGAGGGACACGACGGCAGTCAGGGCAAAGCCCAAACCAAAAAACATTTTGCGGCCCCAGGAAAGGGCGAAGGATTTTTTGTTCATCTTGTTAGTGTAGACAATAAGTTAAGTACCTGAAAAGGCATAAGATTGTTTGAGTGATTGAGATTTTGTTTGATATACCAAACAAAATGTATACAATAAACAAAAGGGGTAATTCTATGGTCATTCACCACTCGAATCAGCTTTTAGAGCATTTAAGCGAAGTAGAAGAAAAGATTAAGCTTATTGAACATCTGATGGAGAAATTGAACATCTATTGCGACAAAGAGAAGCTTATCAAAACTCTATTGGCCAAAAAGTAGAGTTTACCTTCTGACCAACGAAGCTAGAATATTAGAATAGAAAATCTACGCCAAGTCCGTACTGGAGTCCGTTGCGCTTATCAACTGTAGTGTTACCGGCATCAGTCTCGTAATCAAAATCATTTCTACTGTCTTGAGTGAAGACAAATTTAGCAATGAACGATTCAGTGATGAGATATTTAGCATTGAAAACAAACTGGTAATCAATGTGATCAGTAATTGTAAAATCAGTAGATCCATTTTCTCCTTTAACTTCACTGAAACGAGTTCCAGTGACGCCAAAAATAGCCATGAATTCATCAACCGGACGATACTGGTATAAAGCCGAAACTTTTAAATCAACTGAAGAATCCATGTCTACCATTTCACCTTCAAGTTCCTCATATTCCCCGTCCATATGATAGGCAATTCCACCTGTTAAATAGAATTCATTGGCCTCATCCCACTTCTTACCAAGACGTGCATTCAAATCAAGAGTGTTTCTTGGCTCAGCATAATTTGAATAAAGAGGATTAAGATTATTCCCTTCTTTATTAACGGTACCAACTTCACGATCAATTACTTGAATTGTAGCAACGGCACCAAAATCCAAGTTGAAGCCAATATCATTTTGTTTTAATAATCGAAAATTAGCACCCAATTTAGGATTTTGAAGTCCTGCATCGTCAGCGCTTGAACCTTGATTAACTTCGGTTTGACCGTCATAAAGATAATTGAGACCAAGAGTAAAATTTAATGAATCACTTAATCCAAAAGCAAAGCGAGAATCAACAAAATAATTATCAACTTCAATCTTGTCCGATTTGTCAGTCCGCGTTCCTTCATTGTTTATAATCGTATCAACCCCAACATTGAACTGACCTTGCTTAAGGAAATAGTTCAAATCCCCATAATGAATTTCTTCAGCAAAAGCCGAAGTCATAGCAAGCATAGCAGCAATAGCAAGAAACTTTTTCATCCGAGGACTCCTTGTGTATGGCAAGAATTGTACTGATAGACTCAGAGGATTTCTAGAGGATTTTACTGACATTGGGCTGAATTGTGGTGGCGGATTGGGACTGCGTCAAAAAAAAAGGCCCGGATTGCTCCGGGCCCACAAGGTATTTAAAACTAAATAATTACCACTTGTAAGAAACAGATACGCGAGACATAAGGTTGTCTGTACGAAGAGAACCGTTTGTACCAGCTCCGCCAGCGTCAGTTGCAGAACCAGCAGGAACAACAGCGTTATCTGTAGTGTTACCGATTACGCCATCAATTGACATTTCGCCGAACTTAAGTGAAGCACCAGCATTTACTCTAGTTGTATCTTCTAGGTTTGTGTTAGATGTGTCCTTTTGAGAAACATCTGAGTAGATAGACTGAGAAATAGATGCACGAAGAACTAACCATGAAGCAGCATCGTACTCAAGACCAACAATCAAAGGAAGATTTGTTGTAACTTCATCTTCGCCATCAGTTGAAAGAGCTCCAGCTCCAGCATCATCGGCCATAAGTGTTGTCTTAGAAACTTCAAGTTTTGTGAACAAAGAAGCTTTGTCATTTAGCTTGTCTGTACGACCAGCACCTAAACGCATAATACCAACTTCAGCATCAGCATTGTTTGTCTTATCTTCACCTTTGATTGAACGGTATTCAGCAAAGAACTTGTAAGCGTTCATAGCGTATGATCCACCAACCTGGTAACCAATCTTACCTTCGAGCTCATTGCCGCCTTTTTGTTCAGCTTCGTTCTTAAGGCTGATGTTAGCGAAACCTTCGATGTCACCAGCGATAACACCAAGACGAGTGCGCATAACATCTGAGCTGTTTACAGTAGCAGACTCAGTAACTTTACCGTAAGTAAGGTTTGCACCCCATTTAACGCCAGCATCACCAGCAACAAATAAGTCAACATTGTTCTGCTCAGTAGAAACTCCAGCGAAGTTTCTAAGCGCATTAGAAGTGTTTGACTCGTTACCGAGTTGAACACCATAAACTAAATTTCCGTTACCAAAGAAAACTCCGCCTTCTGGACGTGGAGCTACAGCTGAATCATCAAGAGAGTCAGCAGTTTCAGAACCAGTTTCGAAAGTAACGAAATCTTTGTGATTGTTAACGTGAGCAGCGTTAAGGAAGATGTTACGGTTGTCATTGATGTAGAATGATCCGTTAGTGTCTTCGCCAAGAGCTTGTAAACGAGCCTTAGATGCGAATGCTGGAGCTGCGATTACTGCAAGCCCTAGAGCAACGATTAACTGTTTTTTCATGAAATCTCCTTTAAAAAAATGACATCAAGTCATTCGTATTCATGTTTGTGGTCGAACTATAACTTCAAAATATATTAGTAAAATTGTCACGAAACTGAATACTTTTGGCAACAGCTATTTTTCTGATTGGAATTAAATTAGCGGCATTTCTTTGACACTTGCTGCCCCGATACAAATAAAAAAGGCCACTTTAAAGTGGCCTTATCGTAATGCAATTTTTTAGAGTTTCTAGAAGAGAACATCAAACTTTAAGAAGTTAAATCTTAGGTCACGGCTGCTTGTAAAATACTCATCACGAATATTGCCCCCATATCTTTTTAAGTTTAAAGAAATAGTTGGTGCATAGGAGATATTGGCAACAGAATATGAGCCTAGGTCCCAACGTTTACCAGCTTCAAGGTTCATATAGACGTTTAATCCTGATTCACTACCACTACCGGCCAACTCATATTTGGCGCTTTCGAAACCAACCAAGACACCGGCCATGACTGAATTTTTGATGTCATTCGGCTGAAAGTTATAAACTAAGCCTCCGCCTAAACCAAGTTCAGACGAGAATGCATCATTGCCACCAAAGTCTACATCTTCACGGTTCCAATAGATTTGGCCTTTCCACATAAGCCCGACGTATTTGTCCCAATTTTGGGCATAATTAAGATTAAATTTAAATGTAGTGCTGTCACGGTCATCATCCTTACCTTCATCATGCTTGAAAGATAATCCGCCATTATAGGCCATGTCGAAAGCGTCTACAGAAACGATCTTATTTTGCGCATAAGACATTATTGAAAACAATGATACAAGTAGAATAACCAACAGCTTCATCTGAATCTCCTAAAAAAATGTGCATATTAAAAATAATTAACTTAAAAGAACTCTGCTTAGAAACTTTTCCTGCACAAATTGAGGCTTCATAGGTGCAATCTGACCAAGGAACTTTAACGAAGGATAATCGAAGCCAATTTGCTCAATGAGATTATCTTTTACATCACTGATAAACATCTCTTCATCAAATCGGATGTACTCTTTATGTATGTTGTTCTCAAAATCTGGAAATACTCGCTCAAGTACACGTTTCATCAACTTTATTTTGCCAGCTAAATCTTCAGTTTGTGGCTCTTCTTCATGTATGAGAAACAAAGCGTGACAAAACTGACCTTCATTTGTGTTTTCGAATTCAACAATAAAATGGCCCCATTCATGTGTCATGCTCTGAGGAATGAAAAGTGTGCGCTCTTCACTTGAATATTCTTTTTTCATCAGCCAGGTAATTGAAAGAGCTGCTTGTATTTTCGTAGAAGAACAGAAATCAATTACATCAGGGGTCATCTTTTCTTTATTTTTCAAAAAACTTAAAAGTTTTCTAGGTGAAAGTGCAGAATAAAGATTTTCACAGCTGATTTTGTTATAATCTTTGAAAGTTATAAGCCACTCACCTTTTTCAACAAGGTCTTTAACTTCAGTTTTCTCAATACTTTCAACGATGCGAATGTCTATATGCTGAGAAATGATAGTATCGAGATTTTCCCAATCTTCCGGTGCAAAAAAAGATGCAATATCTAATCGGTAGCCCTTATCAAGGAAGAAATGCTCGCCTTCCAAAAGCTCCATGGACTTTGCCCTTCCAGCAAAATCATGAAATTTTCCATCTTTATAAAACTGAGGAAGTAATTTCTGGGCCGAAATCTTTGCATTATAATGATTCTTATAAATCTCTGTAACAGCGTCTTGCGAACGCATTTGAGAAACCCCAAATTGATAGGTCTCAATCAGTAGTTTTTTATTTATAAGTCTTGAAGTGATTAATCGGACGGACTCACCAGGGTGATTTTTGGTAACTTCGATCAATTTTAAAACTGATCCCAAGTCAGACCCCAACACAACATGGCCAACAAACTTGGCTTCATTACCTGCGTGGAAACTCTTCTTCTGGTCTTTAAACTGCTTTAATAATCCGAAACTCATCTCTAAAGCATAAAATCAAAAACCCACTCTGGCGAGTGGGTTTTTGATTATTTTTATCAACTTTTTATTTAATGGCCAGTTTATCACCCGGCAGTATCTGACGCCGTTTGATGAGATGAGCGTTAGTTCTGATAATGGTACTCATGGGAACACCTGTTCTCTGAGCAACCCTCCAAAGCGTATCACCTCTTTTAACTGTATAGAAGATAGAAGGATTTTTGATCTTCTTACCTTTTCTCATATAGGCACTGATACTGCGTCCATAATTACGCTTACTAGAACGGGCCATTTTTTTAGGCTTCGATTTCTCGTAAATATCAGCGTACATACTTGCTTGAAGAGAATGATCTTCACGAAATGGTAATTGTACAATCGTTCGAGAATCAAGATGGGATTCAGATAAATCTGGATTTAAATCTGCCAGAACGTTAACTGGAACCTTAAATTTCTTCGATATCTGTTGAAGTGAAGAAGAGCCCGTTGTTACGTAAGTTTTAAAGTTATTAGCAACAACACTGTCTTTATCTTTATATTCATCCCAAGCTTCTTTCGCACCAACTGGGATTCTTAAAGCATATCCCTCAACGTACGGTGGAGTTTGCCAACGGACGATCTCAGGATTGTAGCGTTTCACTTCTTCGAAATCTAGTTCAAGTGCTTCTGCAACCTCGTAAAGATCAGCATTTCCCTTAACCATGATTTCTTCGTAATCTAAGGCAGGTTCAAAAGCAATTTTGTTAAAACCAAACACATCAAGGTTCTTTCCAATAATAGCGAGGGCCATAATTTTAGGAACATAGTTTTTTGTTTCAGGACGAAGATACCGTCCATTAGTTAGCTTCCAGAAGTCCTTCGTTTTGTACATTTTAACAGCGCGACCAATTTTTCCCTCACCCGCATTGTAACCTGCCGTGGCCAGTTCCCATGAGCCAAAAAGATTATGGAGGGTTTTAAGGTAATTAGCAGCGGCAATTGTAGCTTTAAGTGGATCTCTTCTTTCATCAACATACCAGTCAATATTGAGACCAAATTTTCTGCCTGTATAAGGCATGAACTGCCAAGGTCCAACAGCTTTAGCCCAAGAGCGAGCACTATTTGTAAATCCTGATTCCGCCATCGCTAAATAAATTAAATCGCGTGGCAAACCATTGTCGGCCATGATTTTTGAAAGAACTGGAGCATAACGACCGGCTCTTTGTGTGTAATTTAAAAAATGACCGCGGCCTTTTCCGGTGAAAAATTTCACCCACATCGCAACTTGCTTATTCCAAGTTACAGGAATATCAAATTTACTATTTCTTAATCCCAGTTCGGCTACAGCTTGTGGCTCAATTTCATAGGTATTTAAGGGAGAAGTAAAGGTTTTAGCATGGGAACTTCCATGGATACATCCCAGACAATTCGGGAGATCTTTTTCGATCAAATGTTCTTGGACACGATAGTATTCCGCTTGCTCAGCAACAGAAGGATTATAAGATTGCTTAGAGGCTCTTCTCTTATTGGTCGAACAAGCTGTAAGAAAAAGAACCAATACAAGAGGCGTCAGTGCCAGTTTTGTCATCATCTAAACGTCCTTAATCTATCCAGAAGTAAAAAGAATACTTCCTTTATAAAAGCATAATGTATTTAGGTTCCCAAACAAGATAGGGGCAAACTTTGTTGTCCCTACAAGGAGTACCTATCCATGGAATCAGCAACTTAAAAGATTCTCACCGTAGGACCATTTGCGTCTTTACTCAAAAAAATAAAAACTAAAACGCTCAACTTTAAGCTGTGATAAAATTCCAATATGTTTATGCTCCTTATTATTTTGCCATGCCTTACGATGATGTTTCAACCTTTAAACGCAAAAGTTGAAGCACCAAATTATAATTTCAGCCTAGAAACCCTGGCAGATTTTTTTCCTGAAAAGAAAATTGATGATATTGAAAAAAAATATGGCAAGTCAGAAGTTATGGGAGATAAGAACGGCATAGAGACTTTAAAATTTTATGTGGCACACATTCGCTATAAATTTCCAGTCATTGTTCAGGCAAAAGATGGCAAAATATTAGATTTCTTTGCCAAACTTCCCAGCTACTTTCTTCATGACATTTTTTTTCAATCTTTGGTGAATAGAATAGGCAAACAAAAAGATTATAGAAAAGTTGGTGAAGAAGCAGTCTATAGTTGGGAACAAGATTCTTTAAAGCATGTCTACTCAGCTGCCTGCACCATCACATGCTTCCCTGTTTTTTATACAGTTTTCCCATCAAAACCAGCAAATGGTTTAAAACCACTTATCGTAAAAATGAAAGAATCTGTGCCTAAGAATTAGCGAGTAATGAGTGGGTTTTTAATGTTGATTTTTTTGGCATACATAAGCATGAAGTAAGATCCAATCATCATTAAGAAACATAAGATTTGACCCATCGTGAAATAACCAAAATAATACCCAAGTTGAGCATCTGGTTCACGGAAAAATTCCACAATAAAACGAAATATTCCATAACCTAATAAAAAAGTAGCACTACAAACGCCATAAAAACGTTCTCGTTTGTGAACAGCAAGTAAAACCAAGAAGAGTACAATTCCTTCTAAAATCCCTTCATACAATTGAGAGGGGTGACGCGGAAAAGGGCCAGCTCCGGGAAAAACAACTCCGGCCCATGAATCAGTTACCCGGCCATAAAGCTCGCCGTTGATAAAATTCCCCATTCTGCCAAAGAATAATCCTGGCGACCCTGCAACTGCCATACAGTCAGCGATCTGAAAGAAGTGAAGGTTGTTTTTTCTGGCAAACATCCAAGTTGCCAAACACATTCCAAAAACAGCTCCATGGAAACTTAATCCGCCCTTCCAGACAGCAAAAATATCCACTAGATTTACTGAATAATATTCCCAGTTATAAAGAAGAACATAAAACAGTCTTGCTCCAAGGAACATACCAATAATGAGCATCGTAATATATTTGTCGATATGCTCTTTTGAAAGAGGCCAAAACTTTTTCCCAGCTAAATATTTGAGAATTGAGCCGCCTACAAGAAAGCCCATTACATACATTGCGCCATACCAACGCACCTGCAGAGGCCCTAAAGAGAAAATAACGGGATCAATCCATTCTTGATTCATGCTTTAAAGCTTATAGGACGAAAAATGTGAAGACAACTAGAGATTAGGAGAACCTTCGGAAACTGAGTAATTAGTTGTAACCTTGGCACTCATTTCTACAATCGCTCGCTTCATTGAGTTGGTGATTCCACTAAAACTTAACAAACAAGTACTGACGCTTAAGAAACTGATGACTTCTTCACGATTCATATGCCCTGAAGTTTTTGATTCTTTGTCTTTACGAAGAATTTTTAAATGAGAATTAAATTTCATTTCTCCACCATTAGAAAAAATCGCTTTTTTACTCCAATCAATGAAAACGGCCTCACCAAATGATTGCGACTGTTTCATAACTACCACAGACTCATCTCTAACCGTTCCCCAGTAACATAAAACGCCTTGTTCAGCTAAGGCCTGAGAAATATATCGAACGAGAATAACCCGAAAACCAACCATCTGATCAGTATGAGAAATTTCAGAATGAAGTGCCAAATCCCAAAGAACTTTATTGGTTGGTAGGGCCATGATTCCGACTCTGCGATAAGTATATATAGGAGTGTTGGCCTGAATTGATAAAACCTCAGGACCATACTTATCAAGAAGATCTGAACTATTTAATTGTTGGTCCAATCTAGCGCTGGCAAATTGAACTGTTAACAATCTTGTGTGCGCCCTCTGCAAGGGGATTTTCTTAGACTCAGTTTCAGTTAATTCATTAAAACCTAACTCGGAAAGAAGATGAGAAAACTTTGGATTAAGTTCTTGTTGTTTAAATCTCAGATAGACTGGGTAGTCGTGCTGTTTTCTAAACTGAAAATAATTCCATTTTTGATTTTGCATATAAGAATCTCCTATCTACCTTTTCGGAAGATTGGGACATTCTAATGAGGAGGGATGATTCTTGTTACCTGACTATTCTGCTTCAAGTAACACCAACGTTGGACTTAGGAGCAATGGCAAATCTACGCCTGTAGCTGTGCTTGAAATATCTACATCAAGTGTCTAAAGTTTAGACGGCCTAAGCTAAAACAACACCTCGAAAGCCAACATAGTGAATTTGAGCAAATCAGCGTTGGCCCTAAGATTGCTACTAATGTCACATGGACTTATTAAAGCGCCTCAACGAGCAATCTCAGCCCAAGCGTGGAAACGATAAAAATGACTATGCCGTTTTTGCACGTCCATTAACTGCAAGACTTCTAGAGGCCATGAATTTAGACAAAACTTATATTCGTGGCGAAGGTGATTACCTCTATTATGAAATTAATCAAGAGAAACAGAGAGTATTAGATCTAACCGGTGGATATGGGTCAAACATACTTGGCCACCGTCACCCTAGGTTACTAGCGGCCCTAAATCAATGGAATCAAGACGGCTCTCCCTCAATGACTCAAGGTAGCCAAAGAAAAGTCGCTGGAGAATTGGCGCGAAAAATTTCAGAAATATTGCAAAGAGAAACTTCAGAAGGTCCATGGGTAACAAACCTTTCAAATTCAGGAACCGAAGCAATAGAAGCAGCAATAAAGCATTCACAACTTCATTTCAAACATAAGTTGATAGAAATTAATCAGCAAATTGAAAAGGAAATGAATCAGGCGCTTATAAAAGTGCAGAGATCAGAAGCAAAAATCGAACGAAAAATTCTATTAAAACTTAAAACAGAAATTATAAATAAAACCGATGAATTAAAAATGGGCGATGAGAGAAGAAGTTACCTTCTTCATCAAGTTGCGAATGTTCACGATATGGATTCTTTAGTAAGTCTAATCCGAGAAATAAACCGTCTTCAATTGAATCAGAGGCCTAAATTTATCGCACTTAAAAAAGCCTATCATGGGAAAACTCTAGGAGCGCTTTCAATCACGAGTAATGAGCACTTTAGAAATGATTTCTATCTTGGTGATGAATTCAATACTCAAACAATCTTTATTTCAGCCCACGATGATCTAAATACTATTAGTGAAGTAATTGAAAGCACAAAACAGGACCTTGTTTTTATAGCAAGTGGCCCCCAGGGAATAGTGATTTCAAAACATTCCTTTTCGCTAGTTGCAGGAGCATTTGCCGAGCCCATTCAAGGCGAAGCAGGTGTAATCGAAGTGCCATCACAAACTCTGGCAATTTTGAAAAAGTTTTCACTTCAAGAAAACTTCCTTTTGGTCTTTGATGAGATTCAATCTGGTATGTTTCGCACTGGCCTTATGGCGGCCGGAAATCACGCGGACATAACGGCAGATGTTTATACATTTTCAAAATCTTTGGGTGGAGGAATTGCTAAAATCGCAGCGACCACAATCCTTCGAAAAAAATACATAGATGACTTTGGATTTCTTCATAGTTCTACTTTTGCAGAAGATGATTTTTCTTGTCTCATCGCCTTAGAAGTTTTGAATTTACTTGAATCGCAAGACTCGCCTCTTAAAGAAGGTATGGAAACTGCCGGTTTTCTGCAGGTAAGGCTTGATTGGCTGAAGTCACAGTTCCCAGAAATAATAAAAGAAGTTCGTGGTAAAGGACTATTTCTGGCCATGGAGTTTGAAGACTCAATCTTTAGAGATATGGGATTTGAATTTAAGTTAATCTGCGATAGTAAAATGCAAGGATATCTAGTTGCTGCTGGTCTTTTGAATCATGAAAATCTAAGGATGAATCCTTCTCTTTCAAATAACCTTACGTTGAGAATTCAACCCAGTCTTTATTTTAATATTGTTCAGGCCGAAGATCTAGTCGGTGGTCTTTTTAGAATGTGTACTGCGCTTAAAAATCAAGATATCAAATATTTCCTGTCCGCAATATATCCAGGCGAAGAAATTCAAAACTTGAAAACGCCTGATTTAGTTGACCAACCAGTATTGGGCAAGCGTCCACTGACCGTTTTCCTATGTCACTTAATAAATGAAGGACACATACGTAAAATAACAAAAGCATTAAAAAAACTTCCGGATAATAAGTTAGTCGAAAAACTAGCACTTACAAAAGATCTCGCAGAATTTGAAATATACCACCATCAAGTGTTTCGTGATGATAATGGACAAGAAATGGATTTCATCATGTTATCAATTCCATTAACATCTGAAGAATTGAAAAAGACCTTTCTCAGTAGAAATAAATATAAAATCGTTAAAAAAGTTCAAAATGCCATCGATTATGCAAAAGAATTAGGGGCAACGACTGTGGGTCTTGGTCAATTCACTTCAATTGTTTCGGGTAACGGTTTATATCTTGATCCTCGCGGCATGAATCTTACAACTGGAAATGCCTATACTATTTCCTTAACCGTCCAAGCAGCATTAAAATCAGTCGAGGAGAAAGGAAAAGACCTTTCGACATCGACAGTGGCGCTATTAGGAGCTGCTGGAAATATCATGTCAGTTGCTACAAGCATTATGGCCGATAAGGTTGGAAAAGTTATCCTTATTCACCATTCCCCACTTGAATCAAGTCTAAAATTCCAGGAAGCCTTGAAAAGAATATTGGATGAAATTGCTGCATCAGCTTCAAATTCCAGAGTGGTAAATATAATTAAAAAGAACTGGAGCAAAGACTTAGACCTACTTACTTTTATGAATATTCCAGAGGTCATGGAAGTAATCGTTGCGACATCAGATCTGACAACGATTGCCGTGGCAGACGTTGTTTTGAGTGGGACAAGCTCATCAACGGGATTTTTAACTTTGGATTTATTTAAAAAAGATGCTGTTATTGTAGATATAGCTGTACCACCAACCATAAAAAAAGAACTTTTAGATCAAATAGAATTAAAAAGACCAGACTTAACTTACCATCTTGGCGGGATTGCACACTTTCCGGCAAAACAGTCACTGGATTTTTTTCTTTTCCCTTTAGAGGAAAATGAAAGTTATGCTTGTATGGCAGAAACATTCTCAATAGGTTTCAGCGGTAAGAAGAACTTCCTTAATATTGGTGACCTGAATAAAGACATCGTAATGGAAGTAGAGGGGCTTGCGTCTAAAGCTGGTTTTTATCTTGGAAATACTAAAACTAATAATTCACTTTAATTTTTTTCCATAAAGTACGTATTGTGAGAATGGAACAATGGCATCTGTGTCTATTGAGCGCCGAGAAGGTGAATTTGAACTTTGATAACAAGCTAGGCCTTCCTTAAAATAAAAACCTCTTGCAGAAAGCTGTTTCGTTGTTTTTATAAGAATCCCTTTAATCTCCTCTCCGTTAGGCCCTGGAATTTTACCAACAAAAATCATTAACATCGTCCTAAAATTGGTTCGCAGTTTAATAAACAGCCATATAATTGCGAGCTTTGAAAGTTTTTTACCTTTCAGCGGCTCCAATACTGGTAAAGGGTCAGGATAATTAATACTGAATCCCACAGGAACTCCGCGAAGCTCGACGATATAGGAATACCATGGATGAATGATGTGTTTAAAGTCATCATAAACAATTTTAAATTGCTCATACGTAATAGGTTCGTATTCGGGCATTTGACTAAATGATTTAATAAATAACTCGTAGACTATTTTTAATTCTCTTTCCCAATGAGAAAGCTGAATTGAGCGTACCTTTAACTCCTTGTCAAAAGGATGCCTGCGATCCGAAAGCTGTTTTCGCTTGCGAAAAAAGCTTTTGATAATCTGTCCCTTTTTAACCTTATAAGTATCCCAAGTGCCAATGATCTCATATCCGGTTATCTTGAAAAGCTCATGGTAGTAATCTGGATATAGAGGTTCACCGAATATAGGATGACCTCCACCAGGCATTTTTATTCTGTATTTAATGAAAAAATTCATATCAACCGGAGTTTTAATATTACTTAGTCCAACTTGAAATGCAATTTTCTCAATTTCGGCCATCAGGGTTTTAGCAACATTGTTATCATCTATCCAATCGATAAATCCTACATTCCCAATTATTGAATTATTTTTCCACGATAGGATGGCCTTACCAACGGGGATTTGATTTTCAAAAATCAATATTCCATGCCACTTGTAATCTTGTGAAAAAGGCGAGTCAGAATGTAGAATCTTTTTATAATCCAATAATGATTCAGGGAAATAGGTCGCTTGATGTCCTTGAATATTCTTTTTAAGATCAATAAAATGATTTATATGACTTTCTTCCCAAGAATTAAAATGAGTGATTTTCATTTTCGTTCCTTGAAGATCATGACCGTATTATTCATTGGCCTTAATGTAATATTTGCCTCGTACTTTTGGGGCTCATTCTTTTCAATTGACCATTCAAATTTGTGAATAAAATTTGCTAAAATTATTTTCGCCTCAAGTCCAGCAAAGTGAGAACCTATGCATGCTCGTGGACCAAAACCATAGGGATAAAATATCCCTTGTTGGATTTTTGTTTTATTCATAAATCTTTCTGGATAAAAATCAAGTGGCCGTTCCCAGAAATTTGGAGCTCGGTGACTTAGAAAGGGTGAAAATACTACGTCTGTATTTTTTGGAATGACAAAATCACCAATTTTATCGCTTACGAGTGCCTTCCGCATTAAGGCCCAGACTGAAGGCCAAAGACGCATGGATTCATCTATGACGGCTGAAGTCCACGGAGCTGCAGTTAATTGTTGGTAATCATTTGTGAGTGCAAACTGATCTGCTTCCTCTTGCAATTTTTTTATGTAGCCGGGATTTTGTGCTAAAAGAATGAGTGTCCAGCTTAAAGTATTTGTTATCGTCTCGTGCCCGGCCATAAGAAAAGTAATAATTTCGTCCTTTACAAGGGCAGGATCCATTTTAATACCAGGACGTTCTTCGTCTTCAGATTCTATAAGTAACTGTAACAAATCACGAGGTTTTGTACCTTCATCCATTTTACGTCTCGAATTTGTCAGTTCATCAACATAATTACCAAATTTTCTAGAAATGCTTTTAACTTTTATGTGTCTTGGAACTGGAACCCAGAAAGGTAATCGAATAGCGGACCTCGTACGATCAGTAACTAGTTTCATAAAAAAAAGAATATCATCTAGCCAATTGTCTAGTTCGGGAGTGGCCTTCTGGCTAAATAGCGTACTTAGGACTATTCGCCATGTCATTTTATTCATCAATTGGAATGAATCCACTGCCACGTCCGGTTTAATATCATTCAGCATCTCTTGAACTGTAGAGTTTATTTTTAAACCAAAGCCTTGAACGACTCTAGGACTCATAATTGGCCTGATTAAACGATGCTGTCTTCTCCAGGATTCACCTTCATTTGTGATCAGACCATTACCAAGAATCTCTTTTAAGACTTTAGTTGTTCTACCTTTTGAATAGGACTGATAATTGTCTTTTAAAATATGTATCACATCATCTGGATGAGTTAGGATCAGCATCTTTTTGCCTAATATATTTAGCTCACTACGGTGCCCATTTTTTTTAAATTCATTCTGAAAGAAAGCAAGTGGATCTCTACGATAGTTTTTAATGATTGCGAGTGACTTAAAAAAACTCATATTTTTGTTACCTCTCCGGTAGTCCCATTTATTTTCAGGAGATCTCCGGTTTTAATAAGATTGGTTGCGGATTTAACACCCACGATTGTAGGAATGCCCAGCTCACGCCCGATGATAGCGGTATGACTCAACATAGAGCCTTTTTCAGAAATTAACCCCATACTTCGTGACATAATATAAACCCAGGCAGGATCTGTATTTTTGGTAACTAGAATATAATCATTTAAATCCGTTTCCATGGCATCTGTTGGATTCTCAAGGACAAGAGCTTTCGCTTGTATAACTCCCGGTGATACACCATGTCCCTTTAAGTCATCAAGACTAATATCGGAATCATTAAACCGTGGCAATTTTTCAAGAGGACACCAGCAAATGAATTCAGGAAAATTGTGCTGTTTCTTTTGCCAATCAATACGAGTAATCATTAACTCTCTAAGCTGATTAACATCTAGGCTACCCTCTAAATATTGAACCCATTCGAGGTGAGTAATTGAAAAGAAGTCGGCCAAGTGAAACTTTTTCCATTCAGGGTCTTCACTTTGAAGTTTACTAGCGAGTCTCATGATAATGACTCGAAAGAGTTGATAAAATCGGCCACGCCAAAGCCTCGAAGTTTCTCTGAACTCGATGCATTCGCGTGTGAATTTAATGATTTTCTGGTCTATGAAATTAAGTTTTACCGGAAGGGTTAATTTAGATGAATGCCCTATCGAATGTGTTTTCTTGCCCCACTTTAAAAAAGTTAGCAATAATTGTGGATCATTTTTAAAAGGCAAACTTTCAATCTTTAATTCTTCAAATGATCTATCGCCGTATTGATCCAGAAAATTGGTTAGCGCTGACACTTCATTGGTCCACCCTAGTCCAACTAAATGCTGAAATGTTTTCATATATGGATCAAGGCCTGGAAGAGTGATGTGACTTTCAAAATCCTGTATAAACTCAAGACTTAAACTTAGGCTAAGTTCTTCAAAAGCACGCAGTGGTTTTACGGAATCAAGGCCTTGATTCGTTTTAAGTAGATCAATAATACTGTCTTCCGGAATTCCGCGTTGCTTAAAACGAGAACTCATCATTCCTAAACCAATCATGATCAAAACATCATTGGCGACAGTTAGACCAAAGCCCAAAGATTTTTTCATAAAATCAGATAGGTATTGAATGGTTTGTAGTGAGGTATCAAGTTGTCCTGATTCTTTATTAATTTTAGCTACTAAAGATTCTAGACCGTTCAAAAAAGTATCATAGTGCTTTCGTTTCCTAAATGCGAAACTCATTAGTGAATATACAGCTTGAACTGTTTCAATAAAAGTTAGTGAAGTCGCATGATAAGGAATCTTAATGCCTTCAATCTTTCCACCAATCATTTTGTGCCAATTAGCTATATTTTTCTCTGCTCCAGGCAGAGACCTTAATATTGCATAGTAGTGCTCAAGATCGTAATAGAGATGATTTTCTATAACCCCAATAATTTTTCCATAATGGCCTTTAAGCGTTTCGAGACGTTTTCCCCTTGCCCCAAGTATTACTGCTGATTCCGTGAATACATTTTCATAAACTTTTTGCACAAAGGTTGCCGTAAAGGGGCTTACTTGTCCCGGATATGATTCAGATAAATTCGTGTCGGCAAAAACCTTTAGCGGAGAAAAGCTTGTCGTAATTGGTCGAATTTGAAATATATATAATTCATCTTTCAAATATCCCCACTCGATATCGGCGGGTTTACCTAAAAGTTGCTCTAGCCTAAGAGACTCTTTTACTAACTGTTGTAATTGAAATGAATTTAAAACTCCTGCCTCGCTACCCTGAATTATTTCTCCTAGCCTCGTTAATGAATAGTGGGCAACGTCCACTAAACCTGAGACCACTCCTTCCCCCATTCCAAACGCAGCATCGATGCCAATTGCTGATGTCGGTTCCATTGGTGAGCGAGTAAACAGAACACCACTTTTCTCAACACCGATTTCTTTCTGGATGACTACTCCCATATTAAGTTCAATATCGATATTTTTGAGTTTGATGTAGTTCGAAACCCTTTGGCTCCTAAGTGAAGCATAAATCTTCTTTAAGCTGTCTTCCCAGTTAGAATGATCTATACCCAAAAACGTTTCAAATAATCCAGCAAAACTATAGGCAGCATTATCCTCGCCAGTCATCGAACTTCTAAGAGCAACTTTCCCATGTAATAAAATAAAATCTTCTATTTCTTTTTTAACTTCATTTGGAATTAGTCCCGTGCGAAGAAATTCGCCGCAAACATCAGTACTAATAACAAAGAACGGAGCAACGTTGGCCTTCCACGAAGATAACATTTGCAAATGGGCGCCCTTGCCTCCAACTTTTTCGATAGTAGATTTTTCTGAAGACGAATAAAAGCATTTCATAGGATTGCTGATGCGAATAAAAACCCAATCACAATTAAAATCTCGCCCTCAGCATTTTTCTTCAATGGGGAGGAAAGTTTTAACGTGAACAGAAATTTCAGGTATGGGTAAATCATCAAAGACATTAATGATGCAAAAATAATTTTCAAACTATAAGAATTATTCAATTCTTCGAAGATTCTAAACACGGTAAAAATAAAAATTAATTGTAAAAGTATGCTTATCAGAATTGCAGGACGCGGTCCCAAGATTTTTGAATATGTTGTGTAACTTGTTTCTTGATCAGGACTGCGAATTTTTCGGGAAATTTCCCAATTTGTAAACATAAGGCACAAGGGCAGTATGACACCTGCCTTGCTCCAACCAACTCCTTCAAACGTGACAATGATACCTAACATGAGATAAATGAAATTAAATAGCACTATAGGATGGTGGCTTATGAAAGCAAGGATTAAGCTTTGACGCATTTTCTGTTCAATGAAAAACCATTTCAACATGAGAAATGTAAATCCTAAACTCACTAAGCTCCACAAGAACAATTGAATAGAGGATACACTCACAAGCAAGACAGTTCCTACACAGAACCAACCGAGGAATTTTAAATCGCTTTGAAATACTTTACCGGAAGGTAATGGTCTGTTAGGAAAATTAATTTTATCATCTTCGAAATCTTTAAACTCATCCATGACTCGAATCAAAAGTGAAATCATGGTTAAATAAATACCGGATAAAACCATCTGAAAATGGAACTGTACCTGAAGTCCATGTAGCCTCAGATAGATCATTTGAATGGCAAATGAAATCATTACTGTCCCCAAAATTGCCGAGATCGGAAACATTTCATTTAAATAAATACTTATTCGCTTCAGCATACTAATTCCTAAAAGGGGTTCTTTCTAATTTTAAGGCCATAAAGCAAAACATTGAAAAAAAGATGAACAACAGTTCCAAAAATGATCGTTCCCCAGAAAATTTGCCAGGTCATAGGTAAAACTAGCATGTAGGCGATCATGCACCCAAAAGCAGAATCAGCTTGATCTAATATAATAAAGAACAATTTATAACGCTCCGATGTCGCACCCTCTTTTATACCTAACCGTCTTTTGAGATATGAATTTGGTAACTCGGCCAAGCAGTAGGCAATTCCGAGGATAAAGGCCAAAAAAATACTAGGAAGTGGGACTAATAGTGGACTACTTAAATCTAATAATTTTTCAATATTCTGGGCAATCACCACTCCAGGCCATGTTGCCAGGGGCATTATAATTAATCCACGCCATGTTTTGTTAAGGCCGAACCATCTATGATGAATAGGTTTCTTAAAGTAAGATAAGATATCCTTCTTTACGACAATCATATGGATAATGCCTCCGAATACGAGCGGCACGGCCAAAAGAATAATTCGATGAAAGTCTTCGAAGTTAAGTAAAGTTGAAGTCATAAGAAGATTATATGCTGAATGATGAAAATTCATATCTTTTCAAATATGCCTGGAAAAGCATTCGCCGAAACTCCGGCCGAAGTTTTTTTATCGGCTTATCTGTTTCATTAGCAGTCTTTATTGCTGTCTGGGTCGTTGCATTTTTTGATGGGTTTAATCATCAGATTGAAAAAGCCGTGGTTAATACAAATACCGGCTATTTTCAAATACAGGAATCAACCTATGCAAAATCAACCGATGCATCCTCACCATTAGAATTTAGTAAATACTCTCATCTGATGACTTCCCCAATAAAAAGTTTTTCTCCAGAACTTGTTCTTGACGGTAATATTTCGACCCCCGAAGGTGCCACCGGTCTAACAGTCATAGGAATACATCCTCCCTATCATAACAATTTCTTACCAATTCATAAGAGATTCGTTTCCGGCAGTTTCATTGAAGCCGAGGATGATAGTGCTGTAAATATTGGAGCCGAACTTGCCAAACTTTTTAAATTCAACGTTGGCGATCAAATAGTTTTAAACTACCAGGACGTAAATGGGGAACTGAGATCGGAGCTACTTCGTATAAAAGGTATTTACAAGTACAACAGCAGGGGTTTTGAAAAAAGATTTGTTTATATAAATCAAAAAACTTGGCAAAAACTATTTTTAAACGAGAACAAAAACAAAATTTTATTTAATAGAATCCCCCTGATGGTGGATGGGCTTGAAGATGGAAAAGCTATTTCTCAAAGGATACTAAAGCCCGGGCTTGAAATGAAATCGTGGAAGAATCTGAATCCAGAGATGGCAGTGGTACTTGAATTTCATGATGGCATGATCAAATTCTTTTTTATTATCATCGCAATCACCATCACGATGACAATCCTGACTCCTGTCCAAATGATGTGGCAAGAGCGTTTAAAAGAAATACGGATGCTTAATGTGTTAGGTGTTACGAAAGGAAAATTCTGGAAAATTGGAGTATTTGAAGTTATACAAATGATCCTGGTTTCTGGTTTTTTTTCTTCGCTTCTCTTAACGATCATTATTGGAATTCAAGCGCACACCGGGATTGATTTTAGATTCATAAATGACGGGATTTCGATTGAAAGAGCAGGAATAAAGCTTCCAGGTATTATTTATCCAAAACTCACTGCCGAGCAAATACTAACTACGTTCGCATTTATTATATTTGTTCTTAGTATCAGTTATATCTGGTCAATTTACAGGACTTTGAAAAAGCTAGAGGTTGCACCATGAATGGGTTTCTCTACCTCCTCAAATTTAGCTATCGAAACTTATTCAGAGTACCAAAACGCACAATCATCATGATTCTAAGTTTGAGTTTTGGCTGTGGGTTCATTATATGGGATCTAAACTTTGCTAATTCAGGTTCAAGAGAAATAATGAAAGATTTTCTCGCTCAATATGCTGGTAACTATCATCTAACCCATCCTGAATATTACAATGCTACAAATAAAATAGAATTTAATCAGTACAAGACGATGACCGATGATGAAATCGAGAATAAGAACCTAATACTGAAATCTACCAAAAGAGCGATTGCCCCGGTCTTCATTTCTGGTGAAAAAAAGACACTTGGCGTTCTATTAACAGGACTCGAAGTTGAAAAAGAAAAAAAACTATCAACCCTCTATACAGCAATTACTGTTGGTAATTTCCTGGACGCTAATGCCAGTAAACAAATAATTTTGGGAAAAAAGCTTTCCCAAAGATTAAATGTTCAAATAGGTGACGAGGTTGCAGTTATTGGACAAGCAATTGATGGGTCGGTAGCAAACGACCTCTTCAAAGTAGTGGGATTACTTGATTTCGGAGGTGGGGATCTTGAAGAATCATTGGCATTCACTCAGCTCCATTCTGCGCAGGAATTACTTTCACTACCACCTGACCGGTACCATCAGCGAGTTAGTTTCGATATGGATTCCGAAAGTCTTCCATTGGCCAAAAATTTTGCTGTGACTCCCTGGTCAGAAATTTTACCCGAAATTGCTGTTTCAATTAAGTTTATAGACAATTTCACATGGATCGTTAGTGTTATTATTGTAATTGTCGTAAGTCTTGGTCTTTCAAATACGCTAATGATAACTTTTTTTGAAAGAGAAGCGGAATTCACTAGCCTGAACATAATTGGTGCTCAGACAACTTGGATTACTGCATCTCTCATGATTGAAGTTTTCATCATGGCCTCCATTGCTCTTCTCATCGGTGCCCTGTTGGGATTTTCCGCTACAACTTTCTTCTATTACTACCCAATTAATATCGAGTTTTTCACTGGTGGCAAGCCAATCATAATGGGTGGAATGACTATCAAGCCACTAATCAAGATTTATTCTGTCCCACAATACTTTTGGCAAGTACCATTAATGATTTACACTTTTCTCATACTCACCATGATCTATCCATTAATAAGAGTTATCCGCAGGAGCAAAAATGCAATTTGAACTTTCAAATGTTGATAAAGTCTATGTGAGCTCTGAAGAAAATAAAGTTTTTGGAGCAAAGAACGTTAATATCAAAGTCCCCGAGGGTGAATTTATGGCCTTGGTTGGCCCATCTGGTTCCGGTAAAACAACTATTCTAAATTTAATTGCAGGACTAATACTTCCCACTAACGGGCTTCTAAAACATGGGGGACAGGATATAACCGCAATGTCTTTGGAAGAAAGAACCAAGCACCGTTTGGACTATATGGGATTTGTTTTTCAAGATTATCAACTACTGCCTATCCTGACAGCCTCAGAAAATATTGAATTCCCTCTCCAGTTGAAGGGTTTTTCAAAAAAAGAAATAAAAGAAAGAGTTCAATGGGCCTTAACTCAAGTCGGTCTAGATGGTCTTGGTAATCGTTTTCCAAAACAACTATCAGGTGGCCAACAGCAGAGAGTCTCAATAGCAAGAGCGATTGCTGGCCGGCCTCAATTAATTCTTGCCGACGAACCTACTGCTAACTTAGATTCAAAAACGGCTTCGGAAATAATAGATTTATTTTTAAAGCTTAATAAAGATTTTAAATTAACTTTCATTTTCTCTACTCATGATCAACGATTAATTGATCAAGTGAGAACTGTCCTTTATGTTAAGGACGGGCAGATTAGTGAATCAAGGGTGCACAATGTTTAAGAAGTTTTTTCGCAAAGATTTCGTTTTCTGTCTGGCTTTGGGTGCAAACGCAAACAATGCTCAAGAATGGTCAAAGTACGCAGAAAATCAAATGCGGGGAGACCACTCTCATTCTGAGATTGTAATGACAATAAAAACGCCTAATTGGGATAGAACTCTCGAAATTAGCTCAGACGTCGAAGGAAAAAAACTCGCACTAAGTACTATTACAGCACCTGCAAAAGAAAAAGGAATAAGGACTCTTCGTATTGATAACAATATGTGGAACTATTTCCCAAAACTAAAGCGAAAAGTTGCCGTTTCATCATCTATGCTTTTAGCAAGCTGGATGGGTTCTGATTTTACTAATGATGATGTTTTAAAAGCTTCATCAATGGCAGAAGATTACCAACACAAGTTTTTGCCTAATAAGAAACAGAATGGAGTTGATTTTCGTGTAATTGAAAATCAAGCCAAAAGTGATTCAAAGGTTATGTGGCCTAAGATTATTACTTATGCATCAAAAGTAGATTGCTTGCCTCGTCAATATCACTACTATGACAAACAAGACCAACTTAAGCGGGTCTTATACTTAGATGATATTAAAACGTTTGATGGCCATAAGGTACCCACGAAGTGGGTTATGCAGCCACAAAATGATGTAAATAAAAAAACGACAATCGTTTATAAAAATATGACTTTTAAAACAGCATTTAAAGCATCTTATTTTACCCAAAAGAACCTAACGGATTATTAATGAAAATATTTTTTTTACTTCTCATTTTAAATCAAAGTATACAATGCTGGGCCCAGTCTCCATTGGATGGTGAAATTTCAGGAAACCTTGAAGCCCAATCAAGACATTCTTGGAACAATCAAGCGGCTAAAGATGATCTTATGCAAGACTGGGATGAGGAAGACTTCCACCTGTTCTATGGTAACCTTAATGGTAAACTGAATTTTAGGAATTCAAGACTTGAAACAAATCTTTTTGCACGACATAGTCAATCTGATCTTTACCAAGACAGATCCCCTAGTCCGCCTTATCTAGCTCCACTTTTATTTACATTTCCTAACAAGCTCGTTGCCCGCGATATTTTTAAGCTCAAACACGAAACTGGAGATGATAACTCTAGGACAGAATACGTTTTAAATAAATTATATTATGAATGGGATTATGACGAACATCGTTTTACAGCGGGACGAATGTATATTAATTACGGGCAAGGAGAAATCTTTAATCCAATTAATCCATTCAACCAACCGACAGGCCTCACGGCAATTTCTCAAGTAGCTCAAGGTAACGATGGTTTAAATTTTACTTTCTATGCGAGTGAAAAACACACAATTGATTATTATTTCCTTGGCGATAAAACACTCGATGGATATGAAAATCAAATTCAAAAAACGTTATGGATCCATGGGGAATATCAGGTCAATAATGACTTCCAGTTAGATTACGTCCTTGGCGAAGATCAAAACCGACTTAAACTAGGTGGACAATTTCGCTATAATTTTTCAGAAGCTATGGCCTTTATGCAAACTCTTTACCAAAGTGATTATACAGATGATAAAGAGTCTCACCCATTATTTGATGTCCTGTTAGGCTATGATCAACAGATGACTAATAAATGGCATATACGCGCCGAAGGCGGCTATCAGAAAAAAAACCGCTTCGCCGGTCTCACAAGCATTAATGATCGATTCCTTCCAACCGAATATTTTATTGCCCTCGCCAACCAGTACGAAATTCACCCGCTCTTAAAACTAGGCGGCACTATTGTTAATGACGTAAAAACAGGTTTTACTTATTTAATCATGAGAAATACATTGGACCTTGGCCATAATACAGAGGCAGAATTATTTGGGTATTTACCAGTTGCAAAAGGCAGTGGAATCGAAAACCAAGCGCAAAAACTAGTCACTACTGATATAGGCGTGGCCTTAAGAACTTTTTTCTAAGATTTCAATTATGCCAGTCTTACCATCTACCCTGATTAGACTTCCGTCTTTAATCAATTTGGTTGCACCATTTAGATTAAGCACAGCTGGTATGCCGTATTCTCTCCCAATAACTGCGGCGTGAGATAGCAATCCACCCACTTCAGTCACAACTGCCCCGACCCTGGCAAGAACAGGCGTCCAACCGGGATCAGTAAACAAAGTGATAAGGATATCTTCTTTGGTCAATGTAAGTGTCTCATGAATATCAATAATGACCCGTGCTCGGCCGGTAATAATTCCTGGGCTACATCCAATACCTTTCAGCGCACCGTCTTTTAATGAAACTGATTGCTGGACTACACATCCACCAAAATCGTTGGGAGCCTCGAAATTTTTATAAGCTTTATAATGAAGAAGACGATTCGATAATTCAGGAATTGAATTTGAAGGATTGAGTAAAAGACTTTTCACCTCATTCAAATCAAGCATAAATACTGATTCTTCACTAATTCCAACTCGTTTACTAAATTCAAGCATCCCTTTCCTTAGCAGATAATAGGCACGTGTTGAATAAGAGCGGATTTCTTCTCTCGTTTTTAAAAAATTCCGAGATCGATTCAATGATTTCTGGAACTTGAATTTGGAAATAAAACCGGTACCAGATTCAAGGCGAGCAACTGTAGCATCATAGGATTTAAAAGATTTTTTTGCATTAACAACAAACCCTTTAGTAAGATCGTCGACCCATTCTTTTTTCTCACCCCACCTTGGAACAGTAATATCAAGTTCCGCCGGGCCATGGTGATAATGAGAACTTAAAAATATCTCGCGTTCATTGAGGTAATTTGCAGAACTAAGTCCATAAGAATTTGCTTTGCTTGCAAGTCTTTCCAAATCGGCTTGAACATCCAAATGCGCAACACCAGATAATTGCCCCATTAATTCGATTTCATCTCCCTCTTGGTATTTTTTCATTTTTCTTAACGAAGATTTAAATTCTGTCTGAAAATTAGAATTGTTGTAGATGGTACGAAAGTAGTTTCTTTCTGTTAGCACCTGAAAATGAATCACATCTAACAGCCAATGATTGAAATCTTCTGTACTCATTCTGTCTAAGTCATTCATCTTTTTTTTAAGCTCATCATCACGATAAGAAAATTGATCCCGAAACTGATTTACCATAGTTTCACAATCAGAAAATTCACGATTAAGACCTATAAGAATAGGAATGGCATTTACTAGTGATGCAACCGTCATTTTTGTAATGTGTGGTCCCAAAATACCGTAATCTTTTTGAAGGCCTAAATCTCGGTCAAAAGACTCTTCATTAAAATCAGGAATCTGTTTAAGGCCCTCTTTTACAGCGCCGGCATTCCAATATACCCTTCCATAATAACTTGCGATCCAGACAATCTCATCAGGGTTATTTATCAGATTAATTGTCTTGAAATAGCTTCCCATAGAATCTTGCAATGCATTTCTATAAGCAGAAAACATAAAGGGTGTGCAAACTCTGGCAGAAACTCCACCATCTTTAAAATCCGCGTTGGTCATTTCTGGCACGTCGGTTCTGAAACAAAAAGTAGTGATAGGCCGCGACTGTAAGATGTGTAATTTATTATTTTTGTCTACCGCCCACTCTATATCTTGAGGCGTTCCAAAATAGGCTTGAATCTTTTTTGATTCTTCTACCAATTCCAACAGCACATTGGGTTCTATTCTCGTACTTTCAGAATTGATGAATTCTGAATTAATGCTGCCAAGATTTATATTATAGGTACATGATGAGGGTGTTACATGGCCTGAGACCAGCCTTTCACCAACCCCTTCGCAGTATTCAAGATAAAATTCTTCTTCAAATCCGTTTACAGGATTTAATGTAAAAAGAACTCCTGCTATTAATGGGTCAACCATCTTTTGAACCAGGACACTCATTGACAGAGACTCAGGCGTGTAGCTTATCCCCTTGGCCTCAAGATAATCTTTAACCCTTTCGGAATTTCTGGATTCAAAACATTTTTGTATTGTCTGCTGGAGTTCATCATGATTTTTTACATATAAAAAAGTGTCATAGAGACCTGCAAAACTTGCATTTGCCATATCTTCCATGGAACAACTTGAACGAACGGCTACTGGAAAGCCACCAATTTGCTCAATTGGCCGAATCAGATCTGGACTTGCTTGTTGGAGAATAAATCCAGCAGGAACATTTACACCCTGTTCACTTAATAAATGTAAATTGCCGGCCTTACCACCAAGACCACTTCTCAAATGTGGAGTTAGCCCCGTCTGGCCTAAAAAGAAAATAGTCATATTTACCTTTTCGGCAAATGACGAAAAGATCCAAGCCCTTAAAGCTTGATTATTAATGTCGGAAATAATAAAAAAAAAACGAAGCCTCACTCGTGAGATAATTTCACCATGCAAATTAATCAGATCGTTAAGCGATATCTTCCATATTTTATACTAATAATTAGCTGTTTATTATTTTCCTTAGACTTCAGGGCTCGCTTTGACTTACCTATCCATGATGAAAGCGTTTATGCCCAAGGCTTATATAGCTCACTTTTTGGTTGGGCGCCGTTATATCAACTGTCATATTTTATTCTAAATTCATTTACGAATTCGTTAATGGATTCATTCGATATCATTCTTTTCTCATTTACGTTCATTCTTTTTCCAAGTGCGATCTATGGATTAGCTAGAAAAATAAATTTCTCGCCTGAGATTTCTGCAATCGTAGCATTTATATGCCTCATCTCCCCCTGGAATTTCCCTGTCGATCCTAAAGTTGAAATTTTTAATATGACCTGGCTTGCCTTAGCGTTAATTATCCGACTTGGTAATCTACAGGCTTCTTGGAGACTTCTATTATTTTATTTCATGATGGTCATTTCGCTCTATTTACGTCAGGACAATTTCGTAGTTCTTTTTATAGTTTCTCTCTATGATTTAATTGAATTCATTAGAAATAGAACGTGGAGAAAAATCGTTTATTTACTATTAACGATCATAATAACATTGGGTTTTTGTTACACTTTTTTCAAGCATTTTCCTTTTGACTCTAGTCGATCTTGGTATGCCTTCAGAGACCATTTTCGTTGGAGGAACGCCTCAGCCTTAACTCAATTAATAGCTGGTGAAGGAAATATTTATGACAAAATAAATATTTTCTTCAAAGGGGCTCAAAGCATTCCAGAAGCTTTTCTGGCAAGACCTGATTTCGTTGCTCGCCATTTTTTAAACAATGCCGTTGATTTCGTTCCTGGTTTTTTTGCTAATTTTAAATTATTATTAAACCCTTCTCCCTTCTTTATTTGGCTTTTTTTAATATTGATGCTTTGGATTCTCAATAGAACTGATAAACAAAATACCACTCTACCTCACATAATTCCTGTCGCAGGAATAGCCTTTTTTATTAAAGCTCTAACAATGGCAATTTTGCTGCAACCATCCGGTAAATATATTTTTGAAGCAAACATCGCTTTTTTATTCGGGACTTGCTGGTTTATTGGAAGATTAAAGCCACTTTCAGTCCCACGGTTTTTAAACTATTGTTATCTTATTCTTCCTTTTCTTCTTTTTTTCCACCCATTTAAGCAAAAACAACTCGAAAATAAATTTGATATTCGACAAACCCTACAGTTTCTCCAACAAGAATCTACTCAGAAACCTATTAAAGTAATCATTAGTGTCGACGGTATTTCTAACTGGCTTTCCAAACCTCGCCCCATCGATCTTTGGAATGACCGTCATTATGACCAAGGCATTAAAAACGACATGAATCTTTTCCTTCTTGAGCAGAAGGTAGACACCATTGTTTTTGATCCAAATTTAAGATGGCTGTTATCTGAGATAACTTTGAAGAATGCTTTCACTACTTTTGAAGAAAAGCATAAAGAATTCGGTTTTTATCTCCTTAAGGGGCGCGCATTTGAAGGCTTAACCATTTACAGGCGCAAAAATGAAATTTGATAAAAAAAATTTGCGCGATGAATTTCCTGCCATCCTCTTTTTTCTTTCTTTTGTAGTTCTATTTATTTGGATTTCTGGTTATAGAACCCCTTGGCGAGATGAAATAGTTACTCTTTCTTATTTTCTTCCAGGAGAATTTATCAAGGGAATGACCAACGATGTTCATCACCCCATTATGTATTTTTTTGATTATTTCATCCATTGGATTGGCGGATCTAGCGAGTTCAGCCACCGAGTATTTCATGGTTTGTTCTCCGTTCTAGGCCATATTGCTCTCTATATTGGCTTGAGAAAAAAGTTTTCCACCTATGAAGCCTTGTCTATCGTTCTTCTTGCCACAACGTGGGCCGGAGGAATTTACTTCTCCACATCTCTAAGATCTAACTGGTCTCTGATTGTTATACCTGAACTTATTTTTGGTTTTTATTATAGCTTTAAAAATATGAGCTTCCTTAAATTAATCCCCCTAATCACCATTTTTTATTCACTACATATGCTCAACTTTGTAGGGATCCCTTTTGCCTTCGTTCTTTCTTCACTTTGGTATGAGCAGCGGTTTCCACAGAAAAGAATTCTTATCGCAATTGGGTCGGCCTTAATTGCAAGCTTCTGTCTTTATCGCTTAAAGTTTTTAATCTTGGGACCATCAAGTTTTTCAGCTTGGTCAGCTGGACTAACAAGGTATAGTTTCATAAGCAATCTCACGTCTTTTTCTTTTGGAACTCCTGAATCAAGGGCATGGCTTCCTATATCTTTGAATTCTACAATTCATTATTTAACTGCCGAAAAAATTCTATGGCAGACGCCTTTAGTTTTTTTAATTATCTCATTTTTGAACGGTTTGAAACAAACGAAAGAGCGATTAATTTGTGCAGGCTCTCTCTTATTTTGTGCCGCTGTCATTTATCTTGGCCTTATCGTTTCTGAACTTATTGGCCTTAAACTTTTTCTTTATCGTAACCTTCATTTTGCCTATTTTCTTTTTTGGGTTGCCCTCGGTATTGCTCTTTTTACCCAACCTAAATTTAAAATTCTATCAAAAATTATGCTCGTATTATTAGTTGGTTTTAACATCATGTATTTTTTTGGAATTTGTAATTATCCAAAAGCTGGCCCTAAAGAAACCAAGCTAGCCGAATTAGTTATAAATTTGGCCAAGGATGAGAATGCTGTCATTATTGCCTGCGACGATGACCCGTTATACAAACTTTATAACATCCCCAAAGATCTTATACAGTACAGTTGTGACACATTCCGTGATCACCTTCCGCAAAACAGAAAATATATTGTTACTCAATTATCCTGGATCGGGCTTGAAGGTTGGAAAACTGTCTATACTCAACTCCAGAAGTTTGGATACACGAGGAGCTATTCGTTGGATTATTACGGGAATCGTAGCACCGAATTTCGGGGAGATAGTCATTCTGAGTTTATTTGGGTCTATAATCCCCCCAATCCATTCTTCACCCCTCCGCAGCGCAACGCAACATCTCGTGATTTGCGTTGAAAGGTTTGACATTTTTGCCACTTCCGATTAAAACTACCTCTCAAATTAACTCACCTAGGGTCTTAAAGCAGGAGTAAAATCCTCTCCGACAGGTGGTATTCTCGAAGGAGTCCTCATGTATACGGTTGTTGAAATCAAGGGTCACCAGTACAAATTGAAAGCTGGCGATCTAATTGACGTTGAAAAAATTGATGCTGAAGAAGGCGCAATTGTTACTTTCGACCAAATTCTTCTTGTTGGTGGAGCAAAAACTATTGTTGGTGCACCAGTTGTTGGCGGCGCTAAAGTTACAGCTAAAATCGTAAGACAGGGTCGTACTCGTAAGATCTTAGTTCTTAAACGTAAGCCAGGTGCTTACCGTCGTAAGAACGGTCACCGTCAGTGTTACACTGGTCTTTTGATCACTGAAATCAATGATGGTCAGGGCGGAGTAAGTAAGGCTGAAGCAAAAGCTAAAAAGTAATAAATAAGAATTCAATTTTAGGAGATACGATATATGGCACATAAGAAATCGGGTGGTAGTACATCTAACGGACGTGACTCTAACCCAAAAATGCGCGGTGTAAAAAAATTCGGTGGAGAAGTTGTTAAAACGGGCATGATTATTGTTCGTCAAAAAGGTACAAAATTCCATGCAGGAGTAAACGTAAAAATGGGTCGTGATTTCACGCTCTATTCTATGTGTCCTGGTACTGTGAAATTTGGCTTTTACAATAAAGAAACAAAAATCATTTCAGTTGTTCCAGCTTAATTGATTTTTAAAGATTTTTAAGATACTGAGGGGGCTTAAATAGCTCCCTCTTTTTTTTTCCGTCGCGAGACGGTCAGGTTTTTATGAAATTCATTGATGAAGTAGATATTGAAGTTATCTCAGGCGAAGGCGGTAAAGGCTTTGTAGGCTATCGCCGCGAAAAATACGTACCTTTAGGTGGACCAGACGGTGGTGATGGAGCCGAGGGTGGAAACGTTTATTTTCAAGGGGACGAAGGTCTCAATACCCTATTACATTTTAGAGGTCTGAAAACTTTTATCGCTGAAGCTGGCGGTAACGGTGGCGGTTCAAACATGCAGGGCGCTTGTGGGACGGATCTCATCCTGAAAGTTCCAGTCGGTACAATGCTGGTAGATCGAGAAACAGGCAATCTCATTACCGATATCACTGAGCATGGACAAATGTATAAGGCCTGTGAAGGTGGCCGCGGCGGTAAGGGAAATGCCCACTTCAAAACTTCTGTAAAACAAACTCCAGCATTCGCTCAAAACGGTGAGCCTGGAACGAAACTACTTATTCACTTAGAACTTAAGCTTCTTGCAGATATTGCTCTTATTGGGCTTCCTAACGCAGGAAAATCAACTCTTATTAGTGCTATCAGTTCAGCTCGTCCTAAAATTGCTGACTATCCATTTACGACTCTTGAACCAAATTTAGGGGTTGTAGAGCTAGGCGATAAGACCCTCGTCGTCACAGATATTCCAGGACTCATAGAAGGTGCAGCTGAAGGTAAAGGCCTTGGGATTAAATTCTTGAAGCACATTGAAAGAACCTCAGCATTAGTTCATCTAGTTGATTGTTCGATGTTTATAGACGAATTTGAGGCGATTGAAGCCTATTCCACAGTTCGGGATGAATTAGAAAAATTTAATCCAGAGCTTCTTCTTAAAAAAGAAATCGTGTGCTTGACCAAGATTGATGCCATGACAGAGGAAGAAATTGAAAAATTTCGCTCATCTATGGAGCTTCAACTGGACCGCAAGGTTCTTCCTATATCTGGTATTTCTGGCCGCAATATTGAATTACTGAAGCAACTTATGCTAAGAACCAAAGAAGTTATCCAAGAAGAGCTCAAAAAAGAGAAATAATTATGGCCATAAATGAGTACGTACAAGGTGAAGTTAAGAAAGTTATATCAAACGAGGGATTTGAATTTCCTTTGAATCACGCCATGGCTTCTGCCTGGATCGTGGCAAACTATAAAGGTGATAACCTTAAGGTTTTTGATCTACGCAAAACAAGTGCACTTTGTGACTACGCAATCATTGCTACAGCACAAAATACAATGCAAGCTCGTGCCA
>JBILYY010000233.1:0-4182 GCA_044377495.1 Bacteriovoracaceae bacterium | reverse complement strand
TTCTTTAAAAGTGAGACCGAAGGTCATCCGATTCCTGAAAAGGGGGGGGATTTCTGCTTTTTGAGTTATAGTGATATAGGGTTAATTCAGACTGTCCTTAAAACTAGTCACTCATCAGCGCAGTCGTAGCTTAGTTGGATAGAGCACTTGACTACGAATCAAGAGGTCGGACGTTCGAATCGTCCCGATTGCGCCATTTTTTTAACCTGACCAGTCTTAAAGATCTTTTAAAATCAATTCGTTATTTTTTCCAAACCTTACCACCGTTTGAACTCCAAGTTTTTTCAAAATCTCGTCTTGGCTTTTTGTGAATGTAGTAAAATAAACGGAATTAATGTCTGATGGATAAATAAGAGACGTCACTTGTTTAATTTTTTTATAGAGACTAGCTGGTGGATGGCCATAACCTTCGAGAGTACTTATTCCCATTGTTTGTGCGACATAATTCACTTCCATTGAGCGTGTTGTCTCAAAATGAAATTTTATTTTTCTTAACTCTCGCTCACTGTAAATAGCACGAAGAGGGCTTAGAAGTTCTGTAATTTTTAAAAAACGATCATGCCTGATGGGGCCCTGGCTCAATTTCTCATAGGTCCCAGTATAAAGTCCTGCGAAGGCAAATAAAAGTGCGAGATTTTTATTTTGATACTTTTTGTAAAAAAATAAGATTAGAAAAAAAACTACAACAATAATTTCAAAATAATGAACAAATTGAGCAAGAATAAGGAAAAGGATAAATAAAAAGAGATCTTTTCGTTTAAATATCGGTTCGTTAATTGCGTAACACCAAATTGGAATAAATAAACCCAAAACCATAAATGCCCTCTGGGGAACTCTAAATGGTTTGATTATGGGGAGTTCGCTCAACAAATTAAGGCCAGGGATATTCATGCAAAACAAAAATAAAAAAACCATCGACAGAAAAAGTGTCCAGTTTAGGCGACTTTCTTTCCCTGGAGAAAGTAAAATTATAATGAAGGAACCAATCGGGTAACTGATTTCGTGGTAAAAATCTTTATTGTGCGAAAAAGTTTCAGGGTAATTTCCGGATAAAAAAAACTGAACAGAATCGTGCAGAGTACTTGTGACATAAGAAAAAACGTAATTAAAATCCATATTTCGGACATTGTCTGGATTGACAGCGTGACTAAACATTTCTAAAAAATTAAAAAAATTTAAAGAAAAGGCGATGACAAATATAAGAACTGATAACGAAAAATATTTAACCCTATTACTTTCAAATAGAAGGAATAAATAAATTAAAAGAGGGAGATAGAATATATGATAGGCAAGAATTTGAAATGCTTGAGTACTCCATGCGCACCACAAACAGAAAGTGCAAAAAACAAGGTATGGTATCGTTTTTTTAAAAATTAAGGACGTAAAAACAAAAAAAGGCAAAACACCAAAAAGCAGATTTAAATGTCCTGCCGAAATCCGGTTTACAATTACTGGCGAAAAAAGGCAAAAAGTAAAAACGATAACTATGTCCCAAAATTGTTTTGATTTTTTAATTCCCCAAACGATGTTTAAAGAAAGTATAAAAAAAAGAATTACAAAGGTGCCATGAGTCAAGTTAAGAAAGGATTCAATCGATAGGCCCATTATTCTAAAGAGTTTCCAAAATGGAAGTTCGCCATAAATACTTGCTAAATTTTGTCCGTCAAAAATGACCTCGCTCCCATGATAGGCGACATCGCCCTTCAAATATTCTGAAACGATTGGAAACCATAAAAAATAACCATCAATATCGTAAATACAAAAAGGGAGAAGAGCTAAAACCAGAACCAGGACAAAACAAATAGAAACAATAAATATGTTGAATTTAGAATGAAGCTTCATAGATAATAATCTAAAGCATAAATTATTAATATTAAAGAGAATTGATGAAAAGCATCCAGCAAATTACAAAGAGCTATGTTGAATGGGCACCGTTGTCTTTAACAATTAGAGAAGTGTCCCGTATACAAACGTTACGTCTACTCGATCAAAAAGAAAACATCTTTAAAAATGATAGAATTTTGGACGTTGGTTGTGGTGATGGAAAATGGTGGTCACACATAATCCCCGATGAACTTTCCAAGGTACATGGAATTGATATCTCAACTTCTGAAATTTCCATAGCAAACACATTTATATCAGCGCAGTGCCTCGACATCACCTCACCAGAATTTATGAATCAATTAAAATTTAAAAAATTTAATCTCATTATAGGCAACTGCTCTTTAGAGCATGTGTTTGAAATAGATAAAGCCTTGAAAAATATTAACGAAGCACTGGAAACAGGTGGGACTTTTATTCTGCTTATTCCTACTCCATATTGGGCTTTAAAGGGAAACAGTATAGGATTTTTAAATTCTCTTTCTCCTCGACTTTCAATGAGCATTTCAGGTCTTATGAATGGTTTTTTTCAACACTGGCATCTTTATAGTTACAAAGTTTGGACTGCCATTCTTACGAACACTGGTTTTACAGTTAATAAGGCGTACGGCTTGGGAAATAAACGTTCTGAGTTTCTATTTAGACTTGGATTACCAACAGCCTTTATATCTTTTTTGGTAAAATGTGTAACAGGTAAATATTTAAATTATTTTTTACGACCACTAACACCTAGTTTTATAAAATTTAAATTAGCCCAGAAGATTTGTGAAAGTTTAGATAGTGAACTCTTAAGTCCTGATACAGAAGATATATTCGAATATATGATTGTGTGTAAAAAATGAGTAAACAAGAAGTATATTTTAATAATCATGACAAGGCCCTTCATTTTCCTTGGTCGATATATCACAAACCATTAATAAAAAGCCTTGAGGCTTTCCTTCGCGCAAAAGGTGAAAATGAATTTAACGTTTTGGTAATTGGTCCGGGAGAATTTCAGGAATTCGCCACCCTTAAATCACTCAATTTAAAAATTTCGATACTGGATATTGATCAACGAGTTATTGATAGATTGCAACTTCGGCATGGTAAGGACTTGTCTAATGCATATTTGGTAGATGACAACTTGGTTGGCTATCCTTCGGAGAAAAGTTTTGATTTGGTTTATGCCAAAGAAGTCATCGAACATTTAGAGACCACAGATGCTTTCTTAAAGAAGATACATGGGGTGCTAAAAAATAAAGGGAAAGTTTGGTTGAGCACACCAAATTATGGATTTTTCCTTTTGCCCTTCCTGGAATTAACCATATTGGAATTAATTGCAAGGTTTTCTGGATTTTCGCGATCCAAGATCCATCCGTCTCGTTTTACAAAGTTTAAGCTAGATCAAGCATTAAATAAAAATGGATTTAATAATTTGAAAGTGAACGAAACGTTTCTTAAGTTGGCACTAACCATAGAAGGCGAAAAAAAAGAATAAGTAGATTTTGTACTAAGTAGAACTTAGTTTAAAATTGGTGGCCAATTGGCAGTCTGCCTATTGCTATTGCGCCATTTATGATTCTCTATTGCTTTCTAAAACTGAATTTCATTTATTTTATTTGTATCAATCAGAAGCGAATTAAAATCAACAGGTTCATATCCAATATTCTCTAAAATAAAAGCGAGTCCGTCGGGGCCTATGGTCTCATTCTTTTTGTTTAGAACTAGTTGAAATTTACCAATTGTTATCGTTGCCTCACCCAGATCATTTGTGAGTAGTGAATGAACTTCTATTCTTGAAGGGCAAGGCGTAGTTATGCATCTTACTCCTGTGTCAACACTAAGTGATATCGTCTGATTTTTAAGAACAGCACCCTTGTTGGTAAATCTAAAAGAAATATTCTTATTATAGAGTGGTTGTAGGTCAGCATAGTTTTGGCATTTTCTATCTAGGCAAATAGCTTTTCGTGGCAAGCATGCACCAGTTCTAGGGGCTACATAATGACAGCGTTCATGGAGGTCAGCGCGAATGTGAGTAAGCTTAAGAGTTTGCTCTTCACTTTCTCTGTGACCAATAAGAAGATTAGGGTTCCAGGCAATACGATCTACTTGACACTCATCATGAGCTGAACAGTTTGTAGATAGATCATTAATAACCTTATTGTAATTTTCTTCTGATATTTTGCAGTCAATTTTTAAATAAGACGGTTTCGTAAATTTCAGCCGAATCTGACAAAAGGTAGCGAAGATTTTCTTTAAAAGTGAGACCGAAGGTCATCCGATTCCTGAAAAGGGGGGGGATTTCTGCTTTTTGAGTTATAG
>JBILYY010000014.1:0-36050 GCA_044377495.1 Bacteriovoracaceae bacterium | reverse complement strand
AGTCATTGCATAGTGGAAATAAGTCCCAGCATAAGTTTTGAACTTCTTTATTGTAAATATGATAAATTTTACTTTTCGAAAGTGTTTTAGAACTTTGGTACTTGGTCTTATTCATTTCTAACATAAGCTGAGTATATATCCCTGTAGAGGTCATTGAGTTTAAGGTCTTTTGTAAGATACATTGGCACTTTGTTGCTTATTTGTGATGCTTTCGACGCCTTGTAGAATAGTGGAGAATAACCTCCAAACTCGATGGAGTCTTTATCAATTACTTTTTGAATAATTTTAGCAACTTTTAAAATACCAAATTTATTATTCGCGGCCGAAGAGATGAGAGATCTTTTATCTCTGTTTGGATTTTGATAAAACGCCCTAAGTGTCTTTTGAATACCTGAAATAGAAACATGTTTGAACTTTGTGCCTATTCTCACTGGTATGAACGAAGTTGCTTCAGGGATTTGTGCATGTTGAAAACTTGCGAGACCACCCCAATCAGTGAGCCCGGCCGGCAATCCCACAAACTGTGCCTCTGCGACACTCATGCCGAAGTCTTCATCATTATGAACACTAACGTTTATGAAAATATCGGCGCCTTGATAGATTTGTTGTAGTTCTGCATTAGGGACTTGTCTGTAAAAATGGATTCTTGATTGGATCTGTGATGGAAGTGCTTTATAGGCACTATAGAAAATTCTGAAATATTCGCCAATATCATCCCAAATCCCGAGGAATGGATCTCCAATATTATCCTCTTTACCGTATAGAAAAAGGTGTGCGTGAGGATCGTTTGCAAATTCGTTGGCAAATGAAGTGATCAGAGTTTTGATTCTTTTTTGTCTTGAGAGCCGGCCAGTAAAAATAAAGGCGACATCTCTATCTGTTAAATTCCATTCTGCACGCTGTTTTATTCTCAACTCTTGATCGGGAAAAAAATCGCGAGGGTCTACTGAGAAGGGACAAATAATTGTTGAATTTTTTAAAAACATTTTATCAACAAGAGTTTTTTGGCGATCCGAAGCCACTAAAAACTCAATCTTAAAACCTTTTAGATTGGGCCCAAGATATTCCCATAGAGGGAAGTTTAATGTGAAGTCGCCAAAAATATGAAAGATGATTTTTGGTTTTTTTTGACCCTGATAGAGAAAACTTAGACTCTTAATAAGATGAATGGGATGTGGCTTATGATCCATTATAGTTATCACGTCGGGATTGAATTTTTCTATGTCCTTTGCCAGTTCATATATCTCAAAAGATGAAGTATTAGTGTCTTTAAGATTAAAATTTTTAATTTCCGTATTTGCGCATGCCTGATACGATTTATGGATATTAAGCACAATTTTTTGGCAGCTAACCCAACTGGACTCGGTGAATGAAAAGATGCACGCTATTTTTTGCATAGCCCATTAAATCAAAGAGTTATTGGGTCCTGCAACAAGAATGAACATGGATAAAAACAGTAGGTTACTAATCATTAGTCAAGGTAACCCATTTTGGCCGTAAAATAGATAAAAAGGAAGTATTTATGAAATTGATTATCACTTTGATTTGCATGGCCATAGGTTTTTCAGCTTTTGCAACAAATTCAGGTAGTCCAAGTTATGGAACATTAACTGCGGAAGATCAAAAGTATTACAAAAATGAGAGTAATGCAGGTCAAAACCAGTTTGAAAGAATTGAAAGCTTAGTCAAAGAGACCAATAAACTTCATGGTAAGATTAAAGCGATGGAAGATGATATCGCTATCTTGAAAAAAGAAGTTGCTACATTAAAAGAACGAAAGTGAAACTTCGTTTTGAAACAGACATAAATCAGTCTCTTCAAGAGATTAAATCCAGATTCAATTTGGAACTCTTCATCGCTTTAAAGCCTCCTCTTATTCAGCTTTGCGTAAATCGTTTTGATGGATGCTCACCTGGCCATGAAATTCATTTGGACATTAAGACCCTAGGTTTAAAACAAAAGTGGATAAGCTTGATTACTGAAGAGGTGCAGAGCGAAAATGAGTGGTCATTTGTTGATGAGGGTAAAGTTATGCCTTGGCCTCTTGCGTCCTGGAGACATCATCATAGAGTGATTTCTTCTGGTGCTAAATCATCAAAAATCATTGATGATATTACCTTCAGCTGTGTTTATCCTTGGATGAACCTATTTATGTTTCCGGCACTATGGCCTACATTTGCCATTCGGCCCAGCCGCTACAGAAAGTTTTTTCGAGGAGCATAAAATCAAATCTCTTTTCTTCATTCTGATGTTTCTGAGTTTTCAGATTCAAGCTGCAACTGTTTTGTGTTTGGGTGATTCCTTAACTGAAGGCTACCAGCTTGATCGAGAGGATGCTTACCCATTTGTTCTTGAGCAGAAATTGAAATCTAAGTATCCTGGTTTAAAAGTCATTAATGGTGGTGTTAGTGGTGCTACGACTGCCAGTGGACTCAAACGCCTTAACTGGTATGCGAAGGTTAAACCTGATATTCTTGTTCTGGCATTGGGGGCAAATGATGGGCTTCGGGGCATGAATCTTAAAGAATCTGAGAAAAACCTCTCTGTTATAATTGAAAAAGCTCAAATGGATAATATCAAAGTTTTGCTTGTCGGAATGAAAATGCCTACCAATTATGGTGAGCCATATCGATCTAACTTTCAAAAACTTTTCCCAGCTCTCGCTAAAAAATATAAGCTGCCACTGGTTCCTTTTTTACTCGAAGGAGTAGGGGGAAATCCTAAACTCAATATTGCCGACGGTATTCACCCTAATCCTGAAGGTCACAAGGTCATGGCACAAACTGTTCAAAAAGTTCTGGAAACACTCCTATGATAAATTTAGTTAATGTCAGAAAAAGTTACGGCCACGGGCCTGCTCATGTGGAAGTGTTAAAAGGGATTAACCTTGAAATTAATTCTGCTGAAACAGTCGCCCTAGTAGGAAAATCAGGTTCTGGTAAATCCACTCTGCTATCACTCATGGCCGGTCTTGATCATGTTGATACCGGGGAAATTTGGATTCAACATAAATGTATAAATAAACTCTCGGAAAAAGAACTTACCTTGTTTCGGGCGAAAAATATGGGAATTGTCTTTCAACAGTTCCATTTAGTTTCAACTTTAAGTGCCTTAGAGAATGTTCTTTTACCTCTCAACATTTTAAAAGATCCCAGCGCCAGTGAAATCGCAAAAAGGTTAATTGATCAGGTCGGTTTAACTTCTCGCTCACATCATTTACCGTCAGAATTAAGTGGTGGGGAAAGTCAGCGTGTGGCAATCGCCCGTGCTCTTTCAACCCGTCCCGGAATTTTGTTTGCCGATGAACCCAGTGGGAATTTAGATGAAGAAACTGGTGCACGAGTGATGGACTTGTTATTTAAAATGGTTAATGAAACAGGGACCACGTTAGTGCTTGTAACCCATGATTTGGATTTGGCGAAAAGATGTTCGCGAGTCGTTCATCTGGAGCATGGGAGCTTGGTGTGATATTTAAACTCTTTTTAATCAAAGAGATTAAAAAGTTCCCTTTTTTCTTCCTTCTGCTCATTTTTACCCTATTACTGGGTACTTTGGGACTTACCGGTATCAGTGTGGTATCCGATCAAGTGAAAGGAAAACTCGAGGCCAACGCCCGTGACCTTTTGACTTCAGATTTGGTGGTAAGTGCAAGACGTGATTTGTTAGATGATGAAAAAAAATCCTTACAGAAAGTCATCGGATCGGTACCACATAAGACTTATAAGTTAATTGATATTTATTCTATGGTTCGCCACGAAAAATCTTTCCAAACAAGATTGACTGAAATCAGATCCGTTGAAGAAGGGTTTCCCTTCTACGGAAAAGTGACTCTCAAAGAAGGGGGATTTAAGGCCGATGGACTTTATATTTCAAAAGATTTGGCAGAAATTTGGGGTATCGCCGTTGGAGATAATCTAAAGATCGGCGAGAAAGTTTTCCCTGTTAAGGGCATTGTTCTGAGTGATAGTTCGCAAGGACTGAGAGGTTTTTCACTTGCTCCTAGAATTTATCTTCCGCTCAAAGATGTTGAACAAACAGGACTTTTAAAACCTGGATCTACTGGAAGCTACGCTAGGCATTTTCTCATTCCTCGTTACTTGCCAGAGGATTTCGAAATCCTACGCAATAAACTACTTTCTGCTTTACCCGATTCGGCGATTAAAGTGACCTTACCTCAGGAGAGTAGTGAGCAAAGTGGAAGAGTTATGGGGTACCTTACTGACTTCATGTCACTTGCTGCCTTGATCGGATTACTTCTTTCGCTGGTAGGGATTTTTTATCTTTACCAATCACATTTAGTAGCAAGACTGAAAGATTTCAGTTTGTTCAACTTAATGGGTTTGAATAAGAGGCATCTTGTTTTAGGTCTCACGCTTCAATTTACAGTTGTTTTCATTATCGTTTTTATACTCCAGGCCCTTCTTATTGTGCCTTCGTATAAATTAATTGCTCCCATGCTTTCAAATACTTTAGGAATGGATCTGAATCCTGAAGTGAATTTAAAATCTATTTTTTCTCAGCTGCCTTTTCTTTATGGCCTAACATTAGCGATCTTAATTCCACTCCTGTTTGGACTGATGCGAACTTCCATGGGCGTGCAACTTAAAGCCGCCAAGATTTCGATGGGACGTTTTCATTTTTATGATTTTCTTCCTTTTATCATTTTGCTTTGGGCATTTGCCGCATATTTAAGTCATTCTGTTAAAATCGGTAGTATCTTCTTTTTTGCTCTCGTTTTGGTTTTTGTCCTCTCAACTTGCTTAATTAAATTAATTCAATGGGGTCTTCGAAAATATGCAATTCGTAAGAGTTTGCTCTTCCCAAATATAGAAACAGGTGTAGCGATTCGAAACATTGTTCATTCGGGCCACAAGCTCACCTTAAGTTTTCTGTCCCTGGCAATGGGGGCCACCTTAATTTCCCTCATTCTTCAACTGGACAGCTTGATTCAGAAAGAATTTACGCTCGATGAAAAAAAACCGAGCCTTTTTATTTTTGACATTCAAGAAGAACAAATGGACTCCTTAAATAAGTTCGCTCTTGATAAGGGCGTGAAGCTTGAAGGAATCACCCCGATGATTCGGGCGCGTTTAGATAAAGTAAATGGAAAATCTTTCACGAGGGTCGAAGATAATGGCAATCTTCGAACAAGAGAAGAGGAAGTCGAAGCGCGCATGAAAAATCGCGGAATTAATCTTACTTACCGAAAAGATTTGAGTCCCTCAGAGACATTGGTTGAAGGAGAACCCTTTCCAAACGAGACCCCAACGAATGATCGTCCAGCTTTTGTTTCCATTGAAAAAAGATATGCTCAAAGACTGAATTTAAAAATTGGTGACAGGATTGCTTTCGACATTCAGGGTGTGGAGGTAGAAGGGATCATCAGGAATTTCAGAGAAGTTAAATGGACCAGTTTCTATCCGAACTTTTTTGTCAATGTTGAGCCTGGATTTATTGATGATGCTCCTAAAACATTTCTCGCTGTTTTACCCCAAGGTAAAAAAGACATTAAAAGGTATTTTCAACGAGATGCCGTAGGCCAGTTTCCTAATATCTCCTTTGTTGATGTGGAAGAGCTCATTGGTAAGCTTGCTGGTTTATTTGATAAAGCACGCCAGGCGATTGCCATGATCTCGTGGCTTAGTCTAGGTATTGGCCTTGTTATTCTTTATGGCCTTTCACATGATCAGGTCTATCGGCGCTATTATGATTTAGCACTCATGAAGACCTTGGGTTTTTCACCGGCGTCCCTTAGAAAGCATCTTTTAATTGAGTTTGGTTTTTTGTTTCTTCTCGCTATGAGTGTGGGGTTTTTCTTGGGATGGCTAATGGCAGTAATTATTGGTCGCGAAGTCTTTAAAATGGGCTGGAGCATAAATTGGAATATGATCTTCTATCCGGGACTGTTTTTAAGCGTTCTCTGTTTAATTACGATTCTTATTTCATCATGGAAAGCTGTTAAGGCCAGACCCCGAGAGCTTCTGTCGGACTCTTAAACTTTAGGCCCTGAGCCCTTTTCCCTTTCCAAGTTCCAGCTGAAAAACTAGAATTTTTCCCATATGTTTGGAATAGAATTCTCTGAGGCCGGCCTCTTCCAGTTTTTCACGCAGTTCGCTTACGAACCTGATAAAGTGTATCTCTTTATCTGTTGTTTTATGTTGGCCGCTTCATTTGGTTTACCCATTCCTGAAGAGCTAACTTTGATCAGCGCAGGATTAGTTGCTTACGCTGCCCAACATCCAGATCTGTTTCCACCTCCATATCCTGGAGCCCAGGGTGTTAATACGATCACTTTATGTATCGTTTCCTTCTTGGCGGTATTTTGTAGTGATCTTGTGGTTTATCTCATAGGAAAGATTTTTGGTGGTCGAATTATAAAAACTGCTTTTTTTAAGAAACGAGTTGCCGGTTCAGTCTTTGATAAAATTAATTCATGGTTTCAAAAATATGGCGGATGGGCCTGCGGGATTTTTCGTTTTACTCCTGGTCTCAGATTCCCTGGTCATTTGAGCTGTGGCCTTCTAGGCATACCTTTGTGGAAATTTTGCGCTATTGATGGCCTCGCTGCTTTGGTTTCTGCTCCAACACAAGTTTATTTTGTGGCAACATATGGTGGAACCGTTCTTAAGCATTTTAAAGAATTTAAGCTCGTACTGTTAAGTATTCTTGGATTGGCGTTGATTGTATGGTTGGTTCGTAGGGTGTATTTGAAAAACGTCAAAAAAACCACTGCTTAAGAAAATAGCTCACACGCAACTTCAAGTTTAAGTGCTAATTCTTTTCTAAATTGGCCCAAATCATTGTACTTGAAATCAACTTCCTTAAAACAAATTTTAGTCTTGTCCATGAAGAGAGGAAAATCCCAGTTTACCGATGTTGTGATAACGAGATGACCTTTCTCAGGAGTTAATTCTTTAATAAGAGTTTGCAGACGAAATTTCACCATCGGCTTCTGGGCTTTAGGAACTGTCTTGGCCAGCTCCATGATTCCAGCTTTAATTACTGGATTAGTTATTTTAAGAGCTTCAACCATGGAGCTTTCAAAACTTTCTGCACCATAGATATAGGGCGCCATTTCAAATGCCTTAAGATTTTTAGTCTCTGCCGTTTCCATATAACGGTAAAAAAAATTGTCCATGGTACTTATCAGGTAATCGTGAAGTTTGCCTTCATCGTCGAAGCTATGTTTAAGCTTGTCTTGCCATTCATTGATCTGTTTTGTGGTATCGCTCATCTTTTCATTGTAGAGTATTAGTTCTCTCCAGAGCAAGCTGCAGAGTAACAGGAGCTTTTATGCGTTCACTTTTTTTCATGATGCTTTTTATTTCGAGTGCTTTTGGGCAGGAGATCTACTCGATTAAAGAAAAAGGCATTGATGGTAAAGAGTTTCTAATGAGTAACCTTAAAGGTAAGGCGATTCTGATTGTGAATATTGCTTCTCAGTGTGGATACACTTATCAGCTTGAAGAACTGGAAACAATTTATAAAAAGTACCAAGACAAAGGTTTCGTGGTTTTGGGTGTGCCAACCAATGATTTTGCCTCACAAACGCCGGAAGATGATAAGGGCATGGCAGAATTTTGTTCTAAAAAGTATAATGTCACTTTTCCTCTTTTGACTAAAAAGACAGTTGGCGGAAAGGATAAACGCGATTTGTATAAATATCTAACCGATAAAACATCTAAGGATATCCAAGGTTTTATTGGATGGAACTTTGTTAAGTTTTTAGTTAATAAAAAAGGCGAAGTGGTTTACCGCTTTGGGCCGAGTGTGAAGCCGACGGATAAAGAGATCACGAGTAAGATTGAAGCGGTTCTTTAAGAAAGAACTTTCACACTTATCGGCTTATCAATCCTAAGATTCATATCCCTCTGAGGAAATGGCATAGAAATCCCAAACTCTCGGAATTTTTCATCCACCATGAAGCGCACATCACTTTTGACATGATTGAGTGACGGCACTTTATCAATGTTGCAGAAGAAAATAAGTTGAAACGTCAGATTACTATCACCGAAGTTCGTAAACTGAACTAGGGGAGCAGGTGTATGCTCAATGCCTGGCGTGCTAAGCATAATATCCATGCACACTTGTTTAACTTGTTTAACGTCGGATCCGTATGAGACTCCAAAATCAACTGTCGTTCTGAGGGTACTGGTTTCAAAGTTCCAGTTCACGACACCTTTCTCCAGAAAGAAACTGTTCGGCACAATAAAGACTTTATTATCGATGTTGCGAATTTTTGTACTACGAGTATTGATAGAAATAATTGTGCCCGTAATTCCTTCCACGTCAACAACATCACCAACTCGGATGGGTTGCTCGATCAGAAGAATGACTCCGGAAATAAAATTGTTAACGATATTCTGACAGCCAAAACCGACACCGATGGCAAGAGCACCACCTAAAACCGTAAAGACAGTCAGTGGGATTCCGGCGATTGTTAGTGAGAGACAAACAAAACCCGCCAGCGAGCCATAAAAGGCAAAGGTCTGGTAGGTTGTTTGGGAGGCCTTATCATCAACGAAGGGAAGAATCAGGCGCTTGTTGATGATTTTAACCATTAATCTTGAAAGCTTCGCAGCAAATAATAGGAGGGTAAGGGCGACTAAAACGTTTCCTAGACTCAGCTTAATGCCGGCCACAGTAAGTAATTTGAGTTTCCACATGGAACCTAGGACGGCCAAAGTTTCTTTCAAACCATTATCCATGGCTGCACCTCATAAAAATCAATTAATTTGCTTCGTAAATTTGACATGGGGGCACTCATTCGTAAAGTATTTACGTTACCTTAAGTTGGGTTTAGTATTAACCCATTACTTTCGAACCGTAAAAAAGGAATTTTATGCGTCTGCTCGATTTCATCAATGCCGGTGGGTCCATTACTTGGATTTTAGTAGGGATGAATATTCTTGGTATTTCACTCATTTTTTGGCGGGTTTTTGTCATGCGCGACTTCAAAAAGAAGTTAGACGTTGAAGCAAAAATTGTGGCGAATGATATTTCTTCCCAATATAAAACTAAAACTCTGCTTTCTCATCTTGAACTTGTAAAAGATGCCATTTCTCGTCGAGTGCATGAGCTTGAACTTGGTATGACTAGTATCAAGGTGATTGCAACGACGGCTCCTTTGCTTGGTCTACTTGGAACGGTTATTGGTATTTACGAAGCTTTCCAAGTCATTTCAGCTACTGGTTTAGATGATCCAGGTAAATTTGCATCAGGAATTTCTTACGCTCTCATTACAACTATTGTTGGTTTGATTGTGGCGATTCCACACTACATCGCTCATAACTATTTATCGGGAGAGTTAGATTCATTAGAACTCCAACTCGAAAAACACATTGGTCCATTGATACAAGGTGAATAAAAATGGGTAGACGTCATAAACGTGAAGCCATTGCGATGGACCTCACGCCATTAATTGATATCGTGTTCTTGTTACTGATTTTCTTTCTTGTGACTTCAAGTTTTAAAAAAGAGCAGCTGGCCCTTTTGCTAAAGCTTCCAAAGTCTGAGCAGGGCGCAGGAACAGAAAAGAAAACTGAGCAGCTCACAATTGAATTATCAGATACTGATATCGCTGTGAATGGTAAGAAGACAACAATTGAAGATCTTCCGGCATCTTTTAAAGTGGAAGACAAAACAATCTTAGTGAATCTTCGAATTGATGGTGATGTGAAATATCAAAGACTAGTTAAAGTTTTAGATCTCTTGCAAATCAACAAACTTGAAAATATTTCACTCATTACTGACAAAGAAAACAAGCAATAAGATTCTTGAGGAGCTTTCATGTCTCAGTCTGTTTCATTCCCAAAAAGTAGTACATCCTCGGCAGAAGTTTTGAAACAGATGAAGGAATTCAAGTCCGGCGATGTGGACTGGAAGCATGGACGTTCTTTCAGTCTGACTTATCCGGTGAGTGATGAGCATCATGAGTTTTTACAGAAAGCTCATAATATGTATTTTTCTGAAAACGCTTTAAACCCTATGGCGTTTAAATCTCTTCGCCGTTTTGAACATGAAACGATTAGAATGTGTGCTGATCTTTTTCATGGTGATGATGAGGCCGTAGGTCTTGTTACATCGGGCGGGACTGAATCATTGATTATGGCGATTAAGGCCTACCGTGACCGCGCTAAAAAATTAAAACCATGGATTCTAAAGCCTGAAATGATCGTTCCTGAATCAGCGCACTCAGCGATTGATAAGGGTGCTTATTATTTCAATGTAAAAATCCGTAAAGCACCCATTGGTCCTGATTTTAGAGTTGATCTGAAAGCCTTAAAAAAATTGATTAATCGTAATACCATTTTGATTGTTGGTTCGGCCCCTCAGTATCCACAAGGAGTGGTAGATCCCATTGCCCAGTTGGGTGAGATCGCTCAAAAGCACGGTCTTCCTTTGCATGTTGACGCTTGTATCGGTGGATTTGTTTTACCTTTCATTGAGAAACTCGGTTACCCGGCCCCTGTTTTTGACTTTCGCATTCCCGGAGTGACCTCCATCTCTGCCGACATTCATAAATATGGTTATGCCGCCAAAGGTGCCTCAGCACTTGTGTACCGAAACATGTCTTATATGAAATACCAGTTCTTCATTTATACCGAATGGAAGGGTGGAGGTATTTATGCTTCTCCTTCGTTTCCTGGAACGAGACCGGGCGGGCCAATCGCAGCGGCATGGGCGACGCTCACGAAGCTTGGTGAAGACGGCTACATGGAATTAACTAAAAAAATTCTTGATACCCGTGACTACTTTATAAAAGAATTAGCTTCGATGCCTGAACTCAAACTCCTTGCATATCCAGATTCGACTTTAGTTTCTTTCATATCTGTAGATTCAAAAATTGGAATTTATGCTGTGGGTGACCAACTTCAAAGTAAAGGTTGGAACGTGACACGACAGCAGACTCCTGAATCCCTTCATTTAACTTTGTCTCCGATCCATGCTGATTACATGAAAGAATTTGTTACAGATTTACGTGAAGCTGTAGCGGCAGTTAAAGCAAATCCGAAGCTCAATACTTCAGGTCAGGCCGCCATGTATGGTATGATGGCCAAAATCCCTTTCCGCGGAATGATTAAGAATTCCATCATGGGAATTATGGAAAAGATGTATGGATCAAATAACCAGGAAATTGATGATAAATCTGAAAATGTTGAGAGCTGGGGAGATTTCGTAGAGAAGGTTGGGGCCAATGCTCTGGAAGTAAAACGGCATGTAGATGATGTTCTAGATAAGGTAAAGGGAACATTCAAATCTTGATTTCGTAAAAAAATAAAACATTCATCTTTTGTCTAAGACATATATCTTGATTTAACTTCTTGCATTGTTATAGATTAATTCAAACAAACGTTTGAATGATCTCTGTAACTGGTGGGAAAAATGTCTAATGCCATGAAATTACTAGTAACTATGTGGAGCTTAAGTCTCCCAATACTTGCCGTTGCAAGCACTGAATTTCTACTAACCGAAGCAAGTCTTAAAACAATTGCCGATAAGGGTTCGCCTCAGCTCGACCAGATTCAGGCCTCTTTCTTAGCAACTGATCTCCAAAGAACACAGACTGCTGAGTTGTTTGCACCTGAGTTGTTTGGACGGGCCGCTTACAGCGAAACAAATGAGCGTGCTATTCTTCAGTTCATTCCAATATGGTCACCACTTAAGCAAGCACAGTTGGGAGTGAGACAAAATTTAAAATACGGATTTACTGCCGAGGCTGCTGTCATAACTGATCAGCGAACGGCCAGTACGGCGACAACCAAATATAACGACATTACTTCTACGACTTTAAGTTTCACTATGCAGATGGATATGTGGAGAGATCTTCTAGGTCGAATAAGTAAGGCCAAATTAGAAACAGTTCAACTTGATTCTCAAAGAGCAAAGATCGAGCGGGAGATTCAGAACAAATCTTTTATCATTTCACTTCGAAGAATTTACTGGTCACTCGTTGCAAATCAGGAATTTACAAAAATATCTGAAGAGATGCTGGTGTTTTCACAAAAGCAGGCCAAAGAGACAAAACAGCGATTTCAAAATTCAGTGGCCGAAGTTGATGAAGTCGCCAGGAATGAGGCACAAGTAGCGACAAAAAAAGCTCAGCTTTTATTCTTTCAATATCAAAAAGAAGGCCAGCTTAGACAACTTAAAACGCTTCTTCCTGAACTAATTGATTCAGATATTGTTCTCGCTCCCTATGACCTGTCTAAAGCAATCGATATTGTTACGGCGTGTAGTACGGAGATTGCGCTCGAGCCAAAGATTCCGTATCAAAATACACAATATGATGAAGCGACGGCAATGATTCGCAAGGTAAAAGCTCAAACCGTTGTTTTGAATTCACGCTATGCTGATCCAGAGATTAAACTTTACGGGACGGCAAAAGCAACCGGTGTTGGATCAGATGCCAGCGGGAATAGTTCTTATAATGGAAATTATGGTTCCTCGATTACCGATATCGAATCAACCAACCGAACTGGATATGAAGTTGGAATTAATGTCGTTATACCTTTAGGGGATGCGAAGGCTGAAACTCAAAGAACCAAAGAACTCTATGATGATAAAAGGTTGTCCGCGTCCATTGACGCTAGCGATGCCCAGGTCATAAATACTCATCAACAGCTGATTAAAAATATCATTCTATTAAACGAAGTCATTCGTGCCCAGAAGTTAAGCTCTCAAGAGCTTGAGAAACGTCTTAAGTTCATGCAGAAAAAATATCAACAGGCCCGAGTTTCAATTAATGATCTTATTCAGGATCAGGACGCGCTTCTAAGAGCAAATTTAACTACGATTGAAGCTCAGCTTCAGGTACTAAATGCTCTCTTCGATTATTTGGTCATTTACACTGAAACACCTTGTTCGTTTAACAGGATTTAATACATGAGAAACTTTGCTTACTTTTTTATCACGAATCCAAAACTAACTTTTGTCGTTACATTATTTCTTGCGATCTTTGGGGTCCTGGGAATCAAGAAGATGAATGCCGAGTCTTATCCGTCGGTCGATTTTGCCACGGCCATCATTCAAACCGATTACATGGGCGCAACTCCAGAGGACATCGAGATCAAGATCACGAAGCCAATTGAAGATGAGATCCGGACTGTTTCTGGTTTAAAGGACGTACGTTCAGTATCACAGGCAGGAAAGTCAAAAATTATCGTCCGTGTTGATATGGATAATCCTAAAATTATCATTAAAGATGTAATGAGTGATATTCAAAAAGCAATCGATCGCGCCAAAAAACTTCCACTAGATCTAAGAGAGAAGCCTAAGTTTACAGAAATAAAATCCGAAGAATTCGCGGCTTTAGAAATTGCGGTCATCGGGTCTAATGCTGAACGGGCAAGAAATTTTATTGCGGATGCCCTAAAAGAAGACATTGAAGATGATAAGAACGTTAAATCGGTAATTTTGGATGGTTATAGTGAAAGAGAATTTGAAATTCAACTTGCAAGCAAAAAACTTGATGCTTTTCATATTGGGGTTAATGAGGTCCTGCAGAAAATTAGTGAGCGTAACACGAATACTCCAGGTGGCGAGATTGAAGACGAATCTACCCAGAAACTAGTTAAGGTGGATGGTAAAATTAAAAGTGCTCAAGAGCTGGCCATGACTCCGATCAGGTCTAACTTTTCTGGAAGTATGATTTATCTAAAAGATGTTGCAGTGGTTAAGGACGGCGAACAAGATCCAAGAACCCTTACTCGGTACATGGGTGAAGAGGCAACACTGCTTACAGTTCAAAAGAAGGCAGGCGCAGATACACTCAAGCTGGTTGATAATATTCGTCCCATTCTAAAAAGATATGAAGAAAAATATCAAGGCAAAATGAAATTTGTCATTTTTAATGACGAGGGTGTCCGCGTACAAGCAAAACTAAGTACACTTTCATCAAATGCTATTTTTGGTCTCGCAGTCGTTATTACTGTATTAATGCTCTTCATGCCTGGTCGACTTGGCATGATGGTGGCCATATCGCTTCCTGTTAGTTTGCTGGCAACTTTAGGCATCATGCCGTCTTTTAACCTGACACTAAATTCTATGACCATACTTGCCCTCATTATTGCCATGGGAATGTTGGTCGATAATAGTATTGTTATTTCCGAGGAATATATCCGGCGAAGACAAGAAGGGGCCACTTCAGAAGATGCTGCTGTCGATACGATTCATAATATGTGGATCCCCATTTCTGCGACGGCCTTTACCACTATTGCTGCATTCTTACCGATGCTTGTCACAACCGGAATTATGGGACGTTTTATTTATTCCATTCCTGTGGTTGTAACGACTGCACTACTTTTTTGTCTGGTTGAATGTTTCCTGCTTCTTCCTATGCGCCTACACTTGGTTGGACGTCACATAAATGTCGGATTAACAAATGAGAAAAAAGCTCATTGGTTTGATAAAGTCGCAGCTTTTTTTGAGCGTTCTATGGCATGGATTGTCGACCACAGATATATTACGGCAATGAGCATGATCCTGGTCATCGTTTTTTCTTTTGTGGTGATCGGAGTCTTTAACAAGTTTATTCTTTTTCCGCCTGAGCAAACAGAAATTTATTTGGCCCGCATTGAAATGCCCGAAGATACCAAAATTGAAAAGACCTATGAGGTCACTCAAAGAATTGAACAAAGAATAAAGGAAGTATTAGGCAGTAAGATTCTACAGCACTCAGTTTCAATTGCTGGAACATCCTACGCTATTCCGACTGACATCAAAGGACAAAACGGCGCCAACGTGGCAATCGTAAAAATGTTCGTCACCGATTATGCAAAAAATAATATCCCATACACCGAAGTACTAGAAAAACTCAGGGGGATTAAAGATTCTGAAGCGAAGTCTATTTCTTTTCAAGAACTAGTGAATGGACCTCCTGTAGGTGCTCCTGTAACTGTGACGTTTAGATCTAATAACGGTAAAAACCTCGATGAACTAATTAAGCAGATCCTAAGTAAGATGGAAAACATGAAAGGGGTCTTTGATGTCGAAGTCGATGAAGTCTATGGGCCAGATGAAGTAAAAGTTCTACTCGATTATGATAAACTAGATAGACTGGGTCTTTCCACGGCTTCTGTTGGGAATACAATTCGAACTGCTCTGACTGGTAGTTTTGTTTCAGACGTAACTTTAAATAATAAAAAATCAGAATTAAAAGTTAAGTTTGGTGATGTCTCCAAGAAGAACACTGAAGATCTTGGCCTCGTAAGAATAATGGATGCCCGAGGTAACTTGGTTCCACTTTCTTTACTCGCAACATTTGAAACCTCGCGTGGAAGTCCTCAGATTAAACGATTTGATTACAAACGTGCCAAAACAGTTACTGCAAATGTCGACACAAAGCTCATTACTTCCGTTCAGGCAAATAAGTTAGTTGCCACTGCATTTGCTTCATTAGCAGCTGCTTATCCTGATGTTAATATGGTGACCGGTGGAGAACAAGAGAGTACTAACGAATCAATGACTTCACTTGCTAATGCCATGATGTTAGCTCTCATCGGAATTTATGCCATCATGGTTTATATTTTTAGATCATTTCTAGCTCCCGGTTTAATCATGACCACAATTCCGCTTGGTCTTCTAGGAATGTCTGTTGCTTTTTGGGCACACGGTAGACCAGTTGGATTTCTTGCCATGATCGGTGTTATTGGGCTTGCAGGAATTATTGTGAATAATGGGATTATCCTGATTGATTTTATTAATCAAATGCGGCTAGAGGGAAAAATGCCTCTTAGAGAGATTCTTATTAAGGCACCAACCATTCGTTTGAAACCTGTTATGGCAACGTCCCTCACGACTATGGGTGGGTTGTTTCCTACTGCGTATGGAATTGGTGGAGCTGATGCCATGTTAGTTCCTATGACTCTTGCGATGGCATGGGGGCTCACAACGGGTACAATTCTGACTCTCGTTTGGATTCCGGCCGGATACGCCATCATTGAAGATATGCTCAGATGGATGAATAAAATTCCATATATCGCTAAGAGGTCTCAGCAGAGTCATAATTTAGTAGAAAATGGTGAGGTTGTATCGTGACTGATCAAAGCACCGATACAAAACAAAAAATAATGGAAGTTGCACGGGTCCTCTTTGCGAACCAAGGCTTCGAAGGGACTTCTATTAGGGAGATTGCAAAATCAGCAGAAGTAAATATCGCTTCCGTTAATTATCATTTCTCAAATAAAGAAAATCTTTTTGCCGGGGTTCTGCGGATGGGTTACGTTGATTGTTCTAATCATATGCGGGCCTATTACGACAACGAACAACCAAAACTCGAAGATTTGTTGGTACATCTTTTTAACTACTTCTCTCTTAAATCTCACGATCTCATTTCTTTTTTTAAAATGATGATGTCGACTCAACATTCGCACCATATGGCCGCCCATGGAACAGAAGACGAAATGCTGGGGCCTCCTGGTGGAAAAGTTATTGTGGAGGCAATATTAAAAGAAGTTGGAAATACTATTTCTGAAGAAGATCAGCATTGGGCCCTCAAATGTCTTTTTAGCCACGTTATCCATACATCACTTATGTATAACTGCTGTTTTAAAAACAATAATATCCCTTACACAACTGATGCTGATATTTTGAAGAGCATAAAGAGACTTTGTAGGGTGGTACTTGCGGACCTTAAGAAGTAGTCAGTTTTCGATTTTGTACCAGTAGTCTTTTAGAATCAGTTTTACTTCAAGTTTCCTTATCAGGATAAATACCCCTGCAAGTTTCCGATGGAGAAAGAGTAGATCTTTCGGCGGGGGAGAGTATTTACATTTACTGGTTAGGGTCCAGGAAAGTCTTTTTGAATCATCATAGAACTTTTTATCGGAAAAATCGAAGGGCGTAGCTTGTCTGAAGGGGGCCGCCAAGCAGTTCATCATTTCAAGATAGAGACCTTTGACCTCTGCGCTTTCACGGGGATCAATAAAATTCAGACGCTCACTTTCTTCCAATATTTTTTTTTCATCCTGTTCGAATGCAGCAATCAGAACCTTTCTGTAATCTTCGATGAATGTACGGTCATATTCTTTGACGGCGCCAAAATCCAGAAGCGCCATCTGGTTGTTTTTGGTAAGCAGAAAATTACCGGGATTTGGATCAGTCTGTACCAAACCATGCTTGAAAAATTCTTCTAAATAGAGGCTTATTAGTTGGTGGGCCAGAGTTTGCCTCTCACCTAAAAGTGATTTAGATGTCCATTCATTCAAGCTTTTCCCTTCGATCTTCTCCATTGTAATGATTTTTTTTGTGGAGTAATCGGGATAAACCAGGGGAACGATATAGACGGAATCAGTAAAGACTTCTCGGTAGCGTGTAAGCATCTGGCATTCATTAACATAATCAGTTTCACGAATCAGGACTTCTTCGAGTTCCTTGAAGAAGGGGTCTAGATCTGTTGTCTTACCTTGGACAAAACTTAGATTCTTCATTAATAGTTTGAGCAGTCTCAAGTCAGATGGAATGGAGTCAGCGACATCCGGGTATTGGACTTTTATGACAACTGATTTTCCATCCAAGGTTGCGGTATGGACCTGTCCAATACTGGCAGCTGCTAAAGGTGCTTCAGAAATATTCGAGAGATGATTAAACTTTTCACCCAATTCTTTTTTTAAAATTAATTCAATATTATCATATGGAAGGTATGTGGAGTTTTGATGGAGAGTCTCTAAAACCTTAACCACTTCTGGTGGAAGATACTCACCCATATCCATGCTCAAGAGTTGGCCAAGCTTCATGCTGGCACCTTTGAGCTCTGACATGGTTTTTACAATCATTTGAGCGAGCTCAACTTTTGATTGAAGCTTTTCCTTCTCATTTTCCCAGTTTTTCACGCGGGAGCCGATTTCATTAATCGCCATCTTTGAGGCCATGCCCATTAATTTTGATCCTCGAGACCATAAGCCAGTCGGTATTTTTGCCACTTAATCTCCTATGTCATTGAATGATAAGGGAATTTTCAGTGTAAAACCATTGCACATCCCATCAATCATTTTTACCTAGTACCTATAACCCTGGTTGACGCAGTGCTACTATTCTACAATCAAGGACTTAACTATTATGCGTCTACTATTGGTTAGCTTATTTATGGTTGTCTTCACTGTGCACGCACAGGAGGACACGCTGACGTTAAAAAACGTCAGAGAAGGTAAATCCTTTTATTCAAAGTTTATCCATAACTATTCGGTTAAGCGCGCACTCAAGAAAACAACTAGAAAAGAAATCGTAGACATTTATCAAGCAGCCTTAAAAAAACAAGATCCAAAAAATCTTTGTGCCTATGATTTAAATACCGAAATATCTAATTCTGTTAATGCCCGCTCGACTGATATTGATTTTGAAGGCTTCATTTACGTTGTTCGACAAGAAAATGAAATAGATGATGTGGTCGCGAAAATTCTTCTTACGGCCCATAAAGTAAAAACGACAGGCCTGTTTAATAAAGATGAAAACGATAGAATACCTCCGTCTAATGATGAAAAAACTCAATCGGCTTTAGAGTTGATCGCTTCTTTTGATAAAAGATTTGCAACTAAAGGATGCTTTGATGAAGCTTACCGCAATTACTATTCAGAGCTACTTAAAGTAGACAAAAAAATCCAATCTTATCAGTTAGAAGCTTTAAACTTTAAGGCATTCCAAGAGAACCGCATTTCAGAGCAACAGTATCTTAGTCTCGAGCAGGCACGAATAAACGAAATGGAGAAAACAACACTCACTCTTGCCAGCTATCAGCAAAAAATAAGAACCCTTAGAATTCAATACCCTCTCAGAGATGAGACCGAGAAGAGTGACTTCACCAGTATTAAAGTTAAAAAGATGAATTCGAGTCGTAGGCAGAAATTATTTGAAAACTATACTGATATGCAAATTATTTTGATGGGTAACGTGATCAAGAAATTGCGGGCACGCTTGGAATACGATGCTGTGGAGATTTCAGGTTATAAAGAGGGAGTTCTTCAGGAAACAATTCCTTTAGAGCCTATGGAGCGATTTCGGTTTGCCATTAAGGCACTTCGTAAAGAAATGTCTTTGCTTTCTTTAAATACTTTTTTTAACGGCCGTTCACCAGACTATATGGACCTAATGGTGGCCTCATATGAGATCGGAATTATTCCTGCAACGGAACTGGATACGGTTGCTTCTTTAGAAGAAATTTGGAACCCAAAAAAGACTTTCTGGGACAAGGCCGGAGTCTGGATTAAAGTTTTCTCGTCCGTTGCGACAATAGTTATCCCGCCCCCTTATGGATTTATCCCGGCACTAGTGCTTGTGGTGATCGAAGCAACAGTAGGGAAGAAAAAAGATCCTAATACTAACGATCCATCGGTGTTATTTTAATGAAAAACTTACTTTTAATCTTGGCCCTATTTCTCATTGTTACTACCGCTGCTAACGCCAGAAGTTTTAAGGCCGTTGTGCGAACAGAAAACAATCGTGCAAATGAACAAATGGTAGAACTCGAAGACCTCATCTCTGAGGATAGTTTTGATGGTAAATATTTTAAAATCGTAAAAGGCAAAAGTGATGATGCTGTTAAGTTTGATGCCGAAGCTGATTTAGTTTTCAGGGCCGCAACCAGTTACTATCACCTGACTCTTGCAAGAAATTATTTTATTAACAAGTTAAAATCAGACTATGTTTCGAAAATCGAAAAAATGGTTATTCGAATCGAGCACACAAATCAATTCTCAGAATTGGGTCATTTTGCCCATGATAATCTTGATCCTCAATTTAATAATGCCCTTACCGTTCCAGCAGGAAAAGGTCTCAGTTCCAGAGGTATCCAGCCTTGGGGCCCTGAAATTTGGTTTCGTGCTAAGAAGAAGACACATATAAGTGAGCTGAACACTAATAACCTCGCCAATCAGGAATTCAAGGTTCTTATGCGTGGATTTAGAAATCAAATTCACATGCAGTCACTCCAGAGATTTCTTGCTAGCTCAGTTTCGGTAATGGTTTCTGGTGCCAGTAACAGTAATCTTTTTTCAGTTGATAGTTTGATCCGAACAGTAGGATCAAGCTTGATTATGGAATTTGGGTACCAGTTTATTGATCCGATTACGAAGGCAACTTCGAGAAAATGGTATTGGTTGGATACAGCTTTAATTCCAGAAATTATTTACCATGAATATTCTCATGCCGCACTTTCGGATCACCTCGTTCTGTCGCATTCAACTGCCATCATTGAAGGTATGGCCGATTTTTTTGCCGGACAAATCGCAGGTTCACCGAAGCTGGCCAAGCATATTAAAAAATACAACACTTTCAACGGCAAAAATGCCAAGAAAAAACAAGACTACGTCATTCAGTTTGAAATGAGCGATTACGCGAATACTGATTTCATGTTTGGACTTCTTTGGGAGATTAAAAATATCCTAGGTGAAGAAAAGGGCGAAGCTTTCATGTATGATCTTCGGAAAAGACTCACTACGAACTCGACTATCAGAGGGCAATTGGTTGAGGGGCTGATTAAAACCTGTGAAACCGTGTGTGATCGTCCTTTCATAGACAAAATCAACATTCTAAAGGCCCTGAACTTAAAGGGTATCTAAAGAACGGTGTCTTATTGGCACCGATTTTGTGTAAGATATTGGATAATATTTACACTTCGCATTTTCTTTTTTCATTTGTGAATTAATTACGATAGAACCAATTAGATTGCTCAAATTTTATTAACTTGGAGATTCAAATGTTTAAAAAATTAATCGCTTTGATGATGGTCCTTTCCATTTTCACTACTCAGGCCAGTGCTTCTACCAATGATGGTCTTAAAGCTGCTTTTGATGATCTAAATTTTGCTCTAACTGTAGAGTGGGATCAGAAAGACAAAGTTTTTCACGAAACAGAAATGAAGAAGTTCACAGCTTCTGTACGTGACTTACAAGCTAAAGGTCTTACAAACGCTCAATTAATCGATTTCGCAAAGTCTGAAGTTAAGAATGCTCAAGTTGCCAAAGATCTAGAAACTGCGCTTAACATGATCCAGATCAATAAGATGTCTTCTGCTGAAGCAAACAAATACATCCTTGAGACAATGAAGAAGTCTTATTCTGCTGGTGCTAGTTGGAATGGCGAAGTGTTCGTTTACCTAGCTGTTGGTGTGTTGATTGTTGCTCTTGCAGTAGCGATCGCAAGCGGAAGTGGATCGTCTTCAGGCGGAAACTATAACAACAATAACTGTTACTACGATGATGTATACGTTTGTGATACTTATTGCTACGACGATTACTATGGATACACTTGTTACGACGACTGTTACTACACGACTCAATATACTTGTTACTAAGCAATATTTGAAAGGGAGGCTTCGGCCTCCTTTTTTTTTGCCTTATTGGCTGGCCCTCATATCTGTTGATGATAATCCTTCGAATTCATGCCTTCCAAGAAATACAATATTAAGTTTTGAAGCCATTGTTCTTAGTGGCCCTGCCACTGCTTCCCGTTCGTCATCATCCTCTAGCCTCGAAGATACGTAGATTGTATCAATCATGTTTAAGAGTTCTTCAGGGCGAACCCATTTCATAATGTTTTTTAAGCTGTCAAAACCCATCAGAAGTGAAAGTTTCTTATTTGGAAAGTCATGATGAAGCTTTTCAATCCAGGTCACAGTGGGATTTTTTTGAAAATCGAGGAGAAAAGTGGGAGCAATGTAATGATTTTTTCCAAATTTAATTTTTGAAACGAGTTCAATCACGGTTGAAACAGGTTCAAGCTCTTTCAATTCTTTTAGGGGACTTCTATCGGGTAAAATAAAACACAGCTTATCTTCCGGTAGAAGATTCAGACAGGCCTGATGCCCTTTATGCCAGGGATTAAAAGTTCCACCATAGAAAACCCACTCATCAAATTCTTTTTTAAAAATGAGTTCAGGACAAATTTCTTGAAGCTGTTTGTAGTAAGGGGAGAACTGGTAACGGGCACCAACTAGATCCAGAAAACTCCGGGCAGTCTTTGGTGAAAGCTCAGGGAGGATAATTGGCCAATTAATCATCAGAAGAGGGGAGGTGGTGTATTCAAACTCCAAATCTTTCCAAACGAGTGGACTTGTTAGTTTTTCGTAAGGCTCAACCCTACGTGCCTTCAAGACTTCTTTATCGAGATAGATAAAAAGGCGTTCAACCATTCTCATTCAACTCAATAGGCAGTGATTGTCCTAAAGAGAGCTCCTGTAATCCCATTCTACACTGATAGACCAGAATTTCGACCCCTGATTTGTGGGCCAGACTTAAAAGGGCCGCATATTCAGGATCAAGAAAGGTGGCGGCCTTAAATGCACTAACATCTTCACGTTGAACAATAAAGAGCATGGCCGCATCCAGACCTCTTTTTTTGATTTCGATCAGTTCCTTAAGATGTTTTTGGCCTCGCTCGGTTACCGAGTCCGGAAACTGGGCCATGCCGTCTAGTTTGAGGGTGACGTTTTTAACCTCAACATAACAAGCTGGCCTTGATGGATGACCTTCGAGATAGAAGTCCACCCGACTTAGGCCAACTTTTTTCTCAGGAATCACCACTGTGTAGCCTGCAAGTTCGGGCAAGGCCTGATCATTTAACCAAATTTTGGCGAGTTTATTGGCATTTGCGGTATTCACGCCAATCCAGCTTTCATCGTTATGAATGAGCTCAAGCGTGTAAGGGTATTTACGATCTGTATTTTTTGAAAGTGAGACTGCGCATTTCCAGTTTGGTTCCCAGCAAGATTGCATGCTGCCCGTATTAGGAACGTGGACTGTAATCGTTTTCCCGCCAAGATCAATATCAGCGAGAAATCGTTTGTAGCGCTTTAGGATGGTGGCTTCAATTAATGGTTCAGGCCATTTCAAATTTATTCCCCTTCGGAGAATAAAAACTCTAATTGTGTGTCGCGGGTTTGTAAATAGTCACGAAGTTCAGTAACTGAGAAGGCCTGAAGCTTGCTTATATCGAGTTGAATCTTATGGTTAGTAGATTTTTTTGCAGCTCTTGCGAAGAAACAATCTTGAATCCCTTCTACCACACCTAAAAGAGCACCATTAGAAGGAACCCGAATAACTGTTAGACATAGGGTTTTATTTTGAAAATGGTCTTCAATTCCAACCTCTGACGAAATCACGTCGACTTCAACTGATTTTGCAAAAGAATTAAGACAAAAGAGACTGACGATTAAAAGAAGAATGTTTTTCATGTGGGGCTTTTTATGCCCAAAGAGAGAAGATGGAAAATAGATTAAAAGTATTGAATCTATCTAAAAAAAAGATACTCCCCAGGGGTAAGGGGAGTATCTTGTAGAGGGGTTACCAGATTCGTCTCACTTGACCGACTCGGATAATAATTTGAGTAATAACCACATCTCCTCGAATTAATAATCTCAAATCGCTTCTAACTTCTTCAAAACTGTTAAGGGGAATCGGAGTCACACCACGAGATTCAGAGATCATTTTTGTTGGGCCGATCAGGCGACGGTTCATTTCAACTTGAACACTCGCACTTCTTCCTCTAAAAACTTGCCCTTGAACTGCGATCCTTTCAATTTGCACACCATCTAAAGAAAGACCTAATTGCTGACGTACCAGTCGTTTGAGGTCAATTTCACCCGACATCCGGATGTCTTGATTGATATCCAGTCTAAGTCCCTGGCCCGACATGGGTTGCATGTCCTGGTATTGACTACCGCGAGAGCTTTCAACCAGAACAGTAAGAGTATCAATCAACGTATCGTCAGTAGCAGAGATTTCAAGATCATCCAAGCGACTGAAGGCCGGAAGCTGAATCGTAATAGTGTTAAATTGTCTGCCGATAAATTGGCTTGAAATCAATCTTCCGCGAGAAGAGATTTCTAGCTGTGCCTGATTTCTCAAAGCGTAGGCAGAAAGAGTAATAGAAGTTGCATTCAGTTCCATCGACTCACTCATCGATACCCTTAAGAGTTCAGAGACACGGCGAACTTCACGCATACGAAGCGATTGAGAAATTCTTTGAGTGATGGCCCGACTTGCGTATCCGCCTTGTGCAGAACCTTGTTGTCCGTATCCGCCTTGTGCAGAACCTTGTTGTCCGTATCCACCTTGTGCAGAACCTTGTTGTCCGTATCCGCCTTGTGCAGAACCTTGTTGGCCGTATCCGCCTTGTGCGGAGCCTTGCTGGCCATAGTTCGGATCAAAAGAACCTTGAGCACCACCGCCCTGCTGGCCATAATGAGATTGTGCATTAACTTGTGTAACCATTGCAGCAAATAGAGCTAATACAAATAATGATGCTGAAGCTTTTTTCATGCTTTTTCTCCTTGATGCTCAAACGTCTTGTTTGAATTTTGTAATTACCTAAGCAAGACAAAGGCCATAAGTAAGGAATCATTAAATAAAACAAGAAAAGCTATTTAAAACATGCAGAAGACGCGTTGCTATGTAAAAGTGAGAATGATTATTCTGGAGTATTTTTGTCACCAGTTGAAAGGCCATATTGGCACCACTGGTGTAAGAATGCTCAACTTTTAAATTCGCCTGCCGAACAGTAAACATCCATAGTTTTAGACAGATACACGCTATTATAGATACAATAGCTAAAATTTTTAAGGAGTTTCTCATGTCTGAAAAGGCAAAACTTATTTTAGACGACAAAACAATTGAACTGGCGATCTTCGTTGGTACTGAAGGCGAGAAGGCGGTTGATATAACTAAGCTTCGTGCAGAAACTGGTTATGTAACTATCGATTCTGGTTACATGGATACTGGTGCATGTACTTCAGCGATAACTTTTCTCGATGGTGAGAAAGGAATTTTAAAATACCGTGGTTACTCGATTGAAGAAATTGCAGAGAAATCTTCATTCATAGAATCTTCATATCTCATTTTTTACGGAAAACTTCCAACTGCTGCTGAATTAAAAGCGTTCGAAGAAAGAATTGCTTCGTTTGATGATGTTCCTGAAGGAATCAAAACGATGATCAAAGCATTTCCTAAAGATGCTCATCCAATGGCGATTCTCGCCTCAAATATGGTTTCACTTTCTGCTTTTTATCACGACATGACTGCCCAGGATTTAACTCCTGCTCAAAAAGATACTGCTCTTGCTCAGCTTATGGGCCAGTTGAAAGTGATGGCCGCCTATGCTTTCCGTCACTCTCAAGGCAAAGAATTTGTAAAATCAAATAAGAACCTTGATTACTGTTCTGACTTTATTTACATGATGACTGGTAATGAGAAGGTTGATCCTAAAGTTTCGAAGGCCCTGGATATTCTTCTTATTCTTCATGTGGATCATGAGCAGAACTGCTCAACTTCTTCAGTCAGAATGGTTGGTTCATCAAAAGCAAATATTTTTGCAACGATCTCTGCTGGTGTTGATGCTCTTTGGGGACCTCTTCATGGGGGAGCAAACCAAGCAGTTCTTGAGATGCTTGCCGAGATTAAAGATTCGGGCAAAGGCTACGAAGCATTTTTAAAAGAAGTTAAAGATAAGAACTCTGGCTCTCGCCTTATGGGTTTTGGTCACCGAGTTTATAAAAACTTTGATCCCCGCGCTAAGATTATCAAAGTTGCTTGTGACTCAGTTCTTGCCACTCTAGGTGTGCAGGATCCTTTGCTTGATATTGCTAAAGGACTTGAGGAAGTTGCCCTTAAGGATGAATATTTCGTTTCAAGAAAACTTTATCCAAACGTTGATTTCTATTCTGGAATTATCTACCGTGCTCTAGGAATTCCAACCAATATGTTCACTGTGATGTTTGCGATGGGACGTCTTCCAGGTTGGATGGCGCAGTGGAAAGAAATGGTAGAGCAGCCTGGATTTAAGATTTGTCGTCCGAGACAGATTTATACCGGTGATACTTCGAATAAATATAAAGATATCAAGTCTCGTTAAAAAAAAGCCCCTTTCGAGGGGCTTTTTTTTTCGATAGTAGACAAAAACACAACACGAAAATCCAAGTCGCCTTTACAGGCAAAATATTCCATTCTCCAATATCGTGAGGATATATTGCACTCGTTTGATGCATAGACCGATCAGTAATCATACTGGAGAAGTCTATGAAAACGATATTTGCGATGATTCTTATGTTTGCGCTTTATGATGCATCGGCATCTGAGTTCAGGGTCCAACGCATGCAAAAGACTTCTGGTTACACTGGACGCTACGATTTAAAAACTTCGCTCGAAGAAAAAGTTGTTCTGGATTGTCAGAGCTTTGTTCAGGGACTTTTTTTTGGTCCACTTGGTGAGGGTGTTATTATGCTTCAAGAGTGGGAATGTGCTGAACTAATGAATGACATGAAACAGAGTATTCATAAATTTAAAAAACACTGTATTGATGTTGATCATGATAGAGGTGTACTGGATTCACAGCATACCTGCCAGTAAGCTTTTTTTTCTGATTTGAATTGATAGAATAGTCATGAGAAGTGAAAAACCAAAAACAATATAAAATGCCTTGTAACCAAACTTAGGAAATAGAAGTGCTGAGATAAAGGCGCCTATTGAAAACGAAATCAGAGTCGCGATCCGATGCACATTAATGATTTTTCTTTCTTTTAGGCGAATGGTTTTATAGCGAGGATTAATCATACTGATTAAATGCAGACCAATATCAGTAGAAATACCCGTCAAATGAGTCACTCTTATTTTACCGAAAGTTGTCCATGTCACGAGACTGTTTTTTAATCCACAAATCAAACACAACAAACCGATAATGGCGAATTCGATAAATTGATAACGTTGATCCGCATCGAATGGGACATCACCAGACACAAGACCGCTTTCGCCCAAAAATATAACGAGAGCGATCAGTATTGTAATAAGGCCTTGGATGTAATGATAGGCCGGGATTTTATGCGTAGGTCTATCTAAAACAAGTGAAGAGATCACTCCCCCCATGATAAATGAAATGGGTATAATTAACAATTCGGCTCCAAGGAAATAATCACTATGGCCCATAGCAATTCCTACCTGTGTTCCGAAACCAGTAATGTGAGACACAAATTTTCCTGAAATGAGAAAACCGGCCGAATTGATAAATCCGGCCTTAAACGCAGACAAAAGCCAAAGTGACATTTTGCCTTTAGTGTAAACGTCTGCAACATGTTCGCAATGAATCATCGTTCAATCTCATAAAAATCAACGGAGCCGGTTGATACATCATAAAGAGCGCCAATAATGATAATTTCACCTTTATAGGACATATCTTCTAAAATAGATGAACGTGACTTGAGATCTTGAACACCGAGTGAAATATTTCCTTTAGTCACATGAGAACATAGTTCATCATCAGAGGCAGAAGGTGATTGTTTTTTGATAAGTGGAATACAACGCTGAATTTTATGTGTGATAAAGTGTAGGTGCCCTAAATCAACATTTTGGACTGCCCCCTTAATCGCTCCACAACTGGTATGGCCAAGAACAACGATGACTTTGGCCCCGATTACTTTACATCCAAATTCAGCACTACCAAGAATGTCTTCATTGATTACATTTCCGGCAATACGAATACTGAAGATATCGCCAAGACCTTGGTCAAAAACAAGCTCTGCAGAAGTTCTTGAGTCCATACAACTAATAATTACTGCGAAGGGATGCTGGCCATCGCTGGTGTCATTCATTTGCTGAAGTAAGTTTCTATTTACTTTTAAATTATTAACAAACCTCTGATTCCCTTCTTTAAGTAGTTTGATGGCCATGGCAGGAGTGATTTTATCCTGCATTTCTTTATTTATTGTTTTCATTATATTTTTCCTTTTTATTTATCAGATCTTAAATGGGTGTGGTGGCGATCGCTCAAGTGGTTGTCACTTTGCTTGGAAGCACAAGATACGAACGAAACAATAAAAATGAACATGACAAGACGTGCAAACATGATAACTCCTCAGTTATATGCTCAGTCTTGCCTGTTTAACTTCCGTCCGGAGGTGAACCTCGTATTGACGTTGCGGAAGTCTCCGTAATGGAGATGGGCTACTCCCTGAATGTGAGTTCATTATGCGTCTATTTAATGTATTGATCAAATAGATAATAAGGATATAATTGTTCGTTTTTATCGAATTATGTGATATGTTGTCTTTAACGACAAAGGATGTCCAATGCAGTCAATGAACCTTCACCACCTAAGATATTTTTTAACGATTGCTGAAGAAGGATCAATCTCAGCAGCTTCCAAGAAGCTGCTCGTGGGACAACCTGCTCTCAGTGCTCAGTTAAAACACTTCGAAGAATGGATTGGAGTTCAATTATTTCAGAGGATCGGAAAGGGATTAACCATCACACAGAGTGGAGAATTTGTATTCAAATATGCCAAAGCTATTAAGGCCTTAGAAGAAGAGCTTATGGCAAATCTCGGCCATGCCGGCGAGATATCAAAAAAAGAATTTGTTATTGGTGCTCAGGAGTCAGTTCCCAAGTCGATTCTTGCTCATGCCATTTCAGTTATCAGTGGAATTAAAAAAGTAAAGCTTAGTATCATAGAAGGAACAGGCGATGAGTTATTTCACCTTCTTGTTTCACATAAGATCGATTTCTTTATTGGAAATTTTAGACCAATGCAAGAAACGAAAGAAATGTTGTACTTGTCCCTCAGTAAAGAAACAGTTTCTGTTTGGGGGGCCAAAAAGTTCACTCACCTGAAAAAAAACTTCCCTTCGTCTTTGGAGAATACAACCTTTATTCTTCCAGGATTTCAAAACCAGCTACGTCATGATTTTGAGCGCTATATGCTTCAAAGTGGTATTGGTTTTGAAGTTTCTATTGAAGCTCAGGATACTTCATTGCAAAAAGAACTTGCAATCAGAGGAGACGGGCTGATTATTTTGGGGGATGAAAGTGCCAAGTTTTTGGTTGAAACTGGGCAAATCAATAAGATTGGTTCGATAAAGGGAATTACCGAAGAGTATTGGTTAGGCATGGTGAAAAAAAATATAGATAATGATTATATCAAAAACATCATGTCTGCATTCTAAAGGTTTTATGCATCTTAATAATCTTTTACCGCTTCTGATTTATAAATTTAAAAGTGAAAGTGATCTTATCAAGGCGATTGAAGAACTTTCCTTAAAGTTCACTCAAAAACGAGAGCAGATTTCTGATTACCTTAAAGACGAGCGGCTGACGTCGGCCTACACGGCTTTTTACCTCACAACTAACATGCCCAAGCTTGAAGCTGTTTTTAAATGGATGCCCGAGGCCTGGTTAGCACAAATTAAAAATAGTACTTTCATCGATGTGGGTGCGGGCCCTGGAACTTTCTCGTTGGCGTTTCGCGAGTGGGCAGAAGTGCCTGTGAAGGTCATGCAGATTGAAACCTCACCGGTCATGCGTGAGCAGGCCAAAAGAATCTGGGAAGGATTATATCCAGATGAAAAACTGCTACTTAAGCCGGAGGGGGAAACATTTTTATTTTTTGGACACTCTGCCAATGAGATGGGAGTAGAAGCAGCTCTTCGTTATGTGAAAGAATACAATCCGGACCATATTCTATTTATTGAACCGGGAACGAAAGAATTTTTTCCGCAGATGCTAAAAATCAGAGAGGGCCTCTTACGTTATGGTTTTAATATTCTTTTTCCCTGTCCAACTGCGGAAGAATGTCCACTCAAAGACTCAAGTACTGATTGGTGTCATCAATTTATTCAGGTCAGACAAGAAAGTGATGTTGAGCGCCTTTCGCAAATCGTAAAAAAAGATCGACGCAATCTTCCGTTAACTGTTCATGCCTTCAGTAAATCATTCAGTATCGTCAATCCAACATCTCGTGTCGTCCGAGTTTTTCCCGAAACAAAATTTAGTTATGAATGGGAGAGCTGCGAATTGAATCAGATTGAACACTATCAGATAATGAAGAGAGGGCTTACCAAGGATGCACATGTATTACTAAGCGAAGCTTTGGCAGGGGCAGCATTAGAAATTGAAGTGGAGAAAGTGCTTGAAACTAGTAAACGGGTTAAAATTAAATCTCTAAATAAGCATTCTCTCTAGGCTTGACACTACTCTTTTGTAACCCATCTTATAGGTAAGGTTGTATCAAAGAGGTTTAACATGAATAAATTTGATCAAGTTGTTTTAGGGGCCCTGGACATTGCTCAGTCGGACGCACTCAAGCGAAAAAATACCGAATTAGCGCCCGAGCATTTGCTGCTAGGTCTTATTCTTAACAAGTCTTCATATGCCTCAAAGGCCATGAAAGATAATCAAAAAGAAGTAGAAGGCTTGATCAGTAATTTGCCTCGAACAACTGGGCAGGTAACGATTGAAGGTCTTCGCACTTCAACTAAACTTCAGGAATGGATAACTCTTGCTTCCGGGGATTCTGCTCAACAGGGCAAGACCGAAGTTGGTGAAAAACATTTACTCAAACATCTTCCACAAATATTTCCTCAGTTAAAAGTGGATTATCAAAAGTTCGCTGACCCCGCAGAGGAAATAGAAATCCCATCATTTCTTATTAATCTGAATGAAATGGCTGCGGCAGGCAAGCTGGATCCAGTAATTGGACGTACTAAAGAAATTCGTTCAGTGATTGAGATTTTAGGTCGAAGATCAAAAAATAATCCAGTGCTTGTTGGATCCGCTGGAGTGGGTAAAACGGCGATAGTCGAAGGACTGGCCGAACAAATTGTCAGGGGAAATGTCCCGGATGTTTTAAAAAACAAGACCGTTTATTCATTAGAGATGGGTTCTCTTATGGCCGGTACTAAGTACCGGGGTGATTTTGAAGAGCGGATCCAGAACTTGTTAAAGTTTGTAAAATCAAAATCAGGTGAAGTTGTTCTCTTCATTGATGAGCTTCACCAATTAGTAGGGGCCGGTAAAACTGACGGGGCCATGGATGCCGCCAATCTTTTAAAACCAGCTCTTGCCAGAGGCGAACTCCATTGTATTGGTGCGACGACCTTTGATGAGTATCAGAAATACATTCTAAATGACCCGGCCCTTGAAAGAAGATTTCGAAGTGTTCCAGTTAATGAACCCAATAAAGAAGATGCGGTCGAAATTCTCATGGGTGTTCGCACGAAGCTTGAGGCCCACCACGGAATTAAAATTTCTGACGATGCCGTGTATAATGCTGTTTTTTTATCTGACCAGTACATAACGGATAAATATCTTCCGGATAAGGCGATTGATTTACTTGATGAGGCTTCATCTGCTCTCAAATTATCTGCTGAGGCCATGCCATCAAGACTCGTGGAGCTTGAGGCAGAACTTCGATCGAAGAAGATTTATGCCCAGATTGAAAAAGACAACAAAGACTTAAAACTTGAAATTCAAGACCTCGAGAAACGTTTCAATGAAGGAAAAAAAGTCTGGGAGAAGGAAGTTCTCTCTCTTAAAAAAGTGTCTGAAATTAAAAATCGCTTGGATCGATTAAAATTTGAACTCGAGTCAGCTGAAAGAACTCAGAGTTATGAAGAGGCATCAAAGCTGAAGTACATGCTTATTCCTGAAACAGAGAAAGAACTTGGTCTTTTTCAACATGATTGGGTTTTGGGTAAAAAACATGTTGCTGAAATTATTTCTCGTCAGACGGGGATTCCAGTTGAAAAAATTCTTAAATCCAAACAGGACTCCATTTTGAATATTGGAGAGTTTTTAAATAAAAGAGTTTTTGGTCAAAGTGAGGCCTTAAGTGAAATTGGTGAAACTCTTATTGCCAGTTATGCTGGTTTATCTGATGAATCACGTCCTCTAGGCTCGTTTCTTCTGCTCGGTCCAACTGGTGTCGGAAAAACTGAAACAGCGAAGGCCCTTACTCAATACCTATTTGAGAATGAAGAGAATATGGTGCGCTTTGATCTCTCTGAGTTTTCTGAAAAGCATTCGGTGGCAAAACTAATTGGCGCCCCTGCAGGTTACGTAGGCTATGAAGAGGGTGGGGTTTTGACAGAGGCCATCAGACGCAAACCATATTCTGTTGTTCTGTTTGATGAAATTGAAAAGGCCCATCCGGATTTTTCAGATATTTTGCTTCAAATTCTTGATGATGGTCGTCTGACCGACAACAAGGGCAGAGTCATTAATTTTAAGAACACCATCATCATGATGACTTCAAATTCGAAGAACCTCAAAGCCGACTTTAAACCTGAAGTTCTTGGCCGTATTGATGCCGTGTTAACATTTCTTCCAATTGATAAGTCTGTCATGAAGCAATTAATTGATAAGCAATTAAAGCTTTTAAATGAAAGACTGAAATCCAAGAAAGTTCAGTTGAAACTTGATCAGAAGGCATACGAAACGCTTGAGAACCAAGGGTTCGATGCTCAGTATGGAGCTCGACCACTTAATGGCGTATTTCAAAAACTTGTAACAAGACCACTCTCAAAAAGAATCCTAAGTGGGAATTTGAATGAAGGTGATCTGAATATGAGTTGGAGTGGAAACGAAATGGTTATTGATAAATGAAGTCATGGATAATCTTATTGCTGATGATTCTCATTAGCTTTGCCGTAAAGGCAAAAGATTATCCAGTTTCTGATCATTATGATGGAAAGATTTTTTTTAATCCAACCCAGAACCAGCTTCACTCAGCGTGGGAGTTAATCAAGTGGCAGTTGACTGCCGAAGATAACCTATGGCCTGATCATATTTCTAATAAGGTCTATCCATTGCCTGTTCGTTCCAGTGAAAATAGGGCGGTTACAACTTTTATTGGACACGCGACTTTTCTCCTACAGTTGAAAGATCTCAACGTGCTAACAGATCCGATGTTTTCCGAGCGGGCAAGTCCAATTAATTTTTTTGGCCCGAAACGAATCAGGGAACCCGGCCTAAAAATGGAGGAGCTTCCTAAAATTGATGTGGTTGTAATTTCTCATAATCATTATGACCATCTTGATCTTGCATCTTTGAATGCACTGGATGAAAAATACCATCCTTTATTTCTTGTTCCTTTGGGTAATGAGCAATTACTGAAAGAAGCAGGAATTCAGAATGTAAGGGAAATGGATTGGTGGGAAGAACATATTATCCGTGAACACAAAATTACTTTCACACCAGCTCAACATTGGTCTGCGAGAGGGTTATTTGATAAATGTGAAACCCTATGGGGCAGTTATTTTATTCATTCTCCTGATTTTAAAACTTATTTTGCCGGGGATACCGGGTTGTCATCGCATTTTGCCAATATTCGTTTACGCTTGGGCGCTCCGGATCTTTCACTCTTGCCAATTGGCGCTTACGATCCTCAGTATTTTATGAAAATTAATCACATGACGCCCGAGGAAGCCTTCACCGCACATAAGGACCTAAATTCTACCTTTTCAATTGGGATGCATTTTGGAACTTTTCCATTTACTGATGAAAAAATTCAAGACCCTGTAGAGCGGCTGAAGAAACAGGATCCGGCCGTCTTTATTACTTTAGATCAGGGTGAGTCAAAGACTTTTTAATTTGGCCAGATATGAAATTCCCTCTGAATCCGAGCTTTTTCATCTTCATCAAAAGAATTTCCATCAATTGATAAATGGGTCAGGGTCTTCATGGATTTGATGAGATCAGGAAAAAGTTTAAAAGAATTACTATCAAGATTGAGTCTTCTTAATTGATGTAATTCCTTAAAGGCGAAGGGAAGGGATGAGAGCTGATTGCCCGGCAAATGAAATTCCTGGAGTTTGGTGAACATGGATATTTCTTCAGGGAGTTTTTGCAGACCACAGCTTTTAATGGTTAAAAGTCTTAAAGGTGCATTGATCTTTCCCAAAGGCAGCAAAAAAGTCTTTATAGGAGTCTCAATAATTTTCAGGCTTTCTAGAGAGGGCAGGGAAAAGACTGGCGAAAGATCGCCTTTGAAATTTCCCCATTTAATGGAAAGTATCTTTAATTTATCCCAACCTTTTATCTTGTCTGGGAAAGTTTCACATTCGCCTTCGAGATAGACTTCTTCTAAATTGAGCAAATCAAAAAGCTCTAAGGGAAATGTTCCTTTGAGTGAAAGCTTAATCGCCTTTACGTCTTCCCGTTCTTTTAATGCAGTGGTTAGGTTTTTATAAAGGTTCATTATTCATAAAACTTAAGGCGCTGGTCATCGGCCCAAAGTTTATCCGGTATTTGGCAGTCTTCTGAACTTTTTCTTTGGCATGAATAGCGATTCCAAGTCCTGCTTTCAGTAGCATCGGAATATCATTGGCGCCGTCACCAATGGCAACGATTTGATCCAGACTCAGATTTTCTTTTGCAGCGAGATCAATAATGATTTGTTCCTTGGATTCAGCATTCACTATTTGGCCTAAAATTTTTCCAGTGAGAATATCTCCATCAAACTCAAGATCATTCGCAAAAACGTAATCCATCTTTAGGGTGGTCTGAATATTTTTTGCAAAATATTGAAATCCCCCTGAAGCTATGGCCGTTTTGATTCCAAGTTCACGAAGAATCTTAAGAAATTCAGGTGTCCCTGGAGTGAACACAAGCTTGTCCATAATCTCTTCCATATGGCTTCGGTGAAAACCTTTGAGTAGGGAAACTCTCTCAGTTAAGGACTGATCAAATATTATTTCTCCGTTCATGGCCTTGGCCGTGATCAGTTTCACTTTGTCGCCAACTCCATGTTTCATGGCCATTTCATCTATGACTTCAGCAGTGATAAGAGTTGAATCCATATCAAAAACCACAAGGCTTTTCTTTGCCGTAAAAAGATTCTTTGAGATAAAGCCGATATCAATTTTATAAACCGTTGAAAGATTCATTAGAGAAGTGTTGAGTGAAACCAAGTCAAGCTGGGTAGATTCAACGTGGTAATAGAGACCTTTCTTCTTTCTTTCTGATTTTTGGATGTGACATTTGAAATGAGTTAGGATTTGTTTCATTTCGCTTCGAAAATTATCTGGAATTACTTGATCCGTGACACAGACAACAACGTACTCTGCGCTCATACAGTGTCTTTGTTTTGCTTATGGTCTTTTTTTAGGCGCTTTTTTTCCAAGTGCTTTTCTTTGAGCTTCTTAATCATGTGAAGAGAATAGAGGAGTGCAGACCATAGAGACAGGACGGCCGAAATATATATAAGAATGGTTCCAATGAGCGGAAGATTCATTCCTAAAAAGTCGTCATAGATCATGAGCATCGGAATCGCGACCATCTGTGATCCCGTTTTCCATTTACCTAGAGAACTAACTGGAACATCTACACCTTCTGACAAGGCGAGTAGTCGTAACGATGTCATATACATTTCTCGCACAACTAAAATAATCACAACAATCGGATGTACCCGGTCCACAGCTAGAAGCATGATGAGAGAAGAAACCACCAGAAACTTATCTGCAATTGGATCGAGAAATGATCCAAAGACTGTAACGATATTTCTTTTACGAGCAATGTAGCCATCTAAAAAGTCAGTAATGCTGGCCACGACAAAAATCCAGCAGGCCACATGTCCCAAGTAGGGCTGATAGTTAGTAAGGAAAGTAGGAGTTTCTTCACTAAAGTAAAGAGTCAAAACCACCACAGGAATCATTAACATTCGAAAGAATGTTAAACGATTGGGGAGGTTGTCTATTTCAAGCTCATTAAGTTCCATGTCCATCCAATTTACCAGACAATTAACTTCAAGCAAAAAGAAACCTTTACCTAGCTTGGAGTATTAGTACTTAACCCATTATAATAAGCAGATATTGAGGTGAATATGGATCGACGTTTTAATTTAATTAAATCTGACTTTGAAAAACATGAAAAACGCGTATTGCCACGTTTTCCATTTTGTTATCTGACTTTTAAATCCGACGATACTTCTCGTGTTTATGAAGTTAAGGACATTTCTCATTCGGGAATGCAGATTTCCCTCAAAGAAGAATCGCATATTTTTGATGCAGATTCTGTGCTTAAGGGAAGTATTCACTGGCTGGGAAAAAATTTGGACATCGCAGGAACAGTAAAATGGTCCACTTCTAAGCGTCTAGGAATTGAGTTTGTAAAAAGACGTGAAATTTTAGAGAAGATTCAGGCCTTTCTCAATATTCAAGAAATTGTTAAGCGCCTGAAACCCCTGCATAAAGTTGAGGGTGGGCTTGAAATCCCGCCGCGCCTTAAATACTGGCTAAGGTCTGATGGACCAGTCGAAATCTTTGTTTGGCAACATGGTCATGGTGAGATTGCAAACGTTCA
>JBILYY010000232.1:0-4242 GCA_044377495.1 Bacteriovoracaceae bacterium | reverse complement strand
GCCGCGACAATACCTATTGCCAGATTGGGGCTCAACGAATTGAGTTCCAGATAAGAAGTGATGCCTCACATACCGACCCTAATGACAAAAAATATGGCACCTATCTTTTCTTTTACCCTAACGAACTACCTAAGTTACTTCCCTTAAATAGTCAAAAAATGCACAGCTATCGTTTTTTTCACGGCAATAGTGCTCTTTGTTCAAAATCTTTAGGTTATTCAGTTGGTAAGGATAAAATTGCTGTCCTCTTTCTCAAGGAAAATCGGCCGGATATGGACAAGTTATCTTTTCAGATAATAAATGCCACAACTTTTGAACCAGAAAATATCATTGATACTGAATTTATGTCCGACCTTACTGAAATTGCCTCAGGTGGTTTTGTCTTCAGAACTCATGATCAACGAAATGGCCTTGAAATGGGTAAAACCAAGATTAAAGATCTTGAATATCTTTTCCAGGACCGCGATTTTCCTTATTGGATAAAATACTCTGAAAAGGGATTTAAAATTTCAGCTTTGACCAGCTTTCAAAAATTTCCATGGAAGGGCTATTTTAAAGACGTAAAAGACTTCTTTGCATACTCAGGCTGGGACAGAACAGAGAAGAAATTTAAAAATTCGACTCTTTACGTGGCCGTTAATCATGCGCTTAAAAAAGAGTGTATTCTTTTATCTCCCGCTAAAATCAAAATTACTGAAGCTGAAACCGGCTGGCGCTGTAACTAATTGGTAAACGCTGTATAAATCGAAAAAGATTCCCCTAACTTTCCTTCATATTTAAGATCAAGCCATGGGTGATGTTCAGTAATAATTTGTTTCGTAAATTTTCCACGTACAACAACTTTTACGGGTCTGGTGTTTGAGACAACTGAAATTTGCTTGAGTGTGTGATTAATATGCTCCACCTGCCCATAGTCATAGATGAAGTAAATATCGGCTTCAGGTAATTTGAAATCCTTGGCAAAAAGATCTTGAGTCACAAGCTGACACTTGCCTAGACCTAATTCTCTAAAGATTCGGTTCCCTTCATCGACCCTGGATTTTACGTATTCAAAACCCGTAAAAATATTTTTGCCGAAAATTCCACCAAGGACAATTCCCATTCTTCCGTATGCAGCACCCAGATCTATCACGTGTTGGTAAGGTCTGATTTTCAAAAGTTGCAAGATACGTAAAATTTCAGAATAAGGAGTCTGTAGTGTCTGCAAATCCAGCCCAACCCAAGTCTGAACTCCTTGATGAATCACAGGCCCTAAGTTTTCATGCGGTCCTTCAGGTTCAAAGCCCCGGGCCTCGGCAACGAGCATTTCTTCAATATATTTAAGTCTGACTCCAAGAATTTTATCCACAAGGCTTGAGTGCTGCCGACTAATGACTTCATTTGCTTTAGGACTTTGAAAAAAATCAGGGTAATTAATCAACAGGTCTTTGTCTTTGAAGGATAACGAAGAGTTTTCTAGACGTTGAAAGTCTAAAAGCGATTTGAATTCCGTCCTTGGAAAAAAGTCTAATTGAAGCAAAGGTATTCCTTATACAACTAGTTCTGGAGTGTATCCAATTTCTTTAAGTAAAAATATAACACGGTCATTAGATAGATTTTCGACCGCAACTGTCTTCTCTTTAAGATCTACGTTTACCTTAACTTTAGGATCCCCCTTGGAGATTTCCGCCCTGATTGCTTTTTCACAGTGGCCACAAGTCATGTCTTCTACTTTAAAAATCCCCATACTTCCTCTCATCTTATTTAGTGCAAACGATCTTTTGATTTTGGTTCGGCAGCTTTCTCAATTTTTTCCAAGAACTGCCTTAATCTTTGGACACCAGTTATTAACGCCTCTTCAGAGCTATACTGATTATAGACAATATCCACATGCTTAAAAATCTTATGAGATTCTCTATGAATAATATCCACCTCAGCGTGGTAATCCTCTTTCACATGGTGAACAGTTACCCGACCCATAAGGTATGGATTGTTCTCTAAATCAATGTATTTTTCGTAAGGAAATCCTTCCATAACCCTAAATGGAATCATCTAAGCTACCGATAAGTCAAATAACAACAACAAGGAGAAATCATGAAATACCTCGTCCTCGCGACAGCCCTAGTATTTGCAATAACTTCGGCTTTTGCTCATCAGCCTGAAAGCAAGAAAAAGTCGGTTCAGCACGACAAAGAACATCACCACGTTGAGGAGGTCGCTGATCATGAGCATGATGAGACCCATCATAAAGACCATGACCACAAGGCGCATCACCCTGAGCACGACGACACAAAACATGGACATGACAAAGACCACAAACACGTTGATGCTAATAAAGATCATGCCGCTGATGAAACACATCACGTAAAAAAAGAAGAGAAAAAGAAGAAGTAATGTTTAAAGCATTCCAAAATGCCTTAGAAGAAATGTATCCCAGTCTCACTGTATTCTCAGACCTTAAATGGGATACAGTGACACAGGAATACATTGCTTCTCATGATGAGCGGCCTCAAAACATTGAAGAATTTGTTTTTAATTTTCCGACCTATCTTCAAGAGAAAGCAGCTGCAGGTGATTCCCCTACCTATTTATTTGAACTTGCTTTCTTTGAGCTCTTACAAAACCAAATGATTGAAGCAACCATAGACACTCCGGACTCTCCTGGAATCTATCTCAATCCGACGCTTAGTTTTTTGAATCTTGAATATGACGTGAGCCTCATGATAGATGAAGCTACTAAAGGTAATCCGCTGCTAATTGAGCGTCCTCATATATTGTGCATCTATCATCACCCTCTCCGTGGACTTCACCATCTGGACGTCAACACTCCCATGCTTGAAGTTCTGGAAGAACTAGAGAATGGCCCACTTAAGTCTCGAGACAATCTTGCGACTCCTCAGCAGAAAATCCTGAACGAGCTAATTGAATTAGGCCTGATTTTAGAAGTTATTTAAAATCTCATTACCAGTTAAGTCCGATCGCCCCGTTTAATATATTCACAGTATTTTCGCGATTGCTGGTCCAGTTAGTCGTGGAATGAGAAAAATCAGCTTTGAAATGAATCCTTCCAGCGTAAATAATGAGTCCTGTAGAATAAATCGCTCCAGAGTTATTAAACTTAAAGGGAGCATCTACCAGTGTGGCAGTATTGTTTGTGACCTTGCCCCTGGCCTCTTCTTCGTAATAAATCGCATTCACGTAATGGAGCAAATCATCCGTCCATCGATAACCCAAAATGAGTCCCACGTCTTGGTGATCCATCTGAACCTGGATTTCATCCACGCTTCCATCGAAGATGTCGGTATCATCTTTATTATCTTTTCTTTCATGACTGGTTGATCCACCCGCAACGGAAAGGGCCGCCGAAAAATTACCTTTTTTAGCGTCCACTTTGGGGTCACCTAAAAATTGCACTTTCGCCCCAAACAAGGTTGGCGACATCATAAATGAGGATATGATAAAAAAATCTAGACGCCTCAAAATCCCCAACTCCCCACTGGCATTAAAACCATAGGTAACTGAATCGTCATTTAATGGCACATTAGTAGAGGATCCTGAAAAATCCATTTGATATTGTTTAGATCCCTGTAGCCGCAGATCGAGTGCTCCTTTGGCGAATTTACCATGGGTTTCCGGTGATATCATCCGGGTCCCAGCGGTTCTTAAATAGGTGGAACACGACACGAGACTCAAAAGACCGATTAAATAAAGATATTTCATCCTTAGATTCTACATATATTAGACGAAAACTGAATAGTACTTCTTAGATTCCGCCCTTTTTGAGAGAATAAACAGATGAAAACTCTTTGCTGGATTCGCCGCGATCTAAGACTACACGACCACGCCGCCCTCTCAAATGCCCTCCTTAGTGGCGAAACAACGATCGTTTTTGTTTTTGATTCGCATATTTTGGATAAACTCAAAAATAAATCAGACAAACGAGTGACCTTTATTATGCAGTCCCTTCAGGAGATTGAAAAACAGCTTCAGAAGAAGGGATCATCACTCATTATCAGATACGGAAAGCCAGAAGTAGAAATTCCACAATTATGTGAAGAGCTTAAGATTCAGAAAGTGTTCACAAATCGTGACTACGAACCCTACGCAAAAAAAAGAGATGATAGTGTTTCTAAAAAGTTAAAAATTCTTAACATTGATTTTGAAACGTACAAAGATTCAGTTTTTTTTGAAAAACATGAAGTTATAAATGGCTCTGGAAGCGTTTATAAAGTTTTTACTCCCTACAAAAACAAATGGCTCCAG
>JBILYY010000231.1:0-4254 GCA_044377495.1 Bacteriovoracaceae bacterium | reverse complement strand
GGAAGACTATAAGAAGTTAGAGGGTATGATTTCAGATATCCAAGATAAGATTAAATCCCTTGAAAATGAAAAAGATACTTTAGACGGATGGTTTGGAACAAGAGAAACGTCAGCTATTAATAAAGATCTAGTGCCGCTTGTTGCGAAGAAGGCTGAGCTTGAAGTTAAGAGTTCCAAAGCGCACCAGAGATATCTTAAAGGGACTGAAATTTTAACTTACGGAAAGAATAATCTTGATACGTACTCTGAGAAACAGGCAGCTGAGATTGTTTTTCATTGGGCAGAAGTCACTTATTATAAAGTCCTGGATGTTTTTAAGGCCTATGGGGCAACCTCATGGGCACCCACCATGCAGCAATACATAACTGAAAAAGTTCAAAGAGACCCGATAACCAATTATCAGTACGCAGGCGCAATGTATCCATACCGCCTAGTTAAGCGAATGATGAAGAATGCTTGTGTTGGAACAGATCGAATTAGTATCCCAACAACTTTGAAGACAAAAAAAATGACCGAAGATAAAGACGGTAAGGCCGCTGTCACCAAAAAAGTGGAGACGTTGCTTTCAAAAAAACCAGGTCAAGGTGTCGGTATTTCACTCGATGTTTCCAGCTTGAGTCCTCAAACGGGAAGACACGCCGTAAATATTATTGGTTGTCGAACAGTCGATGGTGTTGAAGAATTTTTAATACACAATTCTTGGGGCCAGGGCTGCCAATCTTATCATTTGCGCTACCGTGGAGCAGATAAGTGCCAAAATGGGCGAGTCTGGATTCCGGCCACAAACCTTATGAACAATGCGGAGATCCAATGGCTCGAAAAATAATATTTTTATTATTTCTTATTCCTTTTTCCTTATGGGCCACAGAGATGAAGTTGAAAGAAGGTGAGAGATCGGCAACTTTGAAACAGATGAAGAATTTCTGGATTTCTGCTGACTGTAAAAAATGCGAAGCTCAGATCATTATGGAATCTTCCAGTCCGGACCAGATCAAGAAGGCACTTGCTGAAGTTCCAGATGGACGTATTGCTCCCGGAACTCGTGTCTGTAACGGATTAGGTGGGATGAGTTGGGCCCTAAAAGATGATAAAGGCAGAACCCAAAGTATCTGCGAATTTAAAGACAAGAGCTATGTCCTGACAGATGATTTGGCAGGACTGATCCCTCAAAACTAATCCTTAACCGAAAACACTTTAAATCGATTCATTCCACCACAAGGATAAGTTCTAACACGAACTTGTTCAATAGGACGTGATTCATTGATTGCGAAGGCCACTTGTTTTCCTGCATAGATTTTTACATTCGTTTTCTCTACAAGTTTTATCCACTCACCCTTAACCATGCCCTCGACTTGTGACTCAAGTGGATTATTATTCACAAAATAAGTAAAATCCATCACGATATTTTTGACCGGAGCAGTTTTAGCAAGCTTCACAATGACTTCTTCAAAATGACCAGGAATCCGGCTTCTGGCCGATTCCATTCCATCAAACATGTTAATAGGTGAGAAGGGTGAAATAACAAGCACTGCCGGAGAATAGTGTTCGTCAGTCGCCTTAAGAATGGACGCGCCTAAAGCGGTACTCGCATTATTATATTCTTCTCCAAATTGGATCACATCCCAATTCCTCTTAATCTCAGTTTGATCTGGAGAGTATTTGATAAAGAGAGGTTTCGTTGTTTGTGGCACTTTTTCTGTATAAATAACACATTTCGCCTCATTAGATGGCGCAAAAGTAGAGGCAATTTCAGCAGGAAGTTCTTCGTAAAGTCCCAGACGAGTAAGCCCACCATCCGGGAACATGCTTACTTTTATCTTGGAAAATATTTTTGTCTTTGAATCAAGTCTAATTCGAATCTCTGAATGACCTTCAAGATGCGTCTTGGGAAGGACTTCTTCCCAAGTTTCACTTCCCAAAATTTGGCCTTCAAGTTTTACAACAGGAGAGAAATTTCCTGTGTGGTATTTTGTGGAAAGTAGAACAAAAGAAAAAGCAGCAGGTTTTGCGAGATCAGCAGTAAGAGTATCTACACCAGAAAGATTGTGTCTTACTGTTTCCCAGCTATCCATAATTTTGCCTTGATCCCCGAAAAGCTCTGGCTCAAAAATAGGCAAGTGATCACTAAAAAGATTTTCTGCCCTTGCAAAAAGGTCATTAGAAACTTCTAGAACCTTAGCACCAACAACTTTGTTAAAAGTGGCCAGTGGGTCAATGGGTCCCTTGTTAGTGATTTCTTCAGGTCTTGTGGGTAAAAAAGCATTAAAAACGAGATTCTTGTAACCTATATTGACGACCTCATCTTTAGAAAGGTTTTCGGAAGAAAAACTTTCTTTAAATTTAGTGGTATCAACTCCCTCGATATTAAATTCCCTGAGAATAATTTGAGCAACTTCTGAATTGAACAAGACACCTTTCAAGTCAGCATTACAAAGTACAACCAAACCTTTGCGGCGATCTGGTCCAGCAAAACAATGAAGATAGAGACATCGGAAGCCGTCATTGGCCCCTTGATGAATGGCAAATCTATTGAGACCAGCTTCAGCAATAAAAATACCTAGGCCCATTTTGCAGCCCATAAACTTCATGCAACCTTTGTCGGTACCAAAAAGCATCTGAATTGCAGTATCATGGGAAATAGCAGAATCAGATTTAATACTATGGTAAGCATGTTCGAGGTGAATCAAGAAGGTCGCCATTGACTCAGAGGTCCCCATGGCACCAGCAGCGAAGGCAGGAAACATCTTGCGAGTGCCTTCAATCACTTTGCCCTCGTCATTAAATCCATGAGCGTAGCTAGTATTTGGAGAGTTTTGCTCAAAACTAAATTGATTCATTCCAAGTTCGTTAAGAAATGAACGAGTGAGATTAAAAATAGAGTCGCTCTCAAGTGCCTCAAGTAAATGCTCAAGAACAAGAAAGCCTCCACCTGAATACTGAAAGGTCTCTCCTGGCGTATTGCTTACTTTTATGGGCGGATAGGCATATTCCACGTTACCAGTAAGGAGATCCTTAATGGCGGGCATTTTTTTATTTGCCGGGACACCGTTAACATAATGCATATTTAAAGCACTATGACTCATCAAGTGCGCAACTTGGACTCGCGTATCATTTAAACGGAAGCTGGATGACGTTTTAGAAAGAAGTTCATCCACCGGAGTTGAAAGAGGAATGTTCTTATTCTTGAAATATTCAAGGGCAAATGCACTTGCGACCGTCTTACTAAGCGATGCCATTTCAAACCACAAATCAGCAGATCCTTTTCCAAATGATAGGTTTTGGATACGGTGGTCATTTATAATTGAAATTTGAGCATTGTGGATGCCATGTTTTTTAAAGGAGTTTTCCAGTTTTTCGTAAAGACCGTCCAATGGATGGGAGTTCATTCTTTTCTTAGTGATTTCCCATAAGGCCAAACGAGCATTCTCAATTTCTTTGGCCTCAGAATTATTAAGTCTCTCCCTTAGGATATTGAGGATTTCTGTCCCTGACTTATCTTTGGCAGATATTAAAAACTTCATTCCAAACTTATTTAGGTAGGTTTGGCCCGCTGCGATTAGTTCCGCTTTAATTTTCTCGTCCTCGCCAAATACTTTTAACTGTTCACTTGTCGCCATCTTGTCGAGAGTTTTTTTACTCTCTCCAATATCTCCATGGAATGAAGCTGCTTCAAGAATTCCAAACTTGCTGAAATTCATGATTAAGTTTTCAACTTGCTTTAAATCAACAGCAGTGTTCTTTGAAAGTACTTTGGCAAAAGAGAGATTTCCGCACATTTCAAAATAATAATTAAACCGTTTAACTTGTTCCTGTATTTTGAATTTTTTAGGATCAATTGCTTCAACTGAGCTCCATGCATCGACGGAGTTTCTAACCGATTCAATCGTAAAAGGTAAGAAAAGTTGGGTAGCAAATTCGACAGGCTCAGGATCAGTCATCAGTTTAATCATGAGATTAAAAGCAACCGGATACCATTTATCAGTCCTCTCGTCCCATTTTACTTGGACAATCTTTTTATCGTTCGATTTATCTTTGCGGATAAAATGCAACTCTTCGTGAGCAATTTGAAGAAATTCCTCCACGCTGAATCGGCGATGCCGAATTTCATGCCAAACTTCCCAGCGCGAACGCTCAGCAGTCGCAAGGTCATCCATTACGCGCGCCGGAACACCTGCTATTTGAGTTGGAAGTGCTACGCATCCATTTCCTGATAGCCAGTCAGTAATATATTGAAGTGATTGAAAAACATTGTAG
>JBILYY010000104.1:0-11951 GCA_044377495.1 Bacteriovoracaceae bacterium | reverse complement strand
ATACGCAAATCAAGATAACTGAAAGCCTAATTGAGGGTAGTGGTGATAAAGAAAAGAGCTTCTCAATAATTAATTTCGTCAAAGGACTTGTTCGTCTTCAGGTAACTAAAGATGAAAATCTTGAAATTGATCAAAAGATTGTTGCTGATGGTGTTGCTTTTGCTGTCAGGGGAACCGAATTTGAAATTTCAAAAGAAGGTGAGGATTTTGATTTAGATGTTATCGAAGGGGAAGTGGAAGTTTCATCACCATACGTTCAAACATTCGTTCCAGAGATGGTCAAAGCGAGTGAAGGTTTTCGCTTTAATAAAAAAGCGAGAAATTTTCAACGACGAAAATTTGCTACAAAATTTAAAAATCACCCAGGATTCGCTCGCAAGGAAGAAATCCGAGAAAGGTGGAAACAGAAACGAATGGAGCAGCGTCAAAAGCGACTTAACAAGCAAGTCGTTAAAAATGATAAGCGTGCAAAGAGGATGAATGTTCGTCAAAGAAAAGAACGACCTAGAAGGTAATGTGGGCGTTCAAAAAACAGACATATTAATGAGAAATGGACACTCTTTTAACAATTATCATGGGTTTAGAGGGACTAGATTTGGCAGCTTTTTTGCTTTAGTCTCCTTATAAGGATTTCTATGAGAATTGCATTAATGCTAGTTACTTTGTTTATGTGCCTGAGTACTCAAGCATCTAGTTCTTGTAAAGTTAACCGTTATCTAAAATCAACGGAAGGACGCGATAAATTATCTGGCCTCGTTGAACGCACCAAAGGTCTTATTCTTTCCAAGTTAGAAGAACTGTCTATTGAAGAAAAACAGGTAAAGATTGTCGCAGTCTACCCAAGTAACGCCAATGATTTTAAATCAAGTCTTTTAGTTGTCATTAAATCCAAAAATCTTCAAGCTGAGGGCGCGAGCTTTATATTTTCCAAAGTGATTCGTGACGAGGATTGCGGAATAGAAATCACTCTCTCCGGTGGTCGTCTGCTTAATAAAGAGATCGGAAAAGATTTTGGTAGTTTGGGACGTGTTAAAGAGTTCGTTCGTCTTAATTAATTCTTTCCTATAAACAACTCATCCTCTATCCTTGTGCCATTAATTACACTGGGAGCACGCATGAAATTCATTTTATTCGCTTTTATTTTATCCACTACGTTGTCCGCCTTTGGTGATGCGACTTCTGAAAAATGTTTCAGCATTCCAGATGAAATTGACCGCAAGTACTGTATTGATAAATATCTCCAGGCCGTAAAGGTTAAGCTTAATACTGAAAAGAAAACATGGGCCAAAGGCCTGCCCGAGGATCAAAAAGTAGCTAAAGCAGAAGCATTAGAGACAGAGCTTCAATCTAAAAAAGATCAAGCATCTCTTGTTGCTGCTGAGATAGCGCTACATGAAACGCAAATTAAAGACTTAGCTGCTGTTAAGGAATTGACTCCAGCGGTTGCTGCTCCTAAGAAAAAAGAAAAGAAGAAAGATAAGCCTAAATTTCCATTTGGAATCAAACTCTAAAAAATTACGATAAAGAAATGCTGTCTCTTGTATGAGACAGCATTCCGATCAAAATACCCAAATTTCTTTGCATTGGCCTCTGGTGACAATAATTATGGCGAACATGCAATGATTCTTGTATTCGCAAAATGTCATGCTAGTGAATATTAGGCATGGCGGCTAAGTATTGGGAATCGACCTCGGGGCAGTAAAAGTTTGTTTCAGCTGTTACTGCTAAGCTCGGTCAAATCAAAATCTGACAATCCCCATAACCTTTAGCTGTTGGGGAGACTATAAGTTCCATTCGTTAACGTCTTAAAATTGACGAGATCGGCTATGAAGTTTAATCTATATGAATGAATCGATTTCTTTATAAAATGCAAACCTATCGTTATCCGATACTTCTCTTCATCTTAGTTTGTCTTGTTGTTTTTTTTCAAACGAAAGGCCTTCTTGTTTTACATCGAGATGGGACGCATTTTTTTATCAAACTTTTAGAAAAGGGCTCACCAGTCAGTTATGATAGGGCTAGACGGTTTGCATTACTAATTACACATTCTCCAGTTTCGCTTGCAATGCTTATGGGTGTAACAAATTTAAAGTATTTAGCGTATCTCTTCTCATTTAGCTATTCCATGATTCCGGTAATACCACTTATTTATAATGTGTTATTTAAAAGCACAAACAAAACCCCACAGACAATTGCTTGGCTCTTTTTATGCTACAACAGTCTTTTTTCTGCCTATTATTTGATTAGTGAAAGCATAATAGCAACAGCAGTCATGATCATTATGGTTAGTTATCTTCTTAAACCTATAGAGGAAAGAAAAAAAATTGAAAAGGTTCTGTTTATAGTTTGTTGCTTTTTAAGTTCAAAATTATATCCATCTGTTCTTTTTTATATTCCATTTTTTATTTTCTTATTGTTCAAAGAACAAAAAAATCAAAAAACAAAAGACTATTTAGGGGTTGTTGCGATTTCACTTTTATCGCTGAGTTTTATCTATGCACTTTACTGGTTGATTAATTACCCGTATCAAACAATAGAGTCTTCTTCGATATTGGACATTTATAATCTTTTTATAAATCCTAATTACTTGATTAATCATTTTGTTTTTGTTCTACCAATATTAACTCTGTTTTTTGATTTTAAGACGGATGATAAACGCAACGTCCTGATTTTTGCCCTTATGATTATCATTGGTATCATTTGGTTCATGTATACTCAGGATTCCAAGGATAGCCCATGGGATCACTATCGTTTCAGAATTATTAATACAACCTTACCCTTACTTATAAGCATAATACTTTGGCAGAAAAACAAGACCATCTTTTCACCTGCTCTTGTTTGGTTACTCGCAATAACAGTCTCTGCTCAAATTAACTTCTCTCGCCAGCACTTGCTTTTACTAGGAAACTTAGAAAATATTTGCTCAAAAAAAACAGGACTTAATTATGTTAATCTACCAGGTAATATAAAAGATTTTGAGCGAGACGCATTCCATCTCCCTAGTTTAAGCCTATTAACCTGCGCGATGAATGGAAAAATGGTAAATGCATTAGTTTTAAGCAAAGAAAAAAACGCTTATCAACTTTTCGATCCATTAAAACTTGATACATACCCTCATCTCGAACGTTTTGGAGCTGAGATAAACGTCAGTCCATTTATTAATGAATAATATGTTCATCATAATAGGTAGAAGATTTTATTTCCTCCGGAAAACCTTATTGGGCCGAAAGCTCCTAAAACTGTTAGCCTATCCTTTTATTTTGTGGTTTTTTCTTATTTCAAAATTAATGGGTGGCTCATTTTTCGCAATCAAAGGTAGCTTTGCACGCAAAGACTGGATTTTCGGATTAAGCGACATTGATCTGGTTGTTATTTTCTCGGACGATTTATCAATTGAAAAATGTATAAAATTGACTACGGTCTTCAATTGGTGGCAGAGGATCTTTCCTTTTGTAAGTGATGTTGATTATTATAAATATAAAGATTTTTTGAATTGGCAGGTTTTTGGTGGTGTAAAAGCACTTCAAGTCGGCCAATGGAAATGGCTGGGCAGAAGTCCTGAAATTCGGAAATACCTCTATCATCCGCTTAAGTTTCGACTCAATGTTTTGCATGAACTAGGTTTCTTGCACGAATGGTTTGAGTTTAACTATTGTCACAATATTCAAAACGAATATCGTATTCAGGCACTTCGACGAGTTTTAAAAAAGATCCTCCTAAATCTTGATTGGTTAGTGGAGTTGAAAGATTTTCACCCAGAACCAGAAAGCCTAGATCGTAAATATTCTCATGTCCTATCTAGAATTAATAATGTTCAAAACAGGTCTCAAGCCCTGGAATGTTATCATCTTTTCGCAAAGCTGTTTTTTTTCGATATCACATCAACTCTTGCTGACATACCGATTGAATTAAGAAGCGAGGTTACTCTTTCTAGTTTTAATGAATCGAAAATTGAATTAACGAATGATCTATTTAAACGGTATTGGTTTTTACTAAAATCTTCAGGGCACTTCAACGCTGATATACTAATCAAGTTTGCTTATTATTCCACAGACCCTTTTGCCCAGGCGATAGTGTTGGCAATGGTTCAAAGTCGAGTTACGGAAGGGTATAGGATTGAGGATCGAATAAAAAATCCCTATCTTAAAAGTCTTAGAGAGGACTTAGAGAGGCATCCTTTATATGCAAATATTTCTTATCTGGCAGAGAATGTAAAGTTTCTGGGAACCCGTCCATTCCCCAAGGATGCAGATGTTGCCTTTATTACTTCGACATGGGGTACTAATCAATTGCATATAAATACACTTCATGAAGCCCATGAAAAGTGGAAGAATCAAACGGCTCGTTTTTTTCATATTCATATTGTAATGAATAACAATGATAGTCTCATTAAGTTTTCACCGGATATATTGGTTTATCATATAAAGAGCGAAGAACTAAGCATTGGGCTTTGGCATAAAGAGTCGTTACAAAATATCGGAGGATACCTTGCTAGATTCCAGAAGTATTTGATCTTCCTCGACAGTGATGTCTATTCTGAAGACCCTTTATACATTTCTCGCATGAAAGATAAACTTGAAGAAGAAAACTTAGATCTTGTGCAGGGGTTTTCAGTGGTCCAAGACACGCTAGACTTGGAGTACTGTCAAGCCTCCTGGGTAAGCCAGTATAAGAAAGGAATAGAATATTGGCGCGCACCAGGATTAATTTGGGGAATAAAAAGTAGCACATTTAATGAAATTAAGGGATTTAATGCATTAGTCCCAGAGGGCAGCGGTGATGGTGCTTTTATTAGTGAATTACTAGGCATCAAGTTTGGTGGAGCCTCATCTCATGAGTGGTTTAATCAATCAGTTCGTAAAATGGCAAAGAGATATAATATTGATTACCTTCAAGACGATGTGGTTCATATTAATCACGGGCAGTCACGAGACTACGTTAGCCGGTCTTATTTTTTAAATCTTCTCGCATTACCTATGCAAGATATCTTTCAGCAAAACTTTTTAGGAATTTTGCATTGGAGGGAAGAAAATTATAGTAGTCACAAATTACTGCTTCTCGATAGAAGACTTGATAGTCTTTCCTTTGATGAGTTCTATGATCGCTTTAAATTTCTTTTAGGGAAAAAAATTATCAAAATTTCGCACCCTTTCATAAACAGGTATAGGGATCAAGAAGGTTCTTTTTTAGAATTCTTTTATACGAACCATGGGTTTATTTCACGAGCTGATAAAAACAGGTTCGAGATATCTATTCCAGAACAGCTATGTCGCAATATTGATTTTATATTTAATTCAATACCCTTCCATGTGAAAAAAGGTGAAATGCTTACAGGGGTAGTTAAACTACTAAATCCGAATGTTCAGTTAATAAAGATCGAATTCATGGAAGCCTCGTATGGACAAGTATTTGCTGATCAACGTTTTTTACAGGGGCAACCCATTTCTATTCAATTAACGAATATTTTTGAAAGAGATCTTATTATCAATTTAAAGATATTCCTGAGCACTCTTTCTGGCACAACTTTCCAATTAGACCTATCCGATCTTCACTGTGAAATAGCTCCCCCAAAACCTTTGCTTCAATCTTTGGTAACTTCAACGCAAGCACCTCTTGATAACTTTTTTATCGACTATTTTAGTCCTACAGACATCGGCGTTTGGCATAAACTTGGAAATGGTTTTCATATTGAAGTGAAGGAGCAGTCTACTTTATTTCAGCATCACATTATTCGTTTGGAATTAACTTTACTTGAATCGAAGAGTGGATGTTTTTCTTTTTTGCTAGAATGTTCACAAAACACGGAACTAAAACTTTTTGTTGAAGATAAAGAAGGTTATTGCTTTCTGCTTACTGATTGCAAATATCAAAAGTATCCCACTGGTGAACATCAAGTTGATTACGATTTTTCGTGGTTAGAAGACACTTCATTTCCAAATTTATATATTATGTTTCGATGTGAAGGTCCAGGAGACGTTAAAATTCACCAATTAGAACTTAATGTTTAAAGTGGTGGGACCAGTAGGACTTGAACCTACGACCACCCGGTTATGAGCCGGGAGCTCTAACCAACTGAGCTATAATCCCACTAAATGAAGTCATAAATTTACTGCATCTCTATGTTTCTGCCAAGAAGACTCGAGGCAAAGTTTTTGACGCGGTCTCTTTCTCGGCCTATACTCTTGGTATGACAACTACATCTTTCGTCAAATATTCAGGAAATGGCAACGACTTCATCATTATGTCTGAAAGTACCCCTCTTTCAAGGGAGCTAGTCGTTCGGCTCTGCCATCGAAATTTTGGTATTGGGGCAGATGGAGTGATTACGTTTGGGGTCTCAGCCAAGGCCGATGCCCGCATGAAAATCTATAATGCGGATGGCGGGGAAGCCGAGATGTGTGGCAATGGTCTGAGATGCCTGGCGACTTATTATGATTCAATTAGTTCACCACAAAAAGACTCTTATTTAATTGAAACAATGAATTCAGTTTATCCTGTTTTTAGAAAAGGCAGAAGTTTTGCGCTTGAGATGTCGGAGATTAAAGACAAAAATATTTACGATCTGTCTCAATTCAAAGATTACTCTAATTCTTTTTATATCAATACCGGTGTGCCGCATTTAGTATTTTTAACCGAAAATGTTAAATCACTTGATGTTAAAAAAGTGGGTGCCTATTATCGGCACCATTCAATGTTTAAGAAAGGGACAAATGTCACTTTTGTTGAAGTCATTGAGAGTGATAATAAAAAAGCCTACGCCCGAACTTATGAAAGAGGCGTTGAAAATGAAACATACTCTTGTGGTACCGGTCTTACGGCCACTGCCCTGGCACTTTCTCATTGGTTAAAATGGAATGGTGATATTAAACTAGAGACCAAAGGTGGTCAGCAAGTTGTATCCGTTGGAGACCAGATCTTTTATTCAGGTGAAGTCACTGAGGTTTTTAAAGGCGAAGTTGCACTGTGAAAGAGCGAGCTGACAAAGTTTTAGCAGATTTAAAGCTCGTTACCTCAAGGTCTCAGGCAAAAAGTTTGATTGAGAAAGGTGATGTACTAGTTGATGGAGTCCCAGTCAAAAAAGCCTCTGAACTCATTAGTCCCTTATCTAAAATCGAAATAAATGTTCCTCTTTTTGTTGGTCGTGGTGCCTTTAAACTTGAAAAGGCAATGGAAGAATTTAAAATTGATGTTCAGGATAAAGTCATACTCGATGTTGGTGCTAGTACGGGTGGGTTTACTGAAATTCTCTTAATGAAAGATGCAGCAAAGGTTTATGCCATCGATGTTGGTCACGGGCAGTTGGCCGCAAAAATAAGATTAAATCCAAAGGTCATCAATCTTGAGGGAACGAACATCAAGGATCTGACATCGCTACCAGAGCTTGCAGATGGTGCAGTTATGGATTTGTCATTTATTTCAATTACCAAAGTTTTGGATCATGTTAAAAATCTACTCAAACCACAGTCTTTTCTTATGGCCCTTGTAAAACCCCAATTTGAAGCTGGTGTGGAGCGATTACCTAAAGATGGTGTAGTTAAAGACGAAGTTGTTCGCACGCAGATTTTAAACGAGGTTATTCAGCATGCAGTCACTCATGGTTGGAATCATGTGGAGACAATTCTTTCTCCTATTCAGGGTAAAAGTGGAAATGTTGAATTTTTGGTTTATTTTATTTCTAACTAAATATCAAAATCATATCTGAAATTAATAGAATTGATGACGTTTGTTGATGGCAAGTCACTTAAGGTTCTCCAAAGTTTATCGTATTGATAAACCAGATTGTAATCCAGAAAAAGGCTTCCAGAGAGATTGAAGACGAATTTCATGTCATTGGATAAGTTTAAATCAGACCCATCGATTTCCCAAGTTGCAAGGCTCTGATAAGGCCTTACCCAAAGAAGATTTTCAAAGGATACACGTTCATTAATTTTTGTTTTTAGAGCAAGACGAAAACCATGGCGAAGACCACGAGTTTTAATTTCACTGTTTGAACCTGTGTTTTCATCTACCACTTCAGTGGCGCGATAGTCATAAAGAGGAACATAACTTAAGTCAAAGTATTCCCACGTACGATTCTCAAACATATGCCAAGTGAATCCAATTGGCCCAAATTGCCAATGAGATTTGGGTGTTCCTAGTTCTGTAAACCTCATTGAGTTGTAATTAATTAGAGTCAATGAGGATATGTCAGGAGTTAGTCTATGAATGACAAACTGAGCTTGTGCTGTAGTACTTCGGGTTGAGACAGTTTCTTCTGTTTTAGGATCTTTCAGTTTTGATTGTTGTTGCTCAAACTGGCCTTGAAGGCGGTATTTTGAAGCTATATTGCCTGCGCGGGCACCGTAACGAAAACTTTCTGCCTCATTGATTGATTGGCGAGTGTAGGGTGAAGCAAAAAATGAAACTTTATAGTCTCGTAGGTCTCTATTTATTTGATCTTTATTCAAGACTTTTTCTACGTATAGCTTTCTTTGTTCTGGTCCAATAGTCTCAATGATATCTCTTTCAGTTAATTTTTCTGGAAGATCTCTTTTGATAAACGGGTCATGGCCAAGTGGGACTTTTTTGATGTCATCGGGGTCTTCATACCTTGTAGTATTATCTCTCAGGGCTTCGTATGGCGCCGGGATTTCTTTATCTGCCATACCAACCAAAGTGTAACTAAGGTCTTTTGAAATGGTTTCTGCAAAAGGAATTCGATACAGCTTCCAATATGAAACGTTGGCCTTAGTCAGAAGACATAAAGCACGTGCTGAATATCCATCAGTTTCTTGAGACAGCTTGGCATGGTCGTTTATAAGAATTCCATCTTCAAGACCGCGATCTATCATGACTACATTTGTTTCTATGACTTTTAGAATCTTTACGTTTTTGAGCCTTTCAAATGATTCAAGTGAAAAGCCCTGTACTGAAAATAATAAACCCAAAATAATCCACATCTATTAAGTGTAGTCTATTTTGAGTTTATTAAAAGAGTTTAGTAATTGAGAACAGAATGAACTGGATGACCTTCTTCGACAAACTTATTCAAAAAAGTCAGGTTAATGAGAAGGGCCATTGCCTTAACATCGAGCTTATTTTTCTGACATAGATTCAAAACAGCATTAAGTGTTCCACCTGTAGCTAAAACATCATCTACCAAGACTACTCGTCCCGGTTGGTGGTTAATGATCATTTCAAGCGTATCTGTGCCATACTCAAGGGCATAGGATTCAGAGATTACTGGAGGAGGGAGTTTTCCCTTTTTCCTTACCGGAATAAACCCTTTACCCTTAAGCGTTGCCATTGCTGCCCCTAGGATGAAACCGCGAGACTCAATGCCTACAACGTAATCAATTTCTTCCCAATTAATGGTTTTTGACATGGCCTCAATGACTTCATGAAAACGCTCTTGCAACAGGGGAGTAATATCCTTAAACAGGACTCCTGCTTTAGGAAAGTCTGGAACGTTGCGAATATGGGATTCAAATGAATGCATAATATCTCCTGAAAAACTCAAAATTTGGAGCCCAAGTTACCACCCCCAATGCCCAAAAACTAGACGCCATTTCAGTTCCTGACTGATTGGGGATGGGTAACTATCTGGAATCTTATATAGTCTCTGGCCTAGGGCTTGCTCTAATAGAAGAAAGGGGTCTGCATGATATGTAAAATAATTTTTGTTTTGTTATTAGGAATGTCGACCCAGGCATTTGCCAAGCAACATAACAAAATTGATACCCTCGGTATGTCTAAGGCCGGTCAGTTTGTAGCGCTGGAAGAATATGGATACAAGGCCAATACTCATTCGTATTTTGTCACGATTAAAATTATCAATGTTTGGACGAAAGAATATGTTGGCTCGACTGTTGAAGTTGAAGAGCCAGCTCTTCGCCCAATTAGTTTAAATCAAGCCAGAGAAAAAGCTAAAAAACTCGCTTCAGATGATCTGAAAAGATTTAAAATCTTAGGATAGGCAAAATTGGCCAGTCTCAAAAACACCCACATTTCGCGATAAGATAAGTCAGGGATCTCATTGAGAAATCTCTCTCAAAATCTCTTCAGGATTTAATCATGTGCGGACTTCTCGCTTATTCAGGTGATGCAACTAAATTCGAAAATTTTGCTACTAAATTTAATGAGCTTCGTCATCGTGGTCCGGATGATACAGAGATCGTAAAAATAGAAAATGGTAAGGCCACATTTTGCTTTCATCGTTTAGCGATAATGGATCCTACACAAAAAGGTCATCAACCATTCCAAGATCAGCCTACTGGCAACGTCATCATGTGCAATGGTGAAATTTATAATTATGAAGAATTGAAAACGACATGTGAAAAATCATATGTTTTTAAATCCGAATCAGATTGCGAAGTACTGGTTCCCATGTACAAAGAATTGGGGATACAGAGATTGTGCCAAAAATTAGATGCAGAATTTGCGGTCGTTATTTGGGATCATTCTAAAGGTAAGTTAGTAGCAGGCAGAGATCCTATTGGTATACGTCCGTTGTTCTATGGTTATACTTCTGAAAATAAAATAATGTTTGCATCAGAAATTAAAGTCCTGACTCCATTTTGCACCAAAATCGAAGCATTCCCCCCTGGATATTGTTTTGATGGGGACAAGTTCGAAAAATACACAGATATTACAACAGTGATCAAGCACAGTTCTAAAACCTTAGAGTCTCACTTGAAAGATATTCGTGAAAAACTTATTGAAGGCGTAAGGAAACGTCTTGTCGCCGATGTTCCTGTCGGTTTTCTCTTGTCGGGTGGTTTAGATTCAAGCTTGGTTTGCGCCATTGCAAATGATATTTTAAAAAAACCAATTACGACTTTTGCAGTTGGTTTAGATCATAATCCAATTGATATTCACTATGCCAAAATAGTTGCTGATTATATTAAATCGAATCACCATCCGGTCTATTTCAACAAAGAAGATACGCTTGGTGTTTTAGATAAACTCATATGGCATCTTGAAACTTGGGATATTACTTCAGTTCGTGCTTCCATTGGTATGTATCTTGTTTGTAAGTACATTCGTGAAAAAACAAACATAAAAGTTGTATTAACCGGTGAGATTTCTGACGAGCTTTTTGGTTATAAGTATACCGATTTTGCGCCTTCACCTGAGGCCTTCCAAAAGGAATCTAAAAAACGCATGGATGAGCTTTATATGTATGATGTTCTCAGGGCCGATCGCTGTATTGCTGCAAATTCAATTGAGGCCCGTGTTCCATTTGGAGATTTAGACTTTGTTAGAACTGTTATGGAAATCCCGCCTGAGTTTAAGATGAATACAACAGGCATGGGTAAGTGGATTCTTCGAGAGGCTTTTAAAGGCACAAATCTTTTACCTGAATCAATTCTTTGGCGTGAAAAGGCAGCTTTTTCAGATGCGGTTGGACATTCAATGGTGGATTACTTAAAAGAATTTGCGGATTCAAAATACTCAGATCAAGACCTCATCGCCGCTAAAGAAAAATATCCTTACGGGACTCCATTCACAAAAGAGTCTCTACTTTACAGAGATATATTTGAGAAACATTTTTCTGGTCAGTCTGGATTAATTAAAGACTTCTGGATGCCAAATAAAGAATGGTCCAACTGCAACGTAGCAGATCCATCTGCTAGAGTTCTTCCTAATTATGGTAAGTCCGGAGTTTAGATTCCCACGGCCTTGAGAGCTTCATCAACAATCGTGCAAGTATCAGAGCTTTGAGTTTTGCATTCTTCCATCAGAGCGGAACGATAATCAGCGAATTGAGAGTTTTCAGTTAATCTCTTCGTCATAACATTATAGAAAAGCTCTGCAGATTCTTGAATACCAATGGCCGACATGACAAGGGCAGACATTTTATTCGGAATACCACTCAGTATATGTACGCCACAGTTGTCATTTTCCCCTGTTGATTTACAACCTTCACCAAACTTTGCATATCTTTCTGTTTTTAAATCATCCATGTGGCC
>JBILYY010000230.1:0-4268 GCA_044377495.1 Bacteriovoracaceae bacterium | reverse complement strand
GGTATATTGTTGATAAACTTCCAACCCTGAAGTTTAAAAATAGTTTTGCAAATCCATTTGAACATTTAGCAAGCCTTATTCAAAAATTAAATGACAATTTTTCGCTGATCTGGTTCTGCCATGGAAATGATATAAGGAGTGGTAGCTTGTAGCTCCTTAAATTCATCTTTGTTCTTAATGGGCTTGAGTTTATTGTTGATCAGAACCTGCGCCACAGCACCACCGAGGGTCATACCAGGTCCAGTGATTATCAAGTAATCAGGTGCAAATTCCTTAACGGCGACATCGATACTCTTCGTGAAGTCATAAGTATGATCTACTTGGTGACCTAAAGTATAATTCCACAGTTCAGTTACATCAGTTGCGTTTGGCATCCAGATTTTTCCGCGACCATCTACGAGTGGCAGTTTTGGAGAGGTGAAAAAGTGTCGTCCTAATTCTTGTTTCGCTTTAAGCGAGGTCTCTGTTAAAAGCGGAGTATGAAATGCAGCATTACCCATTAATTTAAATGGGTAACGATCTTCTCTTGGTGGGAGTATCTTCATCATTTGGCGTAGACCATTTTCTGTTCCACCAATGACTCTAAGACCACCAAAGAAGATTGAAGTAAATACTTCGGGTCCGTTCTTATTAACTTCATTCATCTTTTCATCAATTAAATTTGAAAGTTCTTGAGAGAAAATCCAGTTCTCATCGACTTCAGGATAAATTATTTGGCCGCCAATGAGTTTTTCTCTCATCTGCGAGCCCATCGTGTTGATGACATGTGTTCCATTGTCAACATTGAGAGCACCAGCACAAACACAGGCCAGATACCAACCCATACTATTTCCAGCAACGGCAACAACTTCTATTTTTTCTTGATCAATGTCTAAAAAGTCACCATAGGAGCAAGAATAGATGATGGCCGCTGAATTCTCTCCAGGTATGTGTTCTTTAGTAGAATATTCAGTTCGAGCGTCGAGTTCCCAAATTGAAGGCTGATCATTTTTTAAACGGTAGTCATCAATCGATTTAATGAAATCCATTTTATTTGAATGATACTTATGAAGATAACCTAGTTCGGTTTTATTGTAAGTGCCGCGACCTGGACAAATTACAACGGCTGTTTTTTTTGTCATGATTTTTTGCCTACTAAATTGACTGCACTTTCAACAATGTCTTGGGTCTGAACTAAAACAAGGTTGGCAGCATCTGCGAGAGGTATAAAACTATCAAGCGAGCAAAGACGCATAGTCTTAGGCATTGGGGAGCAATTTTCCATTATCAACGTCATAAGGGCTTCGCTTAGAGATCCTGTTTTACGACATTCATCGACAACTAATACATGGGCATATTTAGACAATTCTAGGGCCAGCGATTTTTCATCAAGCGGAGCGAGCCAGCGCAGATCTATAACCGTTGGATTGATTCCTTGTTGTTTCAATATCTCTTTTGCCTGCATGCTCAAGTAAAAACCATTTCCATAAGTGAGAATACAAAGCTTCTTCTCACCTGGTTCAACATGAAATTGCCCAAGCGGAATATTATCCGACAAATCTTTTGGATACTCACAGTTCCATAAATTGTCTCCAGCAGCGTGGAGATCTCGAACTGGGTATAAAGCAATGGGTTCTATAAAAACACTGATCCGTCCAAAGCGGTGTGCTTCTTCGACGCATGTTCTCATCATCATAACGGCATCTCTTCCATTGGAAGGGCACGCGATAATGACCCCTGGAATATCACGGAATACGGCGAGAGAGTTATCGTTATGGAAATGTCCTCCAAATCCTTTTTGATAACCCAATCCAGCAATTCGAATGACCATGCCGTTTGAATATTGGCCGTTTGAGAAAAAATTAAGAGTAGCTGCTTCTCCACGAAGCTGATCTTCAGCATTGTGAAAATAAGCGAGAAACTGTATTTCAGGAATTGGAAGTATGTTATTGTGTGCGAGACCAATGGCCGTTCCTAGAATGCTTGTTTCATCCAGAAGTGAGTTGAATACCTTGTTTTTTCCGAAGCGCGTTTCAAGATTGGCCGTGACGTTATAGACACCACCTTTTTTGGCAACATCTTCTCCGAATATAACGGCCCCGTGAAAGCGATGAAGTATATCAGTTAGACCCCAGTTAATGAGCTTGGCAAGTGTTTGCCCTGATTTCATCTGCTCCCATTCACTTCCAAAAATCTGTAGTCGAGAGTCTTCTGAAGGTACTTCAGGTAGTTTTTTCTGTTCTTTAAGTTGAACAACGCTTGCAACGATTTTTAATGGATCGGTTAAGGCCGGCATGAGAACTACTTGTTCGGCAACTCGGTCAATACGCTTTTCTAAATCTAGATACATCTTTAAAATTTCATCATGGGTAAGTATTTCATTACCGATGATCGACCTTGCAGATCTTAATAGTGGATCCTGCCTTTCAGCGGCTTCTATCTCTTTTAGGTTGCGGTATACACTTTCAATGTCGCTTCCTGCATGGCCCATCAAACGTACCGTCTTAAAACGTATAAAGCTTGGACGTCGACCATTTCTTGAATAAGCGAATGCCTCAGTTAATACATTCAAACTTTCTATGATATCCATGCCATCACATTCAAAATATTTTATAGCAGCTGATTTTACGCGTGAATTCTTGACCCAATCACCGGGACTTTTAACTGAAATACCAATTCCATTATCTTCACAGATGAAAACCAAAGGGAGAGGCAAGTTTTGATAGCTTATCCAGTCGGCGCAATTGAGAGCAGTTTGTGAAGAAGCGTGATTCAATGAAGCATCACCAAAAGTGCAGACAACAACCGCATCTTCTGGCAGAACGCCCTTCATTCCTAGCTTGTGATTTTTATGAATTGAGAACGCAGTTCCAACGGCCTTAGGTAAATGGGACGCAATAGTTGAGGTTTGGGGAGGAATGAAAAGTTCTTTATGACCTAGTACCTTGTGTCTTCCGCCACTAATCGGGTCTGCGCTACGAGCGCAAAAGGAGAGTAGTAAATCATAAATAGCGGTATGGCCTGGAAGCTTTTTACTTCTCTGAATTTGAAAAGCAGCATCTCTATAATGAAGAAATGCCATGTCAGTTAGGCGAGAAACTTCTCCTGCGACGGCAAGACCTTCATGTCCACTCGATCCGATGGTATAAAAACTTTTACCCTGAGTTCTAAGTTTCCTCGCCTTAATATCAAGTAGGCGTGAGGTGAGTTGAGATTCGAAAATATCAATAATCTTTACGGGGGAGTGCTTCCCCGCAAAAGAAAAATTACCCACGTCGGATTTATTCGTGAGGAAATTCCGAAATGTTGTATCAATTATTTTCGCACGATCAAACATAATGTTTAGTTAAAGGCGGAGATGCCTGTAACCTCACGTCCTATGATTAAACGATGCACATCTTCAGTACCTTCGTATGTGTTGACGGTTTCAAGGTTCAACATATGACGGATAATAGGATATTCATCAATGATTCCATTCGCACCGAGCATGTCTCTAGCATCCCTTGCAACATCAAGCGCCATTCTTACGTTGTTCATTTTAGCGAGACTAATCTGAGCAGGAATAAGTTCGCCGCGATCTTTAACCTGACTTAAATGCCAAGTTAAAAGCTGAGCTTTTGAAATTTCTTGAACCATTTTTGCAAGCTTGGCCTGAACTAATTGATATCCAGCGAGTGGCTTATTGAACATCGGTCGATTAAGAACATAGTTAAGGGCTTCATGATAGCAAGCATTAGCTGCGCCAATAGCTCCCCATGCGATACCAAAGCGTGCCTGAGAGAGGCAGCCCAAAGGACCTTTGAGTCCTTGTACTCCAGGAAGAATATTTGCTTTTGGAATTTTACAATTTTCAAAATGTAGTTCTGAAGTGATTGAAGCACGAAGAGAGAATTTACCCTTCATTAAAGAAGTGCTGAAACCAGGAGTTCCTTTTTCAACCAGAAAACCTCTGATCACTCCATTAAGCTTTGCCCAAACGATGGCCACATCTGCGATTGAACCATTAGTAATCCACATTTTGTTTCCGTTCAACACGTAACCGTCAGCTGTTTCAACAGCGTTTGTTATCATACTGCCTGGATCAGAACCGGCATCTGGTTCTGTTAAACCAAAACAACCGATTACTTCTCCACGTGCCATTGGAGGAAGAAATTTTTGTTTTTGTTCTTCATTACCATAAGCATAGATAGGGTACATACAAAGGGCACCCTGGACAGATACAAAAGAGCGAACACCTGAATCCGCTCTTTCAATTTCCTGCATGACCAGGCCATAGGAAACTGTATCAA
>JBILYY010000229.1:0-4278 GCA_044377495.1 Bacteriovoracaceae bacterium | reverse complement strand
GTTGGTATCAAATTCCGATGTTTGGTTTTTCGAACCCATTTTTACTTTGGGGAAGAACTTTATTACAACCGCTATTATACTTCTGGGCACTTTCGCTTCAAAGCAAAGGCTGGATTATGGCCCAGACTTGGCGAGATGTGCTCTTTTTACATTATCCTGTTGAACCTAAGCTTTTACAGGATCATGTCCCATTTAAGCTGGACGAGTATAATGGGCAAGCAATTATATCTATTGTCTCATTCACTATGGAAAGTATTCGATTTCCGTTTTTGCCATCTGTTCCTGGATTGTCAAAATTGAATGAATTAAATCTCAGGACCTATGTTGATGTCGATGGAAAAAAAGGCGTATATTTTTTCACTTTAGATGCGGATTTGAAACCTGCAATATTTATTGCGAGAACTTTTTTTTCGCTACCTTATCGTTTAGCGGAAATTGTAGTTAAGAAAAAACACAATAGCTACTTTTGCAAAAGTCTTAGTTCGAAAACTTCAATTGAAATGAACGCAGTTATTGGTGACGTTAGAACTAGCAGTCATTTTGATCTTTGGGCGACAGAAAGGTATGGATTATTCACTAAAAGAAATCAGGAATCTTTACACGGGATTGTGGATCATGCTCCTTGGCTCCTTCATGATGTTTCATTAAAGAGTATTGAAGATAATTTTTCATCTCAGCTTGGACTAAACTTAAAGGCAAAAGCATTTGTTGGACAAGGATACTGTAAGGAGCTAAAAGTTAAATTCAGACCATTTTACAAACTTAGAGCTTTTTGATTGAAATTTATCAAGATGATGCCCACTCCAAGGGTGAGCATGAGTAGTGCTGGTAATGACTTTATCAGCGGGTCACGAATTTTTAAATGCATTAAAATTGCACCAATCATTAACAATGAAACCAGAATTGAAACGGGAAGAACAAGCTGCGGTACCCAAATCCCTGCGATAAGTAATAAAGCGGATGATATCTTAAGAGCACCTATAAAATAACTAAACCAAGAGGGTAACCCGTAGGAAGCAAATTCTTCTTTAAGTGATTTTGAAGAACCTCCTCTAAATGGAGTATGCTTATTAAAACGAAGTAACCATACGTTTAACAGTCCACATGCCATGATAACTTGTAAAATGTTAGATATTGTCCAAGTCATTTAAGGCCTTAGGGTTATAGGATTCGTTTATATTATGTTAGTATTTTACTGAAACTAACAACTTCATGACACATCTTTATATTCGACAAGAGTGAGACAAAATGGAAATAGCGGAACTAGGAGTCCAGATAGTCTCTATTGTGGCGTTCCTATTCTATGGCCCACTTTGCCTGTTTTCGCAGAAAACGGTCCTTGAGTTTAAACGTTATGGTCTGCTTCCCTTTCGGAAACTGACTGGGGTGCTGGAAATTTCTGGAGCACTAGGACTAATATTAGGTTTTTATTCGCACAACTTGCTTTTGCTCGCTTCGGGCGGACTTGCCCTTCTCATGCTCTTGGGTATGCTCGCTCGATTTAGAATTAGAGACCCATTAATTGCCATCCTACCGGCTTTTACGCTTTGCCTTTTTAATGTATTTATTTTTATGAGGGCCGTTTAATTTGTTTTAGTCTTAATAAATTTTTCGGCTAAACCAAATAATCTTAATTTTTTTTCAGAATCCATTTTTTCAGAAAGTTTAACCATCATATTCATTCGGTGATTTTTTTGAAAGAAAATCGCATGCTTATCAATAAATCTCCAGTAGAGGCCATCCCAAATATTCGCCCATTCCTCATTTTTTTTATAATCAGACATCTTAAGGATATAGTTGCTACCAGAAATATAGGGCTTGGTAGCAAATAGGCCCCCATCGGAAAACTGTCCCATTCCATATACGTTGGGGCCCATTACCCAGTCGGCACTATCAACAAACATTTCCATAAACCATCTGTGAACTTCTTTGGGATCGATTTCAGACAGTAGCATAATATTAGACAGGATCATTAATCGTTCAATATGGTGGCAATAGCCGTATTTCTGAGCTTTTTTGATAGCATCATCGACAGGCAAAATTCCTGTTGTGCCGTCGTACCAGTGGCTTGAGAGTTTTCTATGATGATTAAAGAAATTCGTGCTCTCTTCCTTGTCTGAAAAATTCTGATAGATCCCTCTTACGAATTCGCGCCATCCTAAGATTTGTCTTAAAAAACCTTCCACAGAATGGAGTGGTATTTCAGGATTCTCACTCATGGTTTTTAAAACTTGGTCGACAACCTCTTGAGGTGTAATTAATCCATTATTTAGCATGGGGGAAATCATCGAATGAAATAAAAAGGGGTCGCGAGTGGTGATTGCATCTTGATAACTTCCAAACTCACCCAAATGGTTTTTAAGGAAATATTTTAAAGTTTTGAGGGATTCTTTTCGATTAACCGGGAGCCAGAAATTCTCAAGGGATCCAGGATGGGAAGGGAACTTTTTATTAATGAGGTCGATCACCTTGGTCAGGTTCAGATGCTGTGGGTGCTCTAGTAGTTTTTGATTGGTTAATACCTTGGGAGCCTTTTTTCTGTTGTCGTCATCAAAGCTCCACTGGCCCCCTACAGGTATTCCCTGAGGAGTTAAAAGCACCTTTAATCTCTTACGTTCTTTTTCATAGAACGTTTTCATGAATGGCTTAGGGTGCTTTAACAGATACTTTTTAAATTCTGTCCTTGGACACAAGAACATGGGCGATTCAAGGAATTCATGGGCAAGATTATTTTCCGTAAAGAAGGTAAGCAGTAAGGATTCAAAAAATTTATCCTGCACTTCGGCCATGCAAATTTTAGTGACTTTGTTTTTTTTGATAAAAGCAGCTAGACCATCTATGAAACTTGTTTCCGACAATTCCATATAAGTGACATTGAACTTTGCATCACGTAGTTCGTCAGCATAGGAGCGCATTGAGCTGAAAAAAAAAGCAATCTTGTGCTTATGGTATTTATAGTGGGTCGCAAGACCAATATCTTCTGCCATAAAGACCAATTTATGAGGCAGAGAAGTATAATACTTCATTGGGAAAAGTTGATCGCCGAGAATAATCAATGCTGTTGTCATGCAGCCAGTATATTTGAATTAGATATTTATGGCAGCATCTTTTTAAAGAACGAAAAAGATTAAACAAACATATATCAAAGCCTAGACAGGAGAAAAGGCTTAAGCAAAAGCATGCTGAATGCATTAGTTTAAGGAAGCTTGAACTGGATAACAAAAAAGAAGGTCTTCTATGCTGAATTTAGGTATGGCATCAGATAAAATACGATCAGGAACTATGGTTTACGAGATACTCAATAATCATCTTGAGAGTCCTGGAAAGCTGTTTCGTCCAAAGCTTACCTTGCAGCTCGCTAAATTGCTTAATCTCGGAGACGAAAGTAGCAGAGACATTTGCTGGGCAAGTGAACTGATTCATAACGCTTCTCTTATACATGATGATGTAGTTGATAATGCTTTTGTGAGACGAGATAGACCAACTCTGAATTCATTCATGCCGAATTCAAAGGCCGTACTCGCAGGCGATTATTTATTGGCAAGCGTAATTGCAGAGCTGGTACGCCTTAAACAATATGAAATCTTGAAAACACTCGCCGAAACGCTAGAAGAAATAGTCGCCGGAGAATTTGAGCAAGACGAGCTTAAAATGAAAGCTCATGTTAATTGGGAAGACCTTGAATCTGTAGCTCTGAAAAAAACAGGGGCGCTTATTGCTTGGAACTGCCATTCTGTGGCCTTGTCTTCTGGACGATCTTTAGAGTCACAAGAGATTTGTCGACAGTTTGGCTTCAAACTTGGACTGGCCTTTCAACTGGTTGATGACAATTTAGATTACTCTTTAGCTTCAGGTAAGGAGTATGCAAAAGATTTGAAAGAGGGACTAATTAATTTTACCACTTTGAATCTCATCCAGGCCTATCCGGAACTCTATTACGCCATCTACCAATTGCGCGGATCTAAATTTCAGAATCCACCATGGACAGAGGCCCAAATAGAGCACGCAAAATTAAAAACCCTTGAAAAAGCAAATCACCTTTTCGAAGAAACGTTCCATCTGCTACAGCAACTGGCCGAAAGAGAGAAAATCTCACAATCATCTGATAACTTTATAAGTTTGTCAGAGTTTTTGAAGGATGTTCAAGGACGTGCAAGATGATTTTAAATCAAAATGATTTTTTACTTATAAGTGGTCCCTGTGCCGTAGAGAGTCCCGAACAAATTAAGGCAATTATAGACCTCCCTTTTTCTCCGACCATGATCAGGGGTGGTATCT
>JBILYY010000228.1:0-4280 GCA_044377495.1 Bacteriovoracaceae bacterium | reverse complement strand
ACCTTAAGGTTTTATCCCCTTTTCAAGATTAGTGGACTCTTCGTTTGCATGCATTTTGAGAGAATCAAAATCAAAGCTACTTAGCAGTGGACTCTTCAAATTAATGTATGGCCTGTAAACTCCCTGGGGGGGGGGGGTGCTTATCGGCGAGTAAGTGGGAGTCATTTAGGTCGTAAGGTAAAAAAAAAGCCCCCGGCGCAAGACGAGGGCTTTAAAAGCATTCATACGTTTTTGTGGTGCCCGGTGAGGGACTCGAACCCCCACGCTTGCGCACTAGGTTCTAAGCCTAGCGTGTCTACCAATTCCACCAACCGGGCACTGATATATGAATGGAGATGATATTCTTTGAAATCAAATAATCTGGCAAGGCTTTTATGCAGCTTGACCTGAGCTTCCTGGCTTTTGGGGCGCTGCGCCCTTCGCTTTATCAAGGTCTTTTTTCATTTTATCAAACTGATTCTGAAGGGCAATCTTGTCTTGGCGCAATTTATTAGTCTCTTTTTTCATTTCGCCTAACTGATTTCGACTCTCAACCAGGTCCTGGGTAAGCTTACGAACGTTATTTTCAAGATGAGCAGTTTTACCCTTGGTGCTTGTTTCATCAGTAACGATATCTTTCTTTTGGTTTTTAAGAGCTTCCTGGAGCTTAAGTTCAAGTTCTTTTTGGATCATAATTTTTTGTTTTAACTGTGAATCCAGGAAATCATGCTGAAGCTGAAGCTTCTTCATATCTTGATCCTGTTGCTGGCCACTTGTGTTTGCTAAAACTTCCTTCTTCGAATCTTGGGCAGCTTTTTTAATTTGCTGTTCAAGTTTGGCCTTATCCACTTTAAGGACGTTCATAGCAGCAGAATCTGAAGCTAGCCTTTCTTGATATTTAGTTAAATCTTTTTTAGCCATTTCTAACTGATTTTTCATCTGATTATTGAGTAGCTGTAAACGTTTGCTCTCGTCTTTTGATGAATCATCTTCAGTTTTGGCCACAGGCTTTTGAATAATCTTCGTTTTATAAATTTCAATCATTTTTTCGTGGTTCATAACTTGTCTTTCTAGATCTCTGATCTGCTGACCCTGGTTTTGCGACTGACTTGCGGCCATAAGTTTACTGGCCTGATTGAGCTTCTCATTCAAATTACCTATTTCGAGTACTTTTTGTTCAACTAGTTTCGAGAAACCTTCTTTCGTTTTCTCAACCACAAGCTCTTTTGCTCTAAGCGATCGATTAAGCTTATCTATTTCTGCAGAAAAGAATGTTTCTTTTTGAGACATTTCAATCTGCATTTTCCGAAGTTCAATTTCTTGTTCTCTGGATTCCTTTAAAAAATTGGCCTCTTTCTGAAATACTTCCGCAAGTCTTTTAGTATCGTCTGCGCTCAGGCTTTTTTGAAGAGTCATCTTCTCCATCATTTCTGCTTTTAAAGCTTTGTCAGCAGAAGAAGATTCATTTTTACTAGAAGCTGTTAATGTTGCGGCTTGAGCGGCTTGCGCTGCCTTCATTTGAATTTCTGCCATTTGAGTCTTCGACTCTTTAAGTATTTTGACTTCACTCATAAGAGTTTTCATCTTGGACTTAAGAGTTTCATTCTCAGCATTTAGAGTAATGACTTTAAGATCAAAAGCTTTTTGAGCATCTTTACTCGCAGGCGTTTCTGCATCTATTTTATTCGATGTTTGTTTGATAATCTGTGGAATTTCAACATCGTTGAAATTTTTAAATTCTTCCTCGCTGAGATCCTCAGCTGACTTGTTTAACTTTGAAGCGTAGGCGTGAAAACTGCTTTTGATTGCTTCTGGCAATTCATTTTTTAATGATTTAACCTTTAAATGATTTTCGCCTTTCTTTTTATCTTCAATCCCAGAAGATACCCGAAAGGCGTATTTTTCAACATCGAAGTTCTTAGAGCCAGAGATTTTAAAAACCTTCTCTTCCTCTTTAGCACTGCCTTTAACAATGTTAATCACTTCTTCTTCAGCTTTACTTCCGCGAACAGTGGTCTTGAATTCTTCCTCTGCTGCTGATGGAGGGAGAACAATTTTATCTGAGAAATCACTAAGGGGTTGAGCGTTTACTTGAAATGATGTGATCCCTTCTGTTGGATAGCTTGTAATTCCGGCCGAGGCAGACAAATCATTAAATAATAGCCCCCGATTTTCAGACTGAATCCTATCATCTTTAGTCCATAAACCAGTGATTACTGTTTTATTAACTTCACGTAGCAGAGTAAAATCAAAAAAGTCACTCGACTTGACGGCAATATTTAAAAGGTACTCTTCTGCTTTTCTTGAAATATTACTAGATAGGCTTGATGTTACGTCTTCCAAAAGAAGATCTTTGGTAAAAAAATGAAGTTGAACACCAAATACATCCTCAAAGTATCCATACATGACTTCAATCGGCATGCCCAATTTACTCTTATTCTTGAGTCCAGTCAGATACATGACTAAATGATCAAAAAAAGTTTTGATTGAAAGGCCACTAACACCTTCAAGATATGCACTTTGGACCATTTGATCGAGATATTCTCCCGTATTAAATGGATTCGTAATAATAAATGAACCTTTCTCTTTAAATGTAGGGTAATTATCACCCAAAGCAATTCCTCCAGACTCCTGAAGAAATTTATCCAGGATGAATGCACCTAAACTATTCTTCATCCAAAGTTCATCTAAAATGAGTTTACCGTTTGAAACAACAAAGTTCTGGAGATCTTCGACTGCTGTGAGAGAAATGATTTTAACATCTTTCTCTACCGTGTCATACATATTACTTAGATTTGTAAAATCGTGAGTATTCTTAGTCAGAACATGAGTCCATGTGTGACTTGTATTATCTGCTTCAGGATCAACGATAGCTATCTCTTTCCGGGCAAAGTAATTGGACAACTCTGGTGAGAGTTCACCAGCAAGGTTTAGAATGGCAAGTTTGGTTTTAACCATTTTGTCCATTAGCCCGCATTCTCCTTAAGCTTGAAAATATCACCTAATCCCATGCAGAGTTTTTGATACACGCGCTGGACTGGCAGATCTGATAATTTCTGATTTTCGAAAGAGAACAAATAATTCATGACTTCACATTCGAATTTGTATTCATCGCAAATCTCAACCAATGAGTCGGCCAATACGACCACTGCTTCCCAACTTGAAACTTGTCCTTTAGGGATTCCACGAGGAAAGCCATTTCCATTTGAAAGTTCATGCTGGTAAAGCGAGATTTCAATTAATTCAGGATAAGCAAAAAGATCAGAGTGATCCTGAAAATACTTATGACCTGTTATTGGATGCTGTAAAAATACATTTAATTCTAAATCCGTTGCACCTTCGGTTTTCATCCACGAGCGACCTGAACCAGGTGCTTGATTTTCACGATTACAGGCTTCAGCTACAAAATAACTATAGTGCGAATCACATAATCCGAGATCAAGTCCGAGAGTCACATTATAAAAGTCCTTGATCATAGGATAATGATAAAAATCATTTGTGAAACCAATGATCACGGCAAAGGCTGCTGAATAGAGTGATTTTCGAAATAGATGAAGATCAGTCTCATGCATTCTTTGCAGGTCTTCTGCAGGAAGTGCACAAAACTCATTATAGCATGCCATTGCAAAACTCAAAAAGTGAACATCGCTTTCAAAAGTCCCCTTGAAGAAATCGACAATATCTTTAGTCTTCAATCGAAGATCTTTTTCGAATTGTAGATATTTAAGTTCTCGAAAAAGAGTTGTGAACTGAGCAGTGACAATATTATCTGTCACGGAAGAATACTCAAAAACTGTTTGAGCGGCCGCATGCTTTTTTATAAAGGATTCATCAATTCTAATTCCGGGCTTCATCAAATAAAATCTTCGCCCCTCTTTCGAGCTAAGGTAAAGATGACCATCACAGATGATTTTTTTTGCAAAATCTTTTATTGGAAGGGGGACTGTTTTTACATTTGTTGGTTTCATTTTTATCCAGTATTTCTAAAGACATATCGGGTATTGGGAGATGAAATTGAGACAAAAGACTCAGGAATCTTTTGGGGTCAAAGTAGACGTCTCTTATCCACTATTGTAGAATAGAAAATAAAGGAATTTTAATGAATATTCAGCTAATTGATTGGCTTTTTGTGATTGCATACGTGGTAGCTATCTTTGTGATCGCTCTGGTCTCTAGAGAAACCATGCATGAATCTGACCTAAAAAAACCCGAGGAGATTGCTCAAGAGAAGTACATGGCGAATAAATCACTCACTTTTTTTGAGTCTATTTGCTCAATTATTGCCACAGAAGTCTCCGCTC
>JBILYY010000103.1:0-12090 GCA_044377495.1 Bacteriovoracaceae bacterium | reverse complement strand
GAACTTTCCCATTATGTTCTTGAATCACAAAGGCGCAGGCACCAGGGCCAGGGTTTCCTCGGCAACCACCATCCGAATAAACAGCGATAGTTTCAGGTTCATCACTGATTTCAGTTGGGGCCGGCAGGGATTCTTGCTCACTATAGGCTTCCTTCTCCGGCAGACTTTCCATATGACTTCGGATTGTATCAAACGCTTCTTTAACGCCTTTTGGGGTCGGCGTTTCAGACAGCAACCACTTTTCAATCGTATTTAAAGACTTCAAGTGTTTTTTTTTCATTTATCAGACCTTTTGACTATATGCAAAACGGGGTTTCCCTTTGCCAATTTTGGAACAGCGAAGTATGTTTCCACATCTGTAACCCCAACCAGGAAACAAACTTTGAGTCCTAGCTTTTCGATTAAAGTCTATAAGCAATACTTTAACTTTGCATCCTCACATTTCATGATATTTGAAAATGGTGGACGTGAGCCACTTCATGGCCACAATTATCGTGTGCAAATCAAGGGCGAAGCTCCTGATCTGGCCGGTGATATGGTTTTTGATTTTTTAGATATCAAACCAATCGTCAGAGAAGTCTGTGATTTTCTTGATCATAAATTGTTGATCCCAAAAGATAATAAATTTCTCAAAATTTACACAGAAAATAAAAACTACGTAATTGAAACTCCAGATGAATCATACTTTTCAATTCCAATGAGCGACACCCTACTCCTGCCCATTCTCAATACAAGTGCAGAGAGAATTGCCGTTTATATATCCTCCGAAATTCGTAAAAAAGTTTTAGCTAAATACAATTTTTCATTTACCAGTTTTGAAGTGGAGGTTGAAGAAACGCCAGGCCAGTCGGCTGTCTTTCTTCATCGTGAGCAATTATGATTTTTTCTGAATTAGAAAATGGAACTTCTCTTGAAGGTCTTCCAATCACTGTTTTTAAAACTGATATCAAAGCTCCAAAATATCTATACTTGCTTGCCGGTGTTCATGGTGATGAAGTCGAAGGTGTTTACGTCTTAAAAGAACTTTATAATTGGCTCAAAAATGAACATTCTTTAAAAGATATGCCCATTGTTGTGATTCCTATATTAAATGTTGATGGCTACCGTGCTCAGTCTAGAGTGAACGCTCATCTCGTTGATCTCAATAGAAACCTTCCAACTAAAGATTGGACCGCTGAAAAAACTCAGCCCAAGTATAATCCAGGACCAAAACCTCTATCAGAACCTGAAAATCAGTTTTTGGTAAAACTCCTGGATAAATATAAGCCGGGCCTGATCATTTCTTTTCATACTTGGAAGCCGATCTTAAATCATAATGGTGACTGCCAGGACATTGCTGAATATCTCCATCAATTTAACAAATACGAAATGGCCGGAGATATTGGCTACCCCACTCCAGGCTCACTAGGAACTTTTGGTGTTGAAAAATACAAAGCTCCTGTTCTGACTTTTGAGTGTCCTGAGTTAAAAACTCATCGCGAAAGCTTGAAGGATATTTGGAAAGAAAACGAAGAGGGTCTCAAGAGAATGTTTCAAACAGAACTTATCTGGAACAAACTTAAATCATAAAAACTAGACATAAAAAAAGCCCTCTTTAAGAGGGCTTTTTTTATGAAAAACTAACCAGCTATTGTATATTTGATAACTTCAACCGGACAGGCCTCAGCAGCTTCCTGCATTCTTAGACCATCATCAAGTGGCGCATTTGGACGAATGATACATGTATCAGCAAGTACTTCGAAAACATCTTTATAAATATCTTCGCAAGCATTGCATACGATACAACCAGGCTCAATCCAGACTTTGGCAATTTTAAAATTTGAAGCGACAGGACCTGAAGCAGCTGGAGCTGCTCCAGCGGTTGCACCAGCAAAGTCACCGGCAAACATCGGATTCGTAGCAAGCTTCAATTGTGGACCTCGTCCTGGAACAGTATCAGCAATAAAGCTTCTTATAGGAATGTCTATTGGTGATTTTGAAGATTTTTTTACATCCAAATTATTCTTGTTCACAAATTCAGCGACTGTCTGATTTGCATCAAAAACGAGTTTTTTAAATTTAGGGCCTTTCATATCAAACTGAAAAACGACTCCGTCTTTTGATGAAACAACTTCAATTTGAATGAGGGCATTTTCAAAACCTTTGGCCCCAAGAAGTTCAATAAAGCCTGGGCCCATATCAATTTCGGTTGCGAAGCTTGATTTCTTTGGCTCAAAAGGTTTACTTACTTCAACCTGAGTTGGAGTACCAAACGGGTTAAATAGACGAAGTCTTATGGTGTCCAAAGCAGCTGGCTCTTTAGCAGAGTTCCACTTAAAACCAAAAGCAAACATGTTTCCACTTTTTGAAGATCTAAGTAATGTGATTTTTGGTTTACCAAAAAGGGTTTCAAAAGTTCCGAACAATAAACTAAGAGCGGCCAACCCAACGACTAGGTTTATGACCATAAAAACTGCTACGCCCATTGCAATCAGACTAGTTGACACAAAACACTCCTCAAAAATGGCTTTTATATCACCTAAATTGTAACTTAATTGGGTGAAAATTAGAACAAAAAGATAAGTCACTTCCTTGCTAGGATGCCGATTTTGTAAGTACAATGGTCGCCTATGGGCATCCTACTCCAAATAAAAGCTATTTTTATATCAGGCCTTCTGCTCATATTTGCTCTATTTCCAGCCTGTTTAATTGCCCTGCCCTTTGGTCTAAGACGACGTTTAAAAATTGTTTGCCCAGTCTGGGCCTTCTGCTCTCGGATGCTATTACGCTTTGCATGCCATGCTAGATTAGATATAGCGGAAGACCATAGATCTGAGGACTTTAGGGGAACGCCAACTCATGGCCTCTACGTTTGCAATCATCAAAGTTTTGTCGATATTCCACTTATGATTACCATGTATCAGGCCCCCCCGATCATGAAAAAAGAGGTCCTCTATATTCCAATTGTAGGATTGCTGGCCTGGATAAGTGGTGGTTTGCCTGTCTCCCGTAGCAAAGTTAATTCCAGAAAAAAAGTTTTAGACCAGGCCAAGGACCGCATCGTTACTCAAAAAATTGGTCTACAAGTCTACCCTGAAGGCACGCGTTCAAAAGATGCACTACCAAGACACTACGATAAAATTAAACGTACTCTGATGGTTTTTTCTTTCAACGAAAATATTCCTATTATTCCTACCAGTATCTATGGAACGAGAGGTGTTCTCACTCAAAAAGGTTACATCAAGACAGGTCGCCATCTTGGAATAATTGTACACAAAGAAATACTTCCTAAGGATTATAAAAACTCTGATGCATTCTGCCGAGCTGTATGGGGAAAAGTCATTGAAGGTCACGATCAAATCAAAACTCGTCTTGCTCCCCTAAATGAAACTTAATTTTCGGTCTTAATTCACCTGGTGATTCCTTGTGGCCAAGTCCAAACAAGGTATTTTCCTCATCATTCATCCAAACATATTTATCAGAAAAATTTCTTTTAGCAATCTCGAGCTGATCTAACTTTAAAAATGCTCCGCACTTGAATGATATAGTCTGTGATTCAGTTAATTGTACTCGATCAAATGGCAAAATCTCATCAATAGGCGTGCCCATTTTTAGGACATCAAACTGTTTCTCTTGGGGCCAGTCTTTCTTCTTGATCGCATTATCAATCGTTGCATATCCAATTTTTTCTCTCACTAAAGCGATAAGAGACCCAATTGTTCCGAGCTCGTTACTCATATGATTGAAAAGAGTTCTGACGTAGGTTCCAGAACTGACAGTGACTCTGACTGAAAGATAAGGAAATTTATATTTCACAACTTGGATGTCATAAATATGTCGAAGGACAGGCTCCTTCTTGACTTCAACCCCTTCCCTCGCCCATTCATGCATATTTCTTCCCATGAATTTACTGGCAGAATATTTGTGAGGCGCCTGCATGTATTCACCGAGAAATTTTTCTTTAAAACGATCTTCAATGAATTTGGCAGAGAAGCTGGCAATTTCTCGTTTTAAATAAAGTGAATCATCTCTTTGAATAATTTCTGATTCATAGTCACCAGTAGGAGTCTCAATTCCAAGCTTTCCGACTGCGAGATAAGTTTTAGGAAGAAGATCGTGAATGAATTCATTAAGTCTGGCCGCTCCGCCAATACCAATCATCAGAACGCCGGATGCAAAAGGATCCAAAGTTCCGAAGTGACCAATTTTTCCATAACCAGGTGGGAGATTCCGCTTGAAATGTCTGATGACGTCATAAGATGTCATCCTGGCCGGTTTGAAAATATTGAATACTAAGGGAGGGAATTGCGAAAGACTTTTATTCTTCGCCATTAGATGATTCGTCGTTATCTTTTAAAAGCTGGGTGATTTTCGACTCATCTTCAAATTGAGAGTTATAGTGGTAGTGAATCTGGGGCGTGTGTTTCACGGCCATTTTAGAAGCTAAAAGCGAGCGCATGCGACTAGCGGTACTTTCAATCGCTTCTTTGGCGTCTCCGCGAGTTGCTGTATTAAAAGTATCCCAATACACTTTTGCGTGTGAATAATCTTGAGTCAATTCAACGTGAGTAATAGATACGTTCATGAGTCTCGGATCCGCGAATTCCCTTCTCAGGGCAAGATTAATCTCATCGCGAACCCGTTCTTCATATTTAAGTTTCGAAAATTTATTACCACGTCCGGTAGTAGCCACAGCTGATCCTTAAAGAGTTGCATCAGAAACGAGGGTACGTTTCTTCTCTTCCATAATATAGGCCTCGATAAGATCTTCTTGTCTAATATCGTTGAAGTTTTCAAGCGACATACCGCACTCAAAACCATTCTTAACTTCTTTAACTTCATCTTTGAAACGTTTAAGAGTTGTTAAGCGGCCATCGTAGATGATTTTGCCATCACGAAGAAGACGGATATTACAGCCACGTTCAATTTTACCATCAATAACTGATGTTCCTGCAATTGTTCCAACCTTAGGAATGGCGAAAGTCTCTTTAACCTGGGCACGACCGATATATTTCTCGATTCTCTCAGGAGTTAACATGCCTTCAAGTGCAAGAGTCACATCATTAATGAGCTCATAGATAATAGAATAGGTCTTGATATCAACACCTTTCTCTTCAGAAATACGACGAGCAGTTGTAACTGGTCTCATATTGAAGCCCATGATGATCGCTTTAGTAGAAGCAGCAGTGTTCACATCATTGTCTGTAATTGCACCTACGCCTCCGCCAATAACTTCAACCGAAACTTCACTGTTACCAAGTTGCTGAACGGCTGAACGAATTGCTTCGAACGATCCCTGAACATCTGAACGAACAACAAGCTTAAGAACTTTCTTCTCAGCTTCAGAATTATTCTGAGCAGTAGCAAAGAAGTCTTCTAGGCTGACTTTTTTAACTTCTACAGATGCACTTGCCATTTCTTTACGTTCATTAATTCTGTTTTCGACAATCTTAATTGCCTCACGCTCATTTTTCACAACGTTAACAATATCACCTGGACTTGGAACTAGTTCCAAACCAAGAATTTGTACCGGAGTTGAAGGACCTGCAGAACTTATGACTTTTCCTGAAAAATCCATAAGAGATCTAGCACGACCAGCAGTCTCACCTACAACAATGGCATCACCTTTATTAAGGGTACCTTTTTGAATAATGATAGTAGCAACCGGACCACGTCCAACTTCTATTTTAGATTCAATTACAACACCTTCAGCAGGACCTTTAGGGTCTTCACGAAGGTCCATAATCTCAGCTTGAAGACCAATGGCTTCAAGAAGGTTATCAACACCTGCACCTGTCAAAGCTGACAAATGAACGAATTGAGTTTCACCACCCCAATCTTCTGAAAGTAAACCGTACTCAACAAGACCTTGCTTAACCTTATCAGGGTTGGCACCAGGCTTATCAATTTTATTCACGGCCACAATGATTGGCACTCCAGCATTTTTACAAAATTTAATTGATTCAATTGTCTGAGGCATTACACCATCATCAGCTGCAACAACTAAAACAACGATATCTGTGACATTAGCACCACGTTGTCTCATTGCTCCGAAGGCAGCGTGACCAGGAGTATCCAAGAAAGTAAGATCACCTTTGGCAGATGGTACTGTGTAAGCACCAATGTGCTGAGTAATCCCCCCAGCTTCTCCAGAGGCAACTTTCGCTTTACGGATATAATCGAGAAGAGAAGTTTTTCCGTGATCGACGTGACCCATAATCGTAATGATTGGGTTGCGTGTAGGGAAAGCTGACTTATCCTCGCCCTCAACTTTATTGAGAACAGCTTCTTCGTTGAATGCTTTATCTTCTACACGGTAGTTGTAAACAGCAGCAATAACGTTCGCAAGTTTTACACCAATGTAGTCGTCAGCACGTACCAATAGATTGATCTCAAGCATTTTGTTAGCAAAAGCATCAAATTTCTGGCTTAACTTATGAGCAAGATCTTCCGCAGTTGCTGCACCATTAATGGTTACAACGCGTTTAGAATCTTTAACTTCAGTTATAAGCGTTCTTTGAGTTGGTCCTGAGTAAAGCTTCTTCTTTTTGGCCGCAGTATAGATTGTTTTACCAACTAACTGTGAAGCAAACTTAAGTTCTTCATCAGCTCTGATAACAGTTAAATCTTTTTTACCTGTTCCAGCTTTTTTACCCATAGCTGCCGCAAGGTCACCCATGCGTTTTTTATCTTTTTCTTCGTCCGACATTCCCTCTGTTTCATCAACAGGACGACGTGGAAGAAGACGAGCATCCTGAGCTTTCTTTTCAGGAGTTTCAGGCTTTTTAGCTTCTGGTGTAAATATAGGAGTGAAAGAATGACGTTTCTCTTCGAAGTATTCTTTCTTTCCTGGAGCATTCCTAGAAGTATTATAAGATGAAGCCGGCGCTGGGCCATCATCTTTAGGTATACTGGCCTGAGCGGCTGCAAAAGCAGCGGCTTCTTCCTTAACTTCTAAAGCTTTTTTATCTTCTTCTTCTTTTTGAGCTTTCGTCTTTCTCTTAACGATCGTTAAACCTTTTGGCTTATCGTCGATATATTGCTTTTCTGGTGGTGCTTTAGGCAACGGCGCCATTTCTTTAGCTGCTTGAACAACTTCAGCTGGAGCTTCTTCGACCACTACAGGCGCTTCTTCCTTAACAGGAATAACTTCTTCGGGTGCCGCTTCTTTTTTTATAACCTTTCTTACAACGGCTTTTTTAACCGTCGAGGAAGATTTCTGTATTGTCTCATAAGCTGCCTTGGCCTTAATGACTTCGTCATCAGTAAGACTGGCCATGTGGTTTCTCACATTAAAGCCCATGGATTTCAGCTTCTCGACCAAGTCGATAGCGCCTACTCCAATTTCAGTGGCAAGTTCGTAAACTTTTTTTGCCATTAGTTACTCCGATTTCCAAAAACCAATTTATTATTTCAATTTAAATGCAGCAAGTTCTTCTCGTAGGCGTCTTTCAGCTTCAGAGAACTTATCACCGCCAACTTCTTTTTTAACTGCAGTTGTACCTTCAGCTCTTTCAGATCTCTTGAAGCCTGTCTGATTTGGAACAGCAGAAGCAGAAATAATTTCTGCATTCTCGTCAAGGTCAGACTTGATGTTTTCATCTTCTAGAGCAGCAGCAGCTGTATCAATCATCGTTTGAGCATCAGCAACTGACTTCCCGAGATATCTAGCGATATTTTCTGGAGTTGAAGCACTAAGATCAATAATCGACATAACACCTTTCTGAACAAGCACCTGAGCAATTGCTTCAGAAATATTTGAAAGCTGAACGAGGTTTTCAACAGCAAGTTTAACACGCTCTTGAAGCTTCGCTTTAGAGATAATGTTAATTTTCCAACCTGTAAGCATTGCTGCCAATCGAACGTTCTGACCTCTCTTACCAATCGCAAGAGACAATTGATCATCTTCAACAATAACATCAAGCGTATGATCTGCGTGATTCAAAGATACTGATTGAATTTCTGCAGGAGCGAGTGCAGCTCTTGCGAAAGTTTCAGAGTCTTCGTTCCAACGAACGATATCAATTTTCTCACCTTGAAGTTCATTCACAATGTTTTGAACTCGTGAACCTTTCATACCTACGCAAGCACCAACAGGATCGATATCTCTATCTGTGCTCATTACAGCAATTTTTGCTCTATAGCCTGGCTCACGTGCAGCTGCTTTAACTTCAATCGTACCATCAGCTATTTCCGGAACTTCTACTTCAAATAATTTCACAAGGAACATAGGAGAAGTACGAGTTAATCGGATTTCTGGACCACGGTTAGTCATGACAACGTCAGACAAGTAAGCCTGAATTCTGTCGCCTGGTTTGAAAGCTTCTCCGAAGATGATTTCTTTTTTAGGCAAGATCGCATCTGATTTCCCAAGATCGATAATAACATTGCCTCTTTCAAAACGACGCGCAATACCTGTAACGAGGTCGCCTTCGCGGTGTTTAAATTCAGCAAATAGGATATCTCTCTCAGCATCACGTACTTTTTGGAAAATAATTTGTTTAGCAGTCTGGATATCTACGCGAGAAAAACCAGGGTTTTCAATTTTAAGACCAAGCTGATCGCCAACTTCACAGTCTTCATCCAGTTTTTTTGCTGAATCAAAATCAATTTCAACAATTCCATCACGTACTTTTTCTACTACGTTTTTATATTGGAAGATTTCAACTTCACCGTCATTTTCATTATAACGAGCTTCGTATTCACCTTGAATGCCGAATTTCTTACGAGCAGTCACAAGGAATGCTTGTTCAATAGCGCCAACGATATATTCTTTTTTTATACCGCGGTCTTTACCTAGTTGTTCAATAACTCGACCTAATTCTGAAAAGTTCACAGGGTCTCTCCTTACTCACGAGCCGATTTTAAATCGGGATCTAAATTAACTTTTTTAGTCTGTTTATAATTTAATTTGAGATTGAAGCCTTTAACTTCAATCACATATTCATCTTGGTTCGCTTCAATAAGCTTGCCACGAAATTTTTTATCACTCTTGAGGTTTAGACCTTTAGGCGAACCTGCAGTCTGCTCCTCAGATAACTGTCCCGTTATTACAACTGCCAATATTTCACCGATGCTCATCTTGAAGTGTTCAAGATTCATAACATTTCGGAAAACACCAGGAGAAGAAACCTCGAGAACAATTTCTTCCGGTATCCAAGTTTCTTTTTCAAATGGCTCAGTCAAAGCATGATCAACTTTAATACAGTCTTCGATCACTGCTGAGCCAGTTTTAGGATCCTGGATAAAAAGTCTTAGGATTTTTTGAGCGGTGACATACTCAAGGTCGTATAAACGATATCCTGCTTCCTGAACCACTGGTTCACAAAGATGATAAAACTTTTTTTCAAAACCAATCCGCTCTTGCTGGATATCCATTAAAAAAGTACCCGTAAAAATAAAAAAGGATGGAAAAAAACCACCCTAACAACACCACCGAAATCTAAGACAGGCCACATATGTAACAAAATCAAATCGAAAGAGCAATTTTAAAGCATTTTCGACTCAGGTTGTCATCTGCATTGTAATCGCATCAGCGCCATCAGAATAATAACCTTTAACTGTTCTCAGGGTTTCAAAAGTTAGCTTTTTATAAAACCCAATGGCCCTATGATTGTGAGACTCAACTTCGAGGTAAATAGATTTGGCACCACGTTCCCGCATCTTTAATAAACAGGCATCCCAGATCTGCTGGGAAATGCCCTGACCTCGAAGATCGGACCGAAGGCAAATCTTGAGCAGGTGCGTCATGTTATCACCGGTTACTAAACTAAAGAGGGCAAATCCGACTGTTTGGCCATCTAGCCACCAACCAAAAAGTAAATGGTGATCCCAATTAAGATCTATCCAATCTTTGGCCGACCATGGTCTTGGAAACTGTTCTCGGTCCAAATCAAGAATTTGATGAAAATCTAAATGCGTGGGATACAGTTGAATTAGTTTACCAGTAATATTCATGTGGAAACTGCTTATCTAATGAGTCTACAAACAGATCAATCGAAGGTCTGATAATATCGAAATTCCGTTTATGACCTTTCATCTGGCCTTCATAACGAGATCGAATATAGATCTCCATTTCAATCAGGCTTTTGAAATTGGTTTTAAGAGAATCCTTATGAAGAATACTCTTTTGGCAGTTATTCTCCCTCGTCCCTTCTTGAATTAATTTGGAAAGCTCATTGGAAACTTTTTTATTTTGATCTTCGGAATAACGAAGCATTTTAAAGAAATACCTTATTTTTTTAAGGATCTCCGCATGATCGTGAAGATATTTTGTGACATCTTCGTCTTTGTCCGGGAAGTCTTTTACGAACTTATCCAGATCACGTATGAAGCTTTTTTCAAAATATGCGACAACAAGGGCGTCATCATAGATACAATTTAAGGCTTTTAGATTTCGTAGTTGGTAAACAATGTCCTGAAATGAAATGGTGCGATCAATGACTTTTATGAGAAATCGATCGGAGGAAACAAGCTCTTGGGCTTGAAGTCCTCCGATCAAGAAATTAAACAGGAGAAGATATTTCAATATTACCGATGTTTTTTTGCTTAACAACTTCGTTTTCTTTGTGAAAACGGGCGTTGACTCGTGGATTGAAGGTGTATCCATCTTTTCCGCGAAGAATATACTGACGCTTGATACCTTTAGGCTCAATCAACTTCCTTAGTCTGCTGATACTTGTATAGATCAGCTTGTCATGGATAAGAGGATTATACTCATCTTTCCAGATCATTTTAGCGAGATCATCTTTATTATAGTAAGTTCCAGGAGTTTGCGCCAAGAGGAAAAGGATCTCAAGGAGAACAAAACGGTGTTTAAAGTCAATTACACCTAAGCTCTTCTCATGAATCACTCTATTATGTCGGTCAAGATAAAGATCAACGCTCGAGTCATTAACATCATCTACTTCCATAAGTAGTAACTGCTGAAGGCGTTTAAAGTATTCTTCGTCCAAAGAATTTTCAGCAATTCCAAAAAGAATGAGGGCTTTAGAGAACTCACCCATTTTCTTTAAAGATATACCTTTATTCAGAAGAACGTAGTGATGCATATTCCAACAACGTTTAGAATGAAGAAGCTTCATTGCTAAATCGTAGTGTGGCAAAGACTCTGCGTATGAACCCAACTCTCTAAGAGAATTACCCCAAAGTAAGTGCATGCTTCCTTTCAGATAGCCCTTCTTAAGAATATTCAGGAGTTCATTGAGCTGACCAAGGTGCAATAGAGCATCCTGGAAGTTCTTCATTTGGTAAGCATTGGTAGCCATTGCGTAGAGCGACTTGGCCATAAGCTCAGGCTCATTTTCAGTCTGAGCTTTACGGTAAGCTTGGTGGAAGTTCTTATTTGCTTCTGCAAATTCACCTTTATAGGTATTCACCACTGCTGCATTGTAAAAATATTCAGCATTAAGAGATGGAAGAATTGAAACTATTTGATCTAAAAGTTCACTTGAGAGCTGGATATATTTGTTGGCATCTTTTTCATTGAGACTTTCAGAGTAAATTCGAATCAAAAAACCATGAATCTTAAAAATGGCAAATGCGTCTTGAGGGAGATCAGTGCATTTGAGTGCGTTGAGGAAATATTCTTCGGCTTTTTCAAAATCAGCTTTATCGTAATAAAGTTTCGCCAAACGATAGTGGCCTTGACCCTCAATTCTAGTTGAATCGGATGGAAGATGGGCCAAAAACCTATCATCCTTATTAAGATCCACCAAAGCCCTACTCATCAACGTTTCAATTGATGGCGTTTGAATGGTGTCCATATTACGGCCTCCTGAATGGCGTAAGAATTCATTCTTACAGTTTCATAGTGGGGGTGTTAAACCTCATCCTGTATGAAAAAGCAAGATTCTTGTTATGGGTGCACCGAAAATCACCATAACTTATATAATCTTGAGGCCTTGAACAGTGTAAGACTAACCCTATGGAGCGCTTTTGACCCCAGATATTGAACTCAAAAGTTTAAAATGTAAGATGGGATTTCTTACAGTGTTGTGTGCCGTTTAACGTTGTATTCTAACTCGTTGATTAAACGGGGTTCGATTGCTAAAGTATGTGGCACCAGTCAGAACGAATTTCTAGGTTTTTTGTAAGGAGACTCATGGCCAA
>JBILYY010000102.1:0-12096 GCA_044377495.1 Bacteriovoracaceae bacterium | reverse complement strand
GTCCGGGGCACTGGTTTGAAGAATCTGACCGTAGCTTTCGTTTAGGTTTTGGTTGGCCTTCTCAATCAGAACTGAGAGATGGATTAAAGGGCCTTGAGTCCGCTCTAAAAGCATCACTTCTATGAATCTCATAAGAACTGCTCAAACAATTGCGCTCATTCTTATCGGTCTTCTAGTCTTTGGTATTTTTGCAGCTTACATGACAACGGGGTTTACTGGAGGTATTTATCCAACCAAGATTGCGCCCTTTTGGATATTTTCTCCGGCCATTCTAGGCCTGATCCTACTTCCCTATTTTAAGACTTCATCGATTCAATTAAAGGAGCAGGTACTCTTTAACCGGGCGAAGGCATTCCTGGCCGGAATTTCATCGCAAGGATTAACTTTAGTTGTGGCCTACTTTATGGCCAGAGATGGGCAAGACTTCCTTGTAAGTATGGCCGTCTACGCATTCATCTCACCTGTGATTTTCTATTTTGGATTTTTTATGTCGATTATGCTGCAAAAACGAGCACAAAGAAATGCTATAAAGGAGGCTTAGTTCAACCCTTTCAAGCACTCTTCTTTGGAACTGAAATCATACAACAAAGTTCCATCAAACTTTCTTAACGTGTTCTCATTGTAGTCACAAAACTTTCTTACAGAATAAATACTTTCAATTGCCTCTTTGCAGTTTGTCCCATCTGAGAAGTCAAAAACAAAAAAACCATCTGATAAACGCAAGGTATTGTCGTTATAGTCACAAAAGCCTTTACCGACTTTGACATTTCTTAAAGCTTCTTGGCAGTGATCCATCGAACTAAAATCAAAAATGAGCTTTCCACCATCAACGTTGATCAATTGATTATTATTATTGTCACAGATATATGATGACCCTGTAGGTAGACCATAACCGTTCATTTTAAAAATATTAAGAATACTGCGAAGATTCTTTCTAACCAGCATCTGGTCATTGGGATCAAGCTTATCGCCGTGAGCGACGATGAGCTGCTTAGCTTCTTGAGATATTTCTTCTAAGGAATTTGTTTGAGAAAATACTGTCGTTGAAAGAGAGAAAAGTAATAAAGCTAAAATTGATCTTTTCATTGGTTCTCCGTTTAGATGTTAACGAAGTACCATGTGCCACCCACATTAAAAAGCCCCCATTTCTGGGGGCCATCTTATTTTTTAACTTTTACGGTTACTTTTTTATATGATGCCCTTTGGAGGGCCAAACTCATTACCATCATAGTCATAGCGCCTGCAGCTCCAATCATCAGTTCCATTTGATACGCTCCTTTTGGGTTGGTCCCTGCATCCTTGCCGTCATTTGAGAGTTACCATCCTAGCAGCTCTGTTCTTGCAATCCTTAAAGCAGGAATCGTGCCAACTTATGGACCGCTTCAGACCATGAATGTGTGAAATAATGGCACCAATCTGGTGACTTTATGGATTTGGTGGTGTTGCTCTGGCCTGAACTTCAAGCCATTCATTAAGGGTAAGCAATTCTTCATCAGAAAGGGCATCGCGCCTATTTGGAGGCATCTTCTTTTCAAGACTAAGTTTATAGATTTCTGACTCACTAGGATTAGTGAGATTCACATGACGACTCTTCAAGAGTGCCTTTGTGTCCTGCATGTTTTCAAAGCCACCCTTGCTATTTCCGTTCGCATGGCAACGGAAACATTTAAGATCAAATATTTTGTTAACTTGAGTGTCTAGATTGATCTCCGTTTCTTTAAATCGATCCTCAAATTCTTCCAAAGTTTCAATCAGTGGATTTACCCACGCCAAGATTTTTTCTTCATCTGAGTCATTGATCTTTCTGTTTCTATAAACATTCGTATAAATTTTCAAAGGCATGGAACGATCAAGGACTTCGTTTTTGATAGCATTCAAAAGTGCTATTTGCGAAGGTTTTCCCTTCGCAACAAAAGGAAATTTCTGAGAAAAATCCAAGGCTTCAATCCCCTCTTTCTGGTGACGATAGATCGGATTTATACTTCTTAGGATTCGGCCATAAATAGGTGTTTTGGTATTCGCATCGTGACAGGCAAAGCACTTTGTCTTAATAGTAGCCTCAATCAACTTGAAGCTATCGTTGGCATCGATGACAATTTTACTCCAGGCCTGTTCTTTTTCGATGAGAAAGAGTCTTCGTCTTTCCAGTTCTGCTTCACGCAACAAACGTAATCTTTCCGATTCTACAAGAGGATCTATCTTTAATTGTTTTGTTTTAAAATTTAGTGATCCCGGTGCCTGGAAGGGATTTGAACAGGAGGCCAAGAGCAGTAGTAGCAAGAGAGAAAACTTCATTCTCCAATGCTACTGCCTTAATTGAAGCTAAATTGTGAGAATGTAATATTTACCGCCTTAGAGATAGATTAAACCGTAACTGTGACTTTCTTATAAGAAGCGCGCTGAAACGCCAAACTCACAACCATCATTGATACTAAACCTATTGCTGCAATCATCAGTTCCATTTGAAGACTCCCATTAGCATTAGCTGGCTCCTTGCCACTTAAAGAGTCACCATCCTAGCAACTCCTTTCTTGGAATCTCTTAAAGCAGGAATCGTGCCAATGTTTTTAGGGGTGAAGGAGCATTTTCTTGGGGGTCTAGGGGGATTAAATTGTCAAAATGGCACCAAGGCCAAAAAAAAGGGCCACTTTGCGTGGCCCATTTTGAAACTACTTAGTATTTTGAAGCCAAACTTTCTTATCACAGAAATTAAGATCAGAATCAAAGGTATAGGACATCTTCTCATAAGTAACGACAGCACCATTTTTCACTTGGTTAAACACCACATAACCACCGTTTCCGCCTCCCACTCCAACACTAAAACGGATAAGGTCTAGGTTAGGGAACACAACGTTGGTGATTCGTTCAACCGTTATATCGTCGATATAATCTTTAAAAATTTTAACAACAGAACTACCATTTGAAACATCATACATGCCAAAAGTAGTTAGCACCTGAGCAATAAGTTTTTTATCAAACTTAGCAACCATTGCCTCAATTTCGGCTTCAGAAAGATCAGATGGCTCTGTATATTTCAGAACGGTTCTTTTAGTCTTGAAGTAGAATTTTTGATAATCTTCGTGAGTAGAGCATTTACCCACATATCGGGATGAACCGTCCGGCATATCAACATATGCCGATCTATAATCTTCTGATTCCGCCATGTTTTGCGCCAAAACTGAGCCACTGAAGACAACAGAAAGCGCCAAAAGTAGTTTGAACATATGAACTCTCCTTAAATTAATTTCCCGCAATCTACGGCCGAATTGAATTAAAGGGAATGACTAAAATTTATATGGTTAGTATCTATGAAAAAAAGAAACCCCTCTTATCAAGGGGTTTCTTTTTTTTCGAGTGGGGGGACACACAAAAAACAGGGAATGACTTCTTATCCATCTTCTTTGGTCGCCGGGGAACAGGACGACTAAAAATTCACAGTTTCCAACGTTGTTAAAAGTGGCTCATCCATGAACCGGATAGGGACCTTACCTTGGTCGCTCCATCGCTCTTTTTCCTTGAGGCTTGCATTTTTTGAATCTTTTTCGTTTCATCCTGAAACTAAAGTTTCTACCATCCTGGCGGAAACTTCTGGACTCGAAATTATATAAAGCATGAAGCGTGCCAACTCCGACAAAATGAGTTTCTGATAACTTGGGTTGATTTCGATCGAATAACTGGTGCCAAGCTGAACAAACAAGGGCCAAAGTAGTTAGTGTCATATAGAACCTGATGCCCCGACTCAGTTAGGCCATTCAAACACATGCTCTGTCAGAAATTTTGAGAAAATATATTTTCAAGACTACTTGTATACTCTTCTCAACCGTGAAAACATTTGAGTAAGAGTGAATACAGAAAGTATTCACAAAATCGCCAGGAGGGTGAAGATGAATCCACACTACTATTTAATGAGAAGTAAAAAAATCCTTAGATTAGAATCGGAAACTACCTTCGAATCACTTCCCCTCTCTATTCGTGAACACGCCTTCAGTAGTGCTGAAGAATTTAAAATGAATCAAGAACAAGCAAACTGGAGAGTCGTACTTTTCAGAGACGATATTATGGAAATGGACGAATACACTGAATGGCTAAAAACTCCTGAAGCTCTAATAGAAGAAGAATACGAATACGACCAAACTGCCAACTAGATAAGGCAATTCTCTAGGGCCAGCACTCCCCCTGGCCCTAGACCCAAGCACTAACCCACCGAAATTCAATCAGTAGATAATTCTCGACTCAAACCGTGTGACAATGACGCTTCCACTGGAGGCAAACGGCATGAGCGAAAATACAAACCCACATCATACTTCTCGGCAGGAAATCATAAAAAATTTCATGCCCACAATTCGCTACTGGGCCAAGCACTATCACTACCAATATCACCAGGTTCTGGATTTCGAGGACTTAGTCATGGTGGGTGTTATAGGACTCATAGATGCCATGAATAAATTCAAGGAAGAGAAGAAGAACCAGTTCAAAACCTATGCGGAGTTTCGTATCCGAGGGGAAATAATTGATGAATTAAGGAAGCAGGACTGGATGACACGTTCTGAGCGAACCAAGCAAAAAAAATATACCAAGACGAAGAAAAACCTGACTGAGGAGCTGGGTCGTAACCCGACTTCTGATGAGGTCTCTAACGTACTTCATTTCAAGTCTAAGGACATGATCAGGCTGGAGCAGTATGAATCAGGGGACACGATTAAACCCTACGTAGAAGGCGAAACGGTTACTCAAGGAAGTATGGAATCGGTGGAATTTGAAAACTATTCATTAAAGAAGACGCTCATTGTGATTTTGGATGAATTGCCTAAGACAATGCGGCTGATTGTGACATTGAAATATTTTGAAGATCTAAACTTTTCTGAAATCTCGGAAGTGGTAAATCTTTCGGAAGGAAGGATTTGTCAGTTGCATGCAGAGGCGCTTGAGTTGTTAAAGGTACATTTAGAAGAACAGAAGATCGATATTTTGGCAGCGTAGACTAATCTATTTTTCTAGATTTAATTCTGAAAGAGAAAAGTTGCCCGTGCGGCTATTCAAGGTCGCCTGAACCCATTTTCTAAAAAATTTCATCATGTGTTCTTCACACTCCTTACTCTCCAAAATCCCCAAGGCGTAGGCCACTGCTTCGTAGGTCGAAACCCATTCAGGTTGTGGGGCCTTTCTGAGTTTGTACTCACCCACAATTCCCGCAGGCAATCTCACGGTTGGAACGTTATCAAATTTTTCTTCGCGTTTTTTTACTCGCTTGGCCTGAGTCCAGCTGCCATCAGGCACAATCAAATGATAGGGGCCCGAATTGTTTGCGACAAATTCAGCATTGAGTTCAACTGAGTTTTCATCGGGAAATAAAAACAAAGCACGACCGGATCTGGCAAGAATCGGTTCAGCATTGAAAGTATCATTCATTCTGCCACGGATAAAAATCTCCGCTTTATCAGGAAGATTTTTTTCAACGAATTGCGCCGTATTAGAAGTGAGCTTAAGTTCACTCACATGAACTATTAAAGAAACATTGGTTTGGATCTTAAAGGTAGAAAGATCATTGCAAATACAGAAATGATGATTAATTCTGCAGTTGGTACAACGATTTGCATGACCGGCGCGTCTTGTACTCACGGCAGATCTCCGAGAGCTTTGGTCGGGCTATAAAATTCAAAACTTTCCATCAATCGCTTCCTCGTCAATCCTATCCAAAACCTCATGAATGCCCTAAGCTTTACCAAGTAACAATTAAGGAGTCACCAATGAAGAAGAGTGTTTACGAATATTCTGCCAAAGATATTAATGGAAAAGAGATTAACCTTTCCCAGTACAAGGGCAAAGTCCTTCTCATCGTTAACGTGGCCTCAAAATGCGGGTTTACCCCACAGTATAAAGGCCTGGAAGAGATTTTCGAAGAATATAAGGGTGAAGTCGTGGTTTTGGGATTCCCCTGTAATCAGTTCGGTGCACAGGAAGCTGGCAACGCTGAGGAAATTAAGAATTTTTGCAGCTTAACATATGATGTGAAGTTTCCCCTCTTTGAAAAAATTGACGTTAATGGCGCCAACGCTCACCCACTCTATGAATTTTTAAAAGAAGCAAAACCAGGACTTCTGGGAACGGAAGGTATCAAGTGGAACTTTACAAAATTTTTAGTTAATAAAAATGGTGAAGTCGTTAAGCGCTATGCTCCTACTGATAAGCCGGAAGATATTAAAAAAGAACTTGCTCAATACTTATAAGGGGTCCGTATGCTTTTTCAAGGTTCAGCTTTCCGATTGGAAATGCTTGCAAACAACATTCTAAAAGTCGTCTTTGATCTCAAAGATCAATCCGCCAACGTCTTCAATACTCTTGCTCTTAAAGAGTTAGGTGAAGTGCTTGAAGTAATCAAAAAACAAAATGCCCGCGGACTACTCTTCACTTCTGGAAAATCCAGTGGATTTGTTTTCGGCGCAGATGTCACAGAATTTTTAGATCATTTCAAAAAAACAGAAACTGAACTTGTGACATGGATTGCAAGTATCAATGATATCTTTAATGGCTTTGAAGATTTACCATTTCCGAAAGTCGCTTTGGTAAACGGCTTTGCTTTAGGCGGAGGCTGTGAAATTGCTCTGACTATGGATTATCGTCTCGCTTCTCCAAAAGCAGCATTGGGATTGCCTGAAACAAAACTTGGTATCATTCCTGGTTGGGGCGGAACTGTACGTTTACCAAGATTGATTGGTGCAGACCACGCGATAGAATGGGTCACTGGAGCAAAACATTATAAAGCTGATGAAGCTTTAAAGTTTGGCGTCGTTGACGGAATTGTTGAAGATGCAAAACTTGAAGAGGCCGGATTAAAGCTTCTTGAAAAATGTATCTCTGGTGAGATGAACTGGAAGGCGCGTGTCTCGGATAAAAAATCTCCTCTAAAACTAGATAAGATTGAAGCCATGATGACTTTTGATGGCTCTAAAGGTTTTGTGGCCGCACTGGCCGGCCCCAATTATCCAGCTCCTGTGAAAGCAGTCGAAGCAATGCAAAAGGCATCTCGCCTAGACCGTGCTGGTGCGCTTAAGATTGAAGGCGAAACTTTCGCTCAATGTGGAAAAACAAAAACGGCCGAATGCTTAGTTCAAGTTTTCATGGGCGATACGTATCTTAAAAAAGTTTCTAAAAAAATGACCAAAGACGCTAAGCCCACTCAATTCGGTGCGGTTCTCGGTGCAGGAATTATGGGTGGTGGTATTGCTTACACTTCGGCTTCGATGGGTATTCCTGTTTTGATGAAAGACATCAAAACTGAGCAGCTTGATCTTGGGATGAGCGAAGCTTCGAAGATTTTATTAAAAGAAATTGAGCGAAAAAAATCTACTCCAGAAAAAATGGCAAAGACGATAGCGCAAATCACCCCTACTCTTTCTTACGCTGATTTTGGCCACACGCAATTTGTGGTTGAGGCCGTGGTGGAAAATGAAAAAGTGAAAAGATCAGTTCTAATCGATGTGGAAAACGCTACTGGTCCTGACACTGTTCTTGCATCGAACACTTCGACTATCTCAATTACAAAACTAGCGGAAGGACTTAAGCGTCCCGAAAAATTCTGCGGAATGCACTTTTTTAACCCAGTTAACAGAATGCCTTTAGTAGAGATTATTAGAGGTGCCAAAACTTCAGAAGAAACAATTGCTCGTGCTGTGAATTATGCCAACCAAATGGGGAAAACACCTATTGTGGTAAATGATTGTGCTGGTTTTCTTGTTAACCGAATTCTTTTTCCGTATTTCAACGGTTTCATTTTCCTTTTGGAAGATGGTGTTGATTTTCAGCGAATTGATAAAGTGATGGAAAAATTCGGCTGGCCTATGGGCCCTGCTTATTTACTAGATGTCGTTGGTATTGATACTGGCTTTCATGCTTCAAGTATCATGGCCAATGCCTTCCCTGATCGCATGGGCTTTAAAACTAAGACGATCCTTGAAATCATGTATGAGCTTAAACGCTATGGCCAAAAGAACAGCCTCGGTTTCTATGAATATGAAATGGATAAAAAAGGTAAACCTGTTAAAAAAGTTAACCCGGCCGTTTATGAAATTATTAAACCCGTCATTAAGCGCCAGATTGATATCACGGACGAAGAAATCATCTCTCGTATGATGTTACCTATGATTATTGAAGCAAGTCGTTGCCTAGAAGATAAAATTGTAGAATCCCCGGTTGAAGTTGATATGGGATTACTTCTCGGCCTGGGCTTTCCTCCTTTCCGTGCTGGTGCTTTGAAATACGCTGATTCAATTGGTTTAAAAAATCTGGAAGAAGCTTCTAAGAAATTTCTTGAACTTGGAAAACTCTATGAGTTAACGCCTTTCATGAAATCTCTAGCAGTTGAAAACAAAACTTATTACTAAAAGGTCACCTATATGAAAAATGCAGTAATTGTAGACGCCGTAAGAACACCGATGGCCAAATCTAAGGCCGGAGCTTATCGCCACATACGCGCTGAAGATTTGTCCGCGCATCTTATGCGTGAAATTTTAAAACGCAATCCTCAACTTAATCCGGGCGAGATTGAAGATATTATTTGGGGATGTGTTCAGCAAACTCTTGAGCAATGCTACAACATTGGAAGAAATGCTGCCCTGTTAACTGAAATCCCTAAAACTGTTTCGGCTCAGACTGTAAACCGTCTTTGTGGCTCATCCATGACAGCAATTCATATGGCCGCTCAAGGTGTATGGGCAAATCAAGGAGAATTCTATCTGTGCGGCGGTGTAGAACACATGGGCCACGTGCCAATGTTTCACGGAGTGGATTTCAATCCAGCGCTTAACAAAACAACTTCTAAAGGTGCAGGATCTATGGGGCTCACGGCCGAACTACTTGCACGCATGAATGGTGTCAGCAGAACTCAGCAAGATGAATTCGCTGCCCGCTCTCACCAAAAAGCTCACGAGGCAACACTCAAGGGCCGCTTTAAAAATGAAATGATGGCAACACCGGGACATGATGAAATGGGTGTACCAGGCATGATTTCAATTGATGAAGTTGTTCGTCCTGAAACTACAGTGGAAACACTTTCTAAACTTACCGCCGTTTTTGATCCTCGAAATGGAACTGTGACTGCAGGAAATTCATCTGCTCTATCTGATGGTGCATCATGTGTGATCGTGATGAGTGAAGATCGCGCTAAGGCCTTAGGCCTCAAGCCACTGGCCAGAATACTTTCTATCGCGGCCACTGGTTGCGAACCAAGCATCATGGGCTATGGCCCTGTTTCTTCTTCTAAGAAGGCCCTTCAGAAAGCAGGGCTCACGATGGAACAAATGGACATTATCGAATTGAATGAGGCCTTTGCCGCTCAGTCTATCCCAGTTCTAAAAGATCTTGGCCTATTAGATGTTATGGATAAAAAAGTGAATCTTAATGGCGGAGCGATTGCTCTTGGTCATCCACTTGGATGTTCTGGGGCCCGTATTACCGGCTCACTTGCTCATCAGTTAAGAGACAATAATAAGAAGTACGGTCTGGCGACTATGTGTATTGGTCTAGGTCAAGGTGTAGCAACGGTTATTGAAAATTTGAATTAAATTTATCAAGCGCATGTTTAAAAAGCATGCGCTTATTTTTTAAGCAGCTTCATCCCACGAGTTTGGTATATTAGGAATTTCAGAAATTATTTGTTTCTGTTTCGGTAGAGATGCAACACATGCTCCGAGAAAAAAAGATGTTATCGCAAAATATCCCCACAGGATGCTAACAATCATTGGTGCGAAACCACCAAAAAGAGCGGTCGTACTTTCTGAATTGTAATGCAAATAAATCCAGTAGAAACTTTTCAGGGCCAGAAAACCACCAAGGAAAGCAACGGCACCTTCAACACAGGCAAAAAGCGGAGTTTTAAGTAGCCACTTATACAAAAGTGTCACCGTCAAAATACTGGAAATGATCGTGAATACTTGCCAGCGTGCTATCGCTGAAATAATTTCTTTCGCATAAGTATCTTTTGGAAATTGCTCAATTAAATAATTTGTAAAAAAACCATTCTCACTCCATTCAAAACTGCAGATAATCACTCCTACTAAGGCGAAAACGGTCCCTAAGGCCCGAAGATTCCCCATGACCAATCCGCCTCTACCTTTAGTAGCGGTTACGTTTAAGAGACCACTCACTAAGGTACTAAAAAAACCTTTCGTGGTCCAGGCCAGGAGAGCAAGATTCAAAAAAGTCAGAGGAGTATTTTTTAAATGAGATTGAGTGAGATCACTTATCTGGGCAAGAAGTCCATGAGCAGAAATCGGTATGGTGGCCTTTAGTTCAGTAAAAATTTGCAGATGAGCATGGGCCATATCATTTTGAAATAACCCAAGCATAAAAGTAGCACAGCTCAAAACGGGAATAATCGATAGCAGGCCATAAAAAGTTGCAGAGCCCACAAAGAGATCTCCGGAATTTTTATCATAGACGTAATAACCATGAATGCAGGCATTCATAAACCGTCTTAGAACAGCAAATGCGACACCTTCATACAAATTTGAAGCGACCTCAAGAGCACGATTTGCAGACTCTACTGGATTGAGAAATCTGAGCCGACTATTCTTAACTTCAGGAACGTCTTCATCATTATTCATGTATAGCATCCACCTTTTACGGCTTATCGGTAAAAGGTGGCAAAACTGTACCTGAATTATCAGCTACTGTTTTCCACTTGATTAATAAATCAAATGGTTACAAGGGAGGATTTGGTAAATAAAATGTTAACTATAATGTATTTGCCATAAACCAGTACAACTCAAAAAGCAGAATTCCCCCCTTCTCTTACTTAGAATCCTTGAGAGCGACTGCAATTTTATTAAGCTTACGAGTGAGGTATATTTGGTAGAAGGATTGAATGGCCGCACAAAATAGCATTAAAAATATCAAGCCGCGATCATCCATCGGACTCCACGACGGTACTTCACTAGGCTCTGTCATAAATAGAAGTAAATAAATTGAAATGATTAATCCTAGAGCAGCACTTACAACAAGAATAATTCCACTTTCAACGTAACAAAGAAAGTCCAAACCTTGAGAGACGTTATCTCTTGTTTTAAAGTAATTAATAAATTGCAAAAAAGTCATGACGAGGATGATGATAGATTCAAAATCGCTCAGGTCATGAAAATAAAAGAAGCTTCCAATCACTAAAACAAATGAAACAATCCTGTGAGGCCAGAGAATCTTTGAAACAAAATCACTATCAGATAAAAGTCGCTGCCGAGTATTAAGTTTTTTATTTGAAGTTGAAGATAAAACATAAAATGGAGTAGAAACAAGTAAGACCATACCTGCGCCTAAAAAGCCCGCGCTTATAGATTGAACAAAACCAGCTGCTATAAATCCGACCCATTTCTCAACGTTTGGTGATAGCCATGGGAAAATTAAAAGCATAATAGGGAAAGCAGATGACAGGAAGATTCGCAGAACTGGATGACTGATAAATAACCAACGAAGTAAGAGCATGTCATCCTTTATTTAAAGGCGGCCTGAATTAACGCTACATCAGTATAACTCAAAAAGCAGAAATCCCCCCTTTTTTGGAAGAAAATCTTCAGAGCTTTTTTGTCGGAGTCACCTTGATTTTACTGAATTCTCTTACTTAGGCCAATCCTAAAAATAACTTTTTCAAAATACTCCTCGAACTCATGCTCAATTGGGTTAGGTGACAAACCAAAGAAATGATTCCATTTTTTTGGTTTGCATGTACCGCTTTGTTGTTTGGTGGAATGAGAAAAAAACTGTGTCTATGAAATGGATTTCGAAACTTGTTATTACATCATTAATTCGAAATAAAATAACACCCATACACAATTGCATGAATGTTATTTTATGTATCTTAAATGTTATCCACACAAAGTGTCTTATGTTTCACGCCATTGTACTTGCCTTGAGCATTTCGCGTAAATTCTGCCTCAGTGATTATAATCGACACAATTTCCTTATTGTCTATGATAGTCACTTCACTCTGGTCACTTAGATATTCAACTTCCTTCCCTTCAATCGTTACAGAAGAGAAATACGAAACCTGATGAACAGATTTCTTGCCTTCGCGCTGAATTGAACGAATGAGTGTCGTTCCAGAAAGAT
>JBILYY010000101.1:0-12116 GCA_044377495.1 Bacteriovoracaceae bacterium | reverse complement strand
AAAAATGTATCTCTTGGGGTGTGAGATTCGTTTCTGATGCGATCTTTTCATAAGACGATTTTTCACGCTTTCCACCAACTTTGGTGTCAAAGAAATAAGAAATCATAGGAGTGAGATCCCCTTCGGTCGAAAAACCGAAGATGAGTTTTTGGGCATGAACTGAACCGGAAGAATAAATCCCTATTTGTGTTTTAGTTTCAAGAATCTTGGAGAAAAAAGGCTTAACATCAGGGTATAGATGTCCCTGAAATTCGCCTTTCGAATACCCGACGTCCCAGATTAAACCCTGGATTTCTTTTAAGGCCGGATGCTTTCTATCTGTCGTAATCCAATCTTTTAGTTTTTGAATGACCTCATGTAGACTAAGCTGTTTATTCTCTTCACTCAATACTGTTTTTCGAACTTCTTCCAACGCTTTTTCGACCGTAGGATGAGTTTGATGATGAAGCACGTAGTGTTCAATATTTTTATTGGAGTACGGAAACAGTACTTTATGAACAAAATTAATGTCAGTTGTCGTACCTTCAATATCGAATAGAAATAGTTTGATCATTCTTAATAGCCTTGTTCTTTTCCGCTCTTGGTATAGTTGGCTACCCAGCCTTCCGGAGTTTTGAAGACACGAATGGCCTTAACATGGTACTTTGGAGCAAGATCAAACCAATGAGCTGCGCCCTTTGGAACGGAGATAAAATCACCTTTCTCACACAGGAGCTTAAACACTTCTGAGCTTTCGGTGAGATGGAAAAAAAACATGCCTTCACCATCTACAAAAAAACGGACTTCATCTTCATCATGTGTATGTTCAGAAAGAAATTTTGCTCTAATCGCTTCAATGTTAGGGGTATCTTTGTGGACGTTGATGACATCTGCATTAATGTAACCGTTTTTTTTCATATACGGTCCAAGCTCATGTTCAAAGGCTTTTAGAATCGTTTCTTGCGAGTCGGTATCATTTAGTGGAGTTGAAGTTTTCCACTGTTCAAAAATTATTCCTCGCTCATTCATAAATGCTTTTATGGATTCAGGATCTTTGATTTCTTTTTTGATGGGGTCGATTAGAGTTAAAAAAGCCATTATATTTTCCTCATAGTGTGTAAACACTCAAATAAAAACTCATATGTTTCAATATGACGTTTCGCTGTAGCAATGTCCTTGCCCCATGTATAAAGGCCATGTCCGGCAATCAGAAAGCCGTGAATACTTGGTTTCTCATTTAGATGATGATTCATACTCTTTAAAATTTCGCTCATGACTTGAGAATTTGGAACAATAGGAAGAATCGATTCCAATTGGTGGGTCATATTACCTTCAAGACCTTTTTGGATTTCAAAACCCTCAAAGCGAAGTTCCTTTTCTTTTAAATGCGTCTTCGACAAAACTGTTCCCAATACTGAATGTGTATGAAGTACGCAGTTAACATCCGGGTACTTTTGATAAAGATGAGTATGAATTTCTGTTTCGGCCGATGACTTAATGCCAGGATAGTTAAAAGGCGCAAGAACCTCTGCCTTTGAGTTAATTAGAATTAAGTCTTCGATGACTATTTTGCTTTTATCAATTCCTGATCGAGAAATAATATATTCCAATGGATTATTAGATCTAACAGAATAATTTGTTGATGTTGCAGGTGACCAACCTTTTAGGTTGAAAAATTTAATTGCTTCAAGAAGGTCTGTGGCCAGAAGTTTATTAGAGTCGGTTAACATAAAAATGGCTCCCTTATAGGTGCCTTTTTTTATCTCGAACGTCATGATTATTGAAGAACAAATTAAGTGGAATTAAGATCAATTAAGTTCGTAAGTACTTGGCTTGCTCACTTTTACGGTCCGCTCGGCAGATTCAAGGGCCTTATCAGCTAGTTGCTTGTCTTTCATAAGCATATTCAAGGTCTGGCCAGTAACCACTAAGGCAAAAAGGCCAGTTGCCATCAAAAATTGTCTCGTCCAAGCAAATACCATAAGTAACCTCTCAAGCCGGTAACGCTATGCATTATAGCTTGACTCAAATAGCTCGCAAGACAGGTTATAAAATTTACATATTTAGAGAACAGTCCGGCCTAGATGTCGTTTCGCCGTTGTTTATTTACACGCAATTTCAGATGTCATTTTGGGCCAAAAATGATTATCTAAACCATAGAATTACTTACACTTATTAGAGGCATTTGTTCATGAAAAACCCCTTTCTTGGGAGTGATTTTCAAAATACTCACAAAGATAGTTTTACGCATCTGCATTTGCACAGCCAGTACTCTCTGCTTGATGGTGCCATTCGTTTAAGCGATTTATTTAAACGGGGTCAAGAACTTGAGATGCCGGCGATTGCTTGTACTGATCATGGAAACATGTTTGGTGGAATTGATTTTTATACTCGCGCGATTAAAGCGGGCATAAAGCCAATATTGGGTTCAGAAATATATTTTACTCCCGGTTCTCGCCACGACCGGAGAGCTCCAAAAAATTTAAAGACCCTTGATTCGCAAGATGAAGTGGAAGGTAGACATCAGATTCACCATCTCATTCTTTTATGCAAGAACCTCAAGGGCTATCACAATTTGTGTAAACTTCTCTCTAAGGCCTATCAGGAAGGTTTCTATTATAAGCCCAGGGCTGATGTCGATTTGTTGCGTGAATATTCTGAAGGCTTAATTGCTACCACTGCATGCTTGAAAGGTGAGGTTGGTTACAATTTATTCACTGGTCAAGATGAACGCGCTTATCAGGCGGCCATGAAGTTTCGTGAGATATTTAAGGATGATTTTTATCTGGAGATCCAGGAGAACGGAATTCCTGAACAAGCTGAGGTAAATAAGAAAATTATCGCTTTTGCCAAAGAGCAGTCCATTTCCTTGGTTGCAACGAATGATTGCCACTACATCACTCGTGATGATGCTGCCGCACAGGAAGTTTTGATGTGTATTCAAACAGGGAAAACCCTGCAAGATGAAAAACGCATGAAGCTATCGACGACGGAATTCTATTTTAAATCAGCTCAGGAAATGCGTGAAGCCTTTAATTATATACCCGAAGCTTGTGACAATACGCTTAAAATTGCGGATGCATGTAATCTAGAAATCCGATGGGAAGATGATAAGGGCAAACAAATTTATCTACTTCCTAAATTTGAAATTAAAACAGTTGAAACTGAGAATGAATTTTTCGAACGTGTTTCTCGTGAAGGTTTAGAAGAGCGATTTAATGGTCCCCACTTCAAAGAATTACGTGAATCGGCTAACTGGGATACTGACTTAAAAATTCAGTATCAGGAACGACTTGAGCTTGAGATTAAACTTATTGCTCAGATGGGATTCACTGGTTACTTTCTCATCGTTTCAGACTTTATTATTTGGGCAAAATCGCAGGGAATTCCTGTTGGTCCCGGACGTGGATCCGGTGCGGGTTCAATCGTTGCTTATGCGCTCAAAATTACCAACGTCGATCCTATCCCGTATAACCTTCTTTTTGAACGATTTATTAATCCTGAACGTGTTTCGTTACCAGATTTTGATATCGATTTTTGTCAGGAACGCCGCCAAGAGGTGATTGAATACGTCACAAAAAAATATGGTGAAGATAAGGTCGGACAGATCATCACTTTTGGAACTCTGTCGGCCAAAGCAGTTCTGAGAGATGTATCCCGGGTATTTGCTCTTCCTTATTCAGAAGCTGACGCTTTGGCAAAGTTGATTCCTGAAGAATTGGGAATTGGACTTCAGGAAGCCATTGATAAAGAGCCAAAATTAAAAGAACTTGAAGATAATGATCCTAAGATTAGAAGAATTTTGCAAATTGGAAAACGTCTTGAGGGATTAAACCGCCACGCGGGAATTCACGCGGCCGGTGTAATTATTACGAATGAACCACTTGTGTCTTATTGCCCTCTTTTTAGAGGCTCCAAGGGTGAGCAGGTTGTGCAATTTGATAAAGATTTCTCAGAAAAAATCGGTCTGGTAAAGTTTGACTTCTTAGGACTCAAAACACTTACCGTTATTTCCAATGCTTCAAAATTAATCCAGCGAGATCTAAAGCCTGATTTTGATATTGAGTTTATCGACTACCGCGATACCTCGGTTTATAAACTGATTTCTGAGGGCGATACTGTTGGGGTGTTCCAACTAGAGTCTTCCGGAATGCAGGACCTTTGTAAGAGAATTAAGCCAGATTCAATTGATGATATTACTGCGATCAATGCACTCTATCGTCCAGGACCTATGGGCTCTGGCATGCATCATGAATTTGCGGAAATCAAGCATGGTCAAAAGCCTGAAATATATTCTTTCGAAGAACTTAAACCAGTTCTTAAAGATACCTACGGCATTATTGTTTACCAAGAACAGGTAATGAACATTGCGCGCGTGGTGGCCGGTTACTCACTTGGACAAGCAGACATGCTTCGCCGGGCGATGGGTAAAAAGAAAGCTGAAGAAATGCAGATGCATAAAGAGATCTTCAGAAAAGGTGCCGTCGGTAGGGGATTTGACCAGGACAAGGCCATTGCGTTGTTTGAACTCATGGAAAAGTTCGCTGAATACGGATTCAATAAGTCGCACGCCGTGGCCTACTCGGTAATTTCTTATCAGACAGCATTTCTTAAACACTATTATCCGGCCCAGTTCTTTGCAGCGCTCTTGGGTACAGAGATAAACAACAAAGATAAAATAACTGCCTATATTCAAGAAGCGAAAAACTTTGGTATCTCCATTCTTCCTCCTGATGTAAATGAATCGCTATGGCTCTTTAACGTTATCGGGCAAACCATTCGCTTCGGCTTAGGTGCTGTTAAGGGTATCGGCGAATCGGCAGTAGAAGAAATAGTTCGTGAACGTAGTGAAAATGGTAACTTTAAGGGCTTTATAGATTTCTGTGAGCGGATAAATCTAAAAGCCGTAAATAAGCGAGTATTAGAAGCGTTGATTAAAGTAGGGGCATTCGATACATCTGAAAAATATAATCGCAAAACGCTTTTAGATAATATGGAGTTCATCGTTACGTTCGCTGAGAAAAAGCAAGAAGAGAAATTGATGGGTCAAACATCGCTTTTTGATCTTGGTGAAACGGTTCAAACGTCTGAAGAACAACTTAACATTAATGAATCGCAAGAATTTGATGAAAAGCAAAAATTATCTCTAGAGGCAGAACTTCTAGGGATTTATGTTTCTGGACATCCGTTGATGAGATTCAAAGAGATCATGACTAAGCTCACCAGCATGAACATAGCTTCCATACAGGATCTTCCAACTGTTGCTAAGCCTGAAGGATTTAATCCTCGTCTGGGAGATGCAAATGATCCAAGTAAACGTAGCATGATTATTGCCGGCATGATTTCTGAGAACAAAGTGATTCTGACCAAGAAAGGTGACAAGATGGCATTTGTCACTTTTGAAGATTTGTCTGGCAAAATTGAATGCCTTTTCTTTCCGAGAGTGTATGCAGAATTTCAACAATTTCTTTCTCAAGACGAACCGCTTCTTTTAAATGGCGTGGTAAACCTAGCGGAAGATCCTAAAAAGTTTTATCCTAGCAAGGTTAGCTTACTTAAAGAAGAGTCGGACGACCGTGTAACATCAGTGAGAGTAAGTGTTCCCTTGAATCATTTAAACCCTCACTCACTAACTCAACTCAAGCAAATTGTATTAAGTTATCGCGGATCTGTTCCTGTTCATTTTATTTTTGAATCGCCTGAGGGACGAGCTCGTATGTCTCTAGATGATAACTTTTTAGTAAGCCCTTCGCCCCAAATGGCAGCTAGGTTGAATGAACTTTTAAATACCAACTCCGTTTCATTTATTATAGATGGAAAAGCAGAGGAACTCCGCCAGTGAAATACCTTCTACTCGTTTTGATTTTGACCACGAATGTATCTTGGGCCCAGTTAATCAACACGGTTGAATTAAATGAAACACTGAAAGTTACGAGCGAAGCGGAGGCAAAAAAAGAATTGCTTCATTTGGCAACGTTAAAAAGTTTTGAAAAAGCGATACCGGAGCTTGGGTATAGTTTTGATGAGTTTCAAGAAAAATTGAAGATTCTTTTTGCTGATTATTTTAATAAATATAAAGAAAATAAAATCGTTGAAAAATTTGGTGCTAACTACAAAGAGAGTCTTTCAGAAGCCGAAAGGATTGCATTCTTTACTACTTTGGAAAATGATAAGCATGCTTTGCTTGTTGGATTCTCTCGGACTTCCGAAGTGCTACGCTCATACACCTTTGGACTTATTAAACAGAATCAGGCAGATCCAAATACTTGGGCCGCTAAAGTTAATGTTGATATAGATAAGAATAAGTTGGAAAGGCTTTTAAACAAAATCATCAAAGGTGAGAGTAAACCTATTGGTAAAATTATTTTAATTACTGAAATTGAACCGCAAGACTTTACCTGGCAGGATCTTGGCGTTGAGAGTGATAAAATCTTTATTAATCCCCTTAATAAATCATGGCTGAAATGGTTTAACGAGAATCTCCCATCAACTGTTGAAGAGGTTGTGGGTTGTGAATTAGATTGCATGAACTTCTTTCACAAATGGTCTGAGAGCCATTTGGATGGGATTTCTATTCCTGAAGAATTTAGGAATGCAGTTTTTTTAGTAGTTAATCTTAAAGTTAAAAGAACTGTGGTTCTTGAAAACCTACAGGAGACTGATATTCAATGGGAGGGGCGCACTCTGCTTCACGACCTGACGACAAAGAGGGTTTTGGGAAGCTTTCCCCTGCCTCTTGAGAAAAGAACTTTTCGGCGTTTGGATCAGAAGGCGCTAAATTCCGGGATTGTTAGTTCTCTATATCGATCGCCTTTAACTTCGTTTATGCAGTTTAAAAAATTGTTGGAGCAAAAGTCGGGACTAAACCGAGCATCTAAGTTGGTTTTAAAAGGATATAAGCACCTTGGTGACGTCTTACAACTAACTGAATTGCTTAAAACCCGAGGAACTTCGTTGGGTTTAGAAATTGTTCTTCAGACCTTCTCTAAAGATGAGGCCAACCTTCTTTGTTTTTATCAAGGTGAGGAAAAATCGTTTACACATATATTGTCGGGCATAAAAGAGGTAAAATTGACTCATGGTTATACGTTAGTGAATGAATTTACAGGAATTCACCACGTAATAAAGTTTGTTACTGAATAACTTTGAGGATAATGATGCTGCAATTAACTTGGCCCGTTTCACTATTTTTAGTGGCCTTCGTATTTATACAATCATGTGCACCAATAAACCGGAGAAGACCAATTAATCAGGCCGGGAATCTAAACCGCGTGTCACAGTTCAGTCCGATCAAAAAGAAAATTGCCCTGCTAACTTTTTATAATGAGTCACCCATGGGTGGTGAAGATCTTGCAATCGTTGGTACTGAAGAATTTCGAAGAGAAGTTAGTAAGTCGCGAGAGTTTTTAATTGATAGTGAAGCAGAAAGTATTTTTGGAAATTCCAAGGAAGTTTATGCCGGCGGTGGAGTCAAATTAGTTCAACTGGCACGAAAAGCAAAAATGTCAGGCGTAAACATTGTCGTTTTTGGAAGGATTAAAGAGGCAAGAGTTCGACAAAAAAGTGATGAAATAGGTTTTGTGAGAAAAGTAAAATCACTTGCTGAAACGTTTGTTGAAATTAAGGCCTATGATGTGCTTGCTAATAAGGAGCTTTTTACTGAAACAGTCGACGGTAATATATCTGATGATAACTTAAAATTTTATCAAGGAGAGACCGAGGATAACCTCGCTTATCGTCAGGAACTTCTTCGTTATTCAGTTAAAGTCGCCGTAAGAAAGTTTGTACCCAAAATTATTCAACTTGGTTCGCGTTTAGATTGGATGGGTCGAGTCGCTAAAATTATTGGAACTAAAATTTATCTTAATGCTGGTCGTTCTTCTGGTATAAATCTGGGCGATATAATGAAGGTCATTACTGAAGGACAAGAAGTCTACGACCCTGAGTCAGGTGCCATGATTGGTACCTCTCAAGGCGAAGTAAAAGGCACGCTCGAAGTTGTAGATTATTTTGGGGAAGACGGAGCGATCTGTATTCTTCATTCAGGTGGATCAGTCACTGAAGGTGACTTTGTCCAACTCTACTAACATGACAAAAGTTACAGCGAAGATGACATTTCTTGTTGTATCATCCTCGCCCTACATGCGAGGGATTCTTAAGTTTGTACTTGAAACTCTTCTTGATGCAGAAGTCACTGAACTTGAATCTGAGGAGCAGGCGCTTTCATTTCTGAGGAATGTCGATCATAGACCAAGTATGATTGTTTATGATTACACACCCAATGCTTATCTTTTAGAGGACTTTGTTGGTTACCTCAAAGAACACTCTAAATTTGTTCGGATTGTTATTTTGGTCGATGAAATCCGAGCAGAGGCAAAAGATATTCTTAAAGATTTTCATCAAGTTAAACTTATGCAGGAATCAAATTTGCCAGGAGAACTGGTTATTGAGGCCCAATCTCTTTTTGCTGATTCACCATACATCAATGAATCACCATATTGTCGAATCAATATAGACTTTCTAAGCAAGCTCGATGGAATTAATAAAGACCTTTTTATTCGTTTAAGTTCGGAAAAGTTCATTAAGATCTTTAATGAAAATGATAATACGAATGTCCTAGATATAAAAAAATATAAGGAAAAAGGTATCGAGTATCTTTATGTTAGTCGTGAAACTGCGATGTGGGTTTTGAGTCAAATTCAAAAACAAATTAATATTTTCCTTAAGGCAAGTAACTTTCGATTTATTCTTCGTGGTGCGAGCGATACCCCTGAAAAACGCTTTGAACAAAAGATTCTTCGAATTGACGATGAAGTTCACGTTGATGGGGACTTTAAACAGGATATTGAAAAAGCAATTGGAAATATTCGCGCCCTCATTACTAAGGAACAAAAGATTGAACAAACTCTTTTAATTCTAAAACAGCATAAAAATGAACATGCCTTTTTTACTCAGAAAATGAATTTAACAAGTGTTGTCTCATGCATCCTTGCTAAGCAGTTAGACTGGATCTCGAAAACTACTATGGATAAACTCGTTTACGCAAGTGTTCTTTGTGACCTTACGCTTGCAGTAAAACCAGAACTCCTAATGATTAGAGGGATGCAAGAATTTGAAAAGATAAAAAGTACTCTTAGTGATGAAGATCAAAAGATCTTCTTATCACATCCAAAAGATGCAGCTAATTTAATAAAGCGATATTTTACAAGTGCCCCTCCGGATACGGATGCCTTGGCCCATCAACATCATGAACAACCAGATGGCCTCGGATTTCCTTTGCGGATAAAAGCGGACAGAATTTCACCACTCTCGGCTTTATTTATAGTGGCAAATGATTTTTCGTATTACTTTCTTTTAGATGATGAGCCTACAATGGATGATTTTCTACTTAAGTGCCATAGTCGGTATGACTACGTAAACTTCAGGAAGATCATAAAGGCTTTGGAGAGCCTGAAAAAACGATAAGCTGAATAAAAGAAGGGCCTCTTTCGAGGCCCTAGTTACTTAGTTGGATTTTTTTTCTTCTTTATTTTTGGCTTTTCTTTCTTGTCTGCCAGCTTTCCATTCTTCTCTCTCGCCTTTATTCTCTTCATGGAGCTTCATCATGGCTGATTTGTTTGCTTCTCTGCAGGCCTTTAATTGTTCGTGTCCACTTGCGCCCTGAACGCAGCTCTTAAAAGTTTGAAGTTGGGCTATTCTTTGATCAATATTTGCGGAGATACTCGCCTTGATAGTAGCGATGTTTTCTTCTTTTTGATCAGCATAGGCAGTAGATATTAATAACGTTGCAACTAATAGAATTTTCATGATTCTCTCCCTTTGAAATTTAACAACGTCTTGAGTTTAAATCAGACCTGCTGGTAGTCAATAGGGTCAGTAATTCCAGCTTCTTTGAACCCTCTGATCCTTAAAGCACATGAGTCACACTGCCCACAAGCCTTGGCAGAACTTTTATAGCAAGACCAACTCAAGTTAAAAGGCACATTTAATTCTTTACCTTTGAGAACGATATCTCGTTTTTTCATACTTATAACCGGCGTTAGGATTTCAATATTTCCGGCCTTCGTTCCTTCTTTGATCACTTTGTTAAAAGCTTCATAGTAACTGGGACGACAATCTGGGTAACCGGGAGAGTCCTCATGATTAGCGCCGATATAAAGCTTTGTGGCGCCAATTACTTCTGCCCAAGACACGGCGAGAGAAAGAATTATTGAATTGCGAAAAGGAACATAGGAATCAGGAATGACAGACGAGTCACCTTTGTAAGATTTAACTGCAATAGTTTCATCAGTGAGTGAACTCCCACCGATCTGTTGCAGAAAAGTCATATCGATAATTTTTCTTCTCTCTAGAGGGATTTTGTAGTGATTGCAAATTTCATCAAAAGATATATGTTCACGTGAAGACGTCTTTTGTCCATAATTCAAATGAAGAGCGTAAACAATTTGATGGTCTCTCGTCGCAAGGCCTGCGCAAACTAAGGAATCCATTCCACCACTTAAAAGGACAATTACTTTTTCCATTTATATTCTCTCGCAATACTCTGAGATTCTATCTTCAATCATTTTTACTTTTTTGAGAGCGGATTTCTTCTTTGTTTCAAGGTCCCCCTCTGTTTCTCTCACCATTACATAAAATTTAATTTTAGGTTCTGTTCCGGATGGACGAAGGAAAAGTTTATTCCCACTTTCAAAAGTAAAACTTAGAACATTGCTCTTCGGTAGGTTTAAACCAAGTTCATAATCTTCTTTTGAAGAGATTTTTTCTCCAGCAAAAGAAGACTCTGGGAATTTTCTGAAGAAGTCCATGATTCGTGAAATTTTTTGAGATCCAACTATGCCCTCATAATCCTTACATAGGAGCGATTCATAGTAGAAACCGTATTTCGTATAAATTTCGTCTAAAGCTTCTATCAGGTTTTTACCTTGAAGTTTAAAGTACAAAGCAACCTCTGACATTATCGCCACTGAACTAATGCCATCTTTGTCTCTGCTTTCTGCGTGAGGCATATAACCAAAAGATTCTTCGGAAGCAAAAACAAAATTATATTTTGATTTTTTATCTTCCAATTCACGAATAAGTGCCGCCATCCATTTGAAACCGGTCAATGTGTCCATGACTGTTCCACCAAATGATTCCACAATGGCGTTCTGGATTGGGGAGGTGACAATTGATTTTACGACAAGTGGGTTCTCTGGAAGTTTCTTCATTTCTGTTTTTTTCTTGAAAACATAATAAAGCATCAGGGCCGCGATCTGATTCCCATTAATGATAACCGGCTCACCGTGATTATTTACGACAACTCCTAAACGATCACAATCTGGATCTGTTCCATAAACAATATCAGCATTATTTTTCAGCATATAATCAGTCGCAAGTTTTAATGCGTTTGGATCTTCTGGATTTGGTGATTTTACCGTTGGAAAGTTTCCATCAGGTTTTGATTGCTCTTCTATGCTGTGAGTTTTTTCAAAACCCAAACGTTTCAAAATGTATGTGCAAGGAACCTCTCCGGTTCCATGTAGGGCCGTGTAGACAACAGAAAGTTTAGAGCCGTGATCCTTACACATGTTCAGATCTTGAATGACTTTATTCTCAACCACCTGATAAAAAGCTTCTTCAACTTTTTCATCAGTCCATACGGCGAGCCCTTTTGTGAGAGCTTCTTCAAATGGCATATACTTAATTGTTTGCCAGTCTGTTAGGTCGTTATATGCGTTGATAATTTCTTTATCCACTGGAGGAACAACTTGCGCTCCATCGTCCCAGTATGCTTTAAAACCATTATAGATTGGTGGATTGTGACTGGCCGTTATCATGATTCCAGCTTGGGCCTTAAAATAACGAACGCCGAAAGATAACATGGGAACGGGTAAAAGGACACGGAACACATGGGCCTTAATTCCATTGGCTGCAAATACTCCTGCGGCCTCAAGTGCAAATTCTTTTGAGAGGTTTCTTGAATCGTAGCCAATAACTGCTGAGCCTCCACCAAACTTTTTAATGATCATCTGGCTCATGGCCTGAGTTGCCCGACGAATATTATATCGATTCATTCTATTTGGGCCCATGCCCATAGGGGCACGAAGGCCACCCGTGCCAAACTCTAAATCCCGGTAAAAACGCTCGGTAAGCTC
>JBILYY010000227.1:0-4347 GCA_044377495.1 Bacteriovoracaceae bacterium | reverse complement strand
GTTGAATATAAAACCAAACTGAAGAATGGTGAAATTAAGCGATTTAAATAAAAAAAGGGCCCTCGAAAGAGGGCCTTTTTTTTTATTCTTTGCAGTCTGCGAACTCATCTTCTGGATGCGGAAGTTTGATGTCATCATTTTCACCACAACCCAGACTTTTCACAACCGCCTCAGCTTTGGCCAAGGCATCACCTGGAGGACATGAATTATCAAAATCAAAATTTGAGTTCAGTTCATTTATTTTTTTATTCAAATCAACAAGCCCACCCTTAAGAACAGAACTTACATCGGCACCATCGGCATCAAGCCAATTAATGACAGGGTCTTTAATAATGGGTTTGGATCCATCATCGGCAGTAGTGATTTCCACCATGCATGAAGTTGGAATGGGCAATGAAACAATACAAGCGTCACCGCTAGATGCAACTTCATCCTTTAGTGGAACAACGTCCATCTGGTGAAATTCTCCATTTTTGGCAACTTTATCCAAGAGATCAGGATCACTACAGTTACAATCTTTCAATATGTAATATGAAGGTGATTTTAATCCACCCATGGTCATGTGAGATGATTGTTCTTTCGAATCATGTAAAAGTCCCTGAACAGAGAAATATTTATCAGGATAATGGTTTTGTGGGTTTCTTAAAAGATCATAAGCAATGGCCGGGTCAGCAACTTCAGCTGCATTTTTGGCATATTTCTTTTGATAAGAGGCAGTCATGTAATCGCGTAAATAAGAACTTTTCGGAGTAAAGAGTTTAGGGAACTGCGCCGCTGATTCCGGGCTTAGCTTTAAATTATTTGTGATGATTTCCTTGCAGGCCGCAGAAGAGACTGAAATGGCATTAAATTTATAAAGCAATAGATTGAAATTAATTTCACTGCTCGATATTTTTTTCTTAATAGCATCAGACCCAACCATTTCTTTTAGGGCCGCTTGAAAGTTTTTTATACCATCAACACATTTTTGTACTACCGGCTTTAATACTCCTTTAGTCATATAAGTCGTATTTGTGACAGGGCCAATTTCAAAAGTAAGAAGCTCTTCAGAAAAAGTATTGATCTGTTCCGGAGAAAGTGGGTACTTTTTTAATGCATCCAAATGAGGCCTGCTGCCTGATTTCATACTTTGATTATCTCTGGGACCATAGCTGTGGGCAAATTTCCCACCACCAATATCAACAAGGGTCATACCGGATCCACAGTTTTGACACCCAATGTGCAAATCTTTTTTTGCATCAAAATCCACGTGGAGTTTACCACCTACGGTGTTTTGACCAACTGGTTTGCAGGCCTTAGATAAGCGATCCGGATCATTATTCAAAAGGTTTTGAGCAGCATTTTTAGCACTAAAACAATTCAACGGAGTTGATGATATCCCACCAGAAGCAAGGCCTGGATAGCGAAAATCCTGTTTCATAAATGTTGATTTTGATCTCTTAAAGGGATCAAAATAATCTGTCATTTCTTTAAAAAGTTTACCTTCTGAAGAAACAGGGTTGCTGTAGTCCCCAGCAACTTTGGCATTAGGGTTTTCCGCAACCGCAGTTGCCATAATTTTTGCGTGATTTCCTCCGTCCACTTTTGCATAAAAATCTTTTAAATCAGCAGGCGACAACCCATTAATACGAGCCGAAAAGTATTTTAAAGCACTCCGAGTCTGAGAATTTTTGCAATTATTAATAACCGCAGGATCAGTGATACCATTTTTCTTAAGAAGTTGATTAATAGTAATATCTAGTGAAGCATCATCTTTTAGAGTTATATTTTCTTTTGTCACACTGGCCAGCTGCAATGCCGCATCCATGAATGAGGCCTTACTAAATTCCTGACCACCAGAATATAAATTGGGTCCTGTTTTTCCGATTTCTTGATTGACTGAAACCTGACTAGAATTGAATTCAAAATCCATCACTGTTACTCGTCGGCGATCACATCGAGTGGAATATTTTGAGCCATGTTTTTTATAAAGAGGCTCGAAAAAATCTTTGTCAGTTTGTGAAAGACTCTCAATAAACTTTTTTGAATCAGATTTGTATGCCTTTTGCATAATATAAAGGTATTGCCCATATTTAGATGAGCGACCTTCTGGATGAAATTTTCCAAATTTTTTCAGATCCGCATCCATCATTGTTTTTTCGTAACATTGTGCTCTGTTCAGCGCTAGATTTTGATTGAATGCCAATGATTTAGCAGGATCTGTCGCATCTTTTTGCCTGATTCCATCTGAATATCCTGTTACATTAACTGTCATGCAATCAGTTTTTCCGGCACACCCTTTGGCAAAGAATTTCCCCATTTGTTCGACAATAGGCTTGGCCTTGGTTATCTCTGGTAATTTATCGCAATCAGCTGAACCAACATTGTCGGCAGCACCCTTAATTCCGAATGAAATTTTATCGCCGCTACCATCTTCACCTTTAATGTAGTTCACACAAATACCGGCAGATTTTCCTATAAGACCTTTTTGTGCCATTGAATGAAGAAGAAAAAAAGTTCCAATTTCAGATTTATCATTATCTGAAATTTCAGATTTATAATTATCTAAAATTTCAGGACGTTCGATTTTGGCATTTGGGTCAGCCATCTTCCTGGCTTCATAGAGCGCCTTCTGCTTTGACCATTCGCTAACTGAGTGGAGCGATGGAGTCTGCGCAGCAACGTATTGGGTGAATAGAATTGAAGTAAGAAATAGTGGTAATAATTTTTTCATAATTAGTGTTTAGAACCCGTAGATGATTTAGTAGTTGAAACGGGCGTGACAGCTGGTGCAGTCGTGATGTTGGTTGCTTTTCCACAACAAATCAAAACACGTTTCTCTGGCGGAGTGGTTTTAATACCTGTTTGAGCATAAGACACATTAATCAAAAGACTAAAAACAAACAAATATTTCATATAATCCACCGCCTTCACTCTATTTTAGATGAAATCACCGCTAGGAGGAAATTAAGGGTTTTGAGTGGCATTTTGAGAAAAAACTGCCCCGTCTTTATGCCAACTAAGTTCAGAATTTTGGCAGCGATGTAGCTTCCTGAATAACCTGATAGAATCTGATGGCCCGTAATTTATCAGCAGAATTTGAAGGAACCTTCCCATCAATTAAGACCTTGGTCACTGTTTTACCCTCATAAATGGGAGTTAAGAGGCCTTCTGAGATACCCTTTAAATCAGTAAGATCAGCTGTTTGAATAAAGCCATCAGGATTATAGGTGAAACTTAATCTGGCACCATCGCTTAAATCAACAGTAGCTATCTTTCCCTGAGGGTTATAAGAAAATTTCCTTAACTGGTTGCGATCGGTGATTTCAGTGATCTTTCCCGACTGAGCGTCTCTGGTAATCTTCCCAGTCACTTCTCCGCCGTTTTTGATTTCAATGATTCTGCCAAACTGGTCGTAAAATATTTCCTGAACTGATTGGGGTGAAACAATTTTAATCGGCTGGCGAGCAGAGTTAAATTGTGTTTCAGTAATTAAGTCACCCTTTATCTCTCTGAGCTTTGACAAATATCGAGTGTTTTCTAAACCAGTGTAAGTGTACTCAACTTTCTCTACACCCTTATTATCTTTGATTGTGGTTATAAAAACTTCGTCACCAGATATTTTCTTTTCATCATACGAGTAAGTCGTTGTTGAATCATTTTCTACAACTTTAATGATACGGCCAGTACTTGGAAGATATGTAAAATGATAATCAATACCCGAACCTTTAATCGATTCAAGTTGACCGATACTAGATTGACCGTAGAAAAACTTTTGAGCTGTCGCATCTACGCTTTCTTGCAGATATCCTTTCTGAAACTGATAAGTTATTTTATTTTTTTTAAACTCAATTTTTTGAATTAATCCATCACTATCATAAGAAATTAAATAGATGCGTTGATTATTCCTTAAGGAGTCAGGTCGATTATCTTTGTAAGTAATCTGCCAATCTCCGCCTCCGGGAATATTCATTCCCACAAGCTTTCCGGTGGCATTAAAAATCCATGTCTCGCCTGATGAGTTTTTAAAGTACCACTGATTTTTTTGAAAAGATAAAGTTTCAGTCCCTAAGGTCATAAGGGAAAAAGGTTGGCCCATTTTGGCAGAAAGATAATTATTTTCCTTAAGCCATTTATAACGAAAAACTTTATCACTCTTTAATTGAGCAATAATTTTTTCCTTCACATCAATCTGATTAGGGAGTTTCCAATCTGGGTCAATCTTAAATTCCTGAGTTTCAAAAACCCTAACTCTGCCTGCGCCATACGGAACTACTGCAACAGAGCTATCTGATAGAAATTCAATTTTAGACTCAAGGTCACTCGCCCATCCCTTTCCAAAGATTCCCTTATGATCAGTTAGAGAAT
>JBILYY010000226.1:0-4441 GCA_044377495.1 Bacteriovoracaceae bacterium | reverse complement strand
ATCCCGAAGAAAATGTGGATTTTGCATTCTAACGGCCGAAAGAACCTGATGCACAAAATCTTGTTTCTCATTTTCTTGATTTTTTATTGGTTTAAAATGCCAAAACTCATAATCTGATTCAAACCAAACCTTGCCCGTGTGATCAACACTCTTCCAGTTTAAGGTAGGTTGATAGGAATGGCGGTATCGAACTTTCATGGACTGACCAACAGTCGTAGGAAGTGCTAGTGCCATAGCACCATCAAGAACGAAATACTCACCCGTTAAAAGAAGTTTACCATGGCCGTAAAAATATTGATCATCCATAGAAGTTCTCATTGAAGCTGCTTGGTTAATTCAAGAAAGTCTCTGACAGCAGTGAACGAAACTACTTTATCAGCGAAATATTCCTTACCTTTCTCAATTTGCACAGATGTTGCTCCTAGCTGATTAAAAACATTGAGCAGATGTAACTTCATATGACCCTTTTGGATCCCGGTCGTAACCAGTGATTTAACCGCTCCAAAATTTTGAGCAAGCCCAACTGCAGCTATAACTTGCATCAGCTCCTTGGCCGATGGTTTCTCTAAAATCGCTAATGATGTTTTTGCCAGCGGATGAAGCGTAGTTAGTCCACCTACGGTTCCAACTGCAAGCGGAATGGTGAGGCTAAACTTAAATGTATCTTGAGTCAGTTCAACTTGAGAAAGAGACCGGTACTGTCCATCCCTAGCTGCATAGGCGTGGGCACAGGCCTCAATCGCTCTAAAATCATTACCCGTAGCTAAAACGACTGAATCAATCCCATTCATGATTCCTTTATTGTGAGTCACTGCACGACCCGTATCAACTTCTGCAATTCTTACGGCCGCAGCAAAACGTTCCGCAAACTGTCGGGGCCCCAAACCATTGATGGTTCCAAGCTCCTCAACAGGACATTGAACAGAACATTCAACTAAGCATTCAGGAGTATAGTTTGAGAGGATGCACATTATCACCTGTACATCTTTTTCAGATGCTGAAAATGAATCTTCGACACTAACTTTACTTTTAAATACCGCAGATACTTCTTCAAGGATTGAATTAATAAAGTTAGCACCCATGGCATCGCAGGTATCAAACTCTAGCTTAAATTGAAAATAATTTTCCATTTTTTCTGTGAGATCAATTAATTCAAACGAAAGAACTCCGCCGCCCCGTTGCTCCATATTCTTGGCAAGATGCTTAGCAGAGTTAAGCAGATCCATTTTGTTGTTTTTAAAGAAATTAAAAAGATTTTCTTTTTTACCCTGCCATAAGAAATGAATTTGCCCAACTTTCTTTATCGAAAGAACTTTCGTCGTGAAACCACCTCTTTCATACCAGAATTTCGCTCCTAAAGAGGCAGCTGCAACAACTGAGGATTCTTCTATTACCATTGGTACAGAATATGTCTTACCATTAATCAAAAAGTTTGGTGCAATTCCGAAAGGCATATCAAAATTAGTAAGCGTGTTTTCAGAAAACTCATCTAAGCGCTTTTGAATCGCGCCATCATGGTGCCAATAGATAGGCATTTGATTGACCATATTCTTCGCATCGCCGTCCAGCTGACTGGATAGCCAGCTTATTTTTTCTTCTTTTGACATCTTTGAAAAGCCACTAACTGCTTTCATTGATTCTCCTTGAGATTTAAAATTTTCTTGGCAACAAGCAAGGCTTCTCTCATTTCTAAAAAATGCTCGCGTAGGACGTCATAACTCTCTTGCGCTGGGCCGAGGAATGTAGATGCCATGCCAATAAGTGAGGGAGATTTCAATTTGGCCTTTAATTCAAATCCATCTAAAACCGTTTTCATTCCGCCTGAAATAATAAATTCTTTACCTTTATTTGGAAGAGCATTTAAGATTTCCACCATCTCAAATGCTGTATGCCCAACATGAATGAAAGGCTTTTTATATTCTGCTTCATTTGCGGATCTAAGATTTTCAAGTAAAGAAAAGTTGGTACCGCCGTAGGCGCCTAGTTCAATGCCAGCGATTGGCAAATCCAAAAGTGCTTTTAAACTTTTTGGCCCCATGCCCTGACCCACTTCCTTAATGAGTACAGGGTAAGAACTCTCTTCAAGAAAGTTCTTTAGTGTCGTGAGCGGATTCATTTTATATTTATCACCATTAGGTTGAAACCACTCCTGGAGCGGATTCAAATGAATGATCAGGCCATTGGCCTCAACTTTATTAACTAGATCATGCAGAAGCTGGAATTGATTACTGAGAAATAACTCCTCAACCTGAGCATAGCCAATATTGGCAAATAAGGGCTGATCTCCAAGATATTTACGAACAGAAAAATCACTTAGTCTGTCTGAACTATTAAGAAGTGAACGACATGATCCGAGACCCATACCAAGTTTGAACTCACCGCAAAGCTTGGCCAGGTTGTGATTTATTAATTGAGATTTTTCAATCCCACCAGTCATGCTAGAAACCCAAATTGGGTAATCAAGATTAAAACCTAAAAATGGTGATAACCAAGTTTCGCTTGGTTCAGGATGAGTAAAAAACAAGGGTTCATAATTAAAACGTCCATCAACAGTTGCAGCTGAAGTTTTTGATTTATGAGTCAACTCAATGTGATCCTTTTTCCTTTGAGATACCTCAAATGAATCAGGAGAATACAGGGTCTTTGACATGACCATGAATTACCAAGAATGGCATCAAAAGTCATGGTGTTCCTTGCAGTTAATCATTTAGCTATCTACTTGAAATTATGCTAATATCGCTCCTTGGTAAGGTTAAATTCATACCTTGTTAAAACAAACCGCTTGAGGCCATAATCGGGTCAATGGATTTTAATCAACAATCAGACCTTTTTGAAAACTTTCTGGTTGAGAAGACCAAGAGCTATTTCCCTCTTCCTTCGTTAATCAACGAAGCAGTTCATTACTCACTTTTAAGTGAAGGTAAAAGAATCAGACCACTTTTATGTCTTGGATTCGCACAAGCATTTAGTGGTAACCAAGATCAGGCGCTTCGTTTTGCCGTGGCAATCGAAATGGTCCACTCTTATTCTTTAATTCATGATGATTTACCTGCCATGGACAATGATGACATGAGACGGGGAAGGCCAACGAATCATAAAGTTTTTGGTGAGGCGCATGCGATTTTATCAGGAGATGCTCTGCTTAATATGGCGCCAGAATTTCTCATTAAAGAGTTACGTCTTTTGCAAGTAGAGCCAAACAAAATAATCGATATTGTCGCCTTACTCATGGAAGCAAGTGGACATGAAGGAATGATTAAGGGCCAGTCACTTGATATGGAATACCAAGCTAAAGATCTTTCAAGATTTGATAATGAATCACTGAAGAGTATTTTAGCTAATATCCATAAACTTAAAACTGGAGCGCTCATAACCTGGAGCTGTATTGCAGGACTGTTCTCGCATGACGATAATCAGTTTATTCAAAAACATAAATGCCAAGTTAAATCTATTGGGCAAAGAATCGGCTTATTGTTTCAAATCATAGATGATATTCTTGATGTCACATCGAACATAAATGACTTAGGTAAGACACCCGGAAAAGACCAACAAAGCTCCAAGCTTACTTACACTCATCTTTACGGGGTTCAAGGTGCCACTGATATTGCAAAGGGAATTATTCAGGAAATATATCAGGATATAGAGCAGTTTAAAATAAATGGAGACTGGCAAATAATCAGACAAATAATAGATTCTCTTGAGGAAAAGCTTCCACAATAGCTCTATTTCTTTGGACTAATAACCATTACAAACTCTCGTTTTTCTTTTTCGCCTATGCCTTTTAATACGGCCGGAACGTTTCCACGGATTAAAAACTCTTCTTTACCGCCAAGATCGCACCCAAGAAAAATATCACGATCAGGATTAAGCTTCACTAAATCCCCAAGAAGTTTTTTAAGGCGATAAGGTGTATCCATCCAAATCAAAGTTTCAGGTCGTTTCAATTCTTTTTTTATCCAATCACTTCGCTCCGGTTCTTTTACTGGAACAAATCCAGAAAATACGAAACTACCATGAGAAAATCCAGAGAGTGCAAGAGCAAGAGACACAGAATTGGGATAAGGAGTGGCTGTAACTTTTATTCTTTTTTTATGGCAAGCATCGACTAACCGTTGGCCCGGATCACAGAATGCCGGCAAACCACAATCACTTAAGAGATAAACTCTTTTGCCATTACTTAACTCTTTAATTATATCAGACTGAATTTTTTCTTGTGTGTGCTCATTAAATAAAACAAATTTTTCGATCGCTTCACGCGGAAGGCCCCACTTAAGCCAACGTTGTCTTCCAATTTTATGTTCTTCTACTAGAATAATGACATCTGCTTTAAGGGCATCTTCAAGAAGTCTTGCTTGAGCAACCGGCTCCAAAGGCAATTCTTCTTGTATGGGAGTCGGCACTAAAATAAGTTCACTCATTTATTCATCCAGGCTTAGGAAAA
>JBILYY010000100.1:0-12456 GCA_044377495.1 Bacteriovoracaceae bacterium | reverse complement strand
GGATAAAGACTCACGCATCCGTTTTCAATAAGTTTAAAGCTGACTCGATCTATGTCTCCTAAAATTCGGCCATAAATATCCAGTCCATAAATCTCAAGCTCCCCTGTTGGTCTTAACAAGTTAGTGAGGCATTTTTTGGATAAAGCACCGGCATCTCCACTCTTTGCCAAAAAAGGCTGTCCTTTTTCAGGGGCGTCGATTCGGGACAAACGCACTTTATATTCATAACTTCCCCTCTTCACTAGCACTGTATCTCCATCATAAACCCTGAGAATTTCTACATTCATACGGATGGGACACAGGTCTGTAAGATCTACTCTGACTAGGAAAAGGCTCAACAAAGGCAAAAGGATTTGATAAGGTCCGCGCATAACAAAAATCCTTACTGGAAATGCCGGGGCTTAGGCCTCTGGAAAACAACTAATGCCAAGGAAAGTTCTAAAATGAATGTCCGTTCAGATGTAAATCAGCATTTTAATTTCACTCTTCAACACGTAGACAAACATTCAGGTGCTCGCGCCGGAATAATTCATACACCACATGGTGATATTGAGACTCCGGTCTTTATGCCAGTAGGAACTCATGGTGCTATCAAAGCACTTCAGCCAAAAGAATTGGTTGATATGAATATCCAGATAATGCTCTCGAATACTTATCATTTGCATTTAACACCAGGATCAGAACTTATTGCAAAAGCTGGTGGTCTACATAAATTTATGGCCTGGGACCGACCGATCTTAACTGATTCAGGTGGCTTTCAGGTGTTCTCACTTCAAAAAAACTCTATCACCGAAGAAGGCGCAAACTTCAAAGGTGCAAAGGGCGAGAACGTTCTTCTCACCCCTGAAATTTCTATTCAAGTTCAGCAGAATCTCGGTTCTGATATCATGATGGCCTTTGATGAATGTATCCCGTTCCCGGCGACGGAAAAGTATGTAGAAGAATCAATTGCCCGAACTCATCGCTGGCTTGACCGCTGTATCAATGCTTGGACCAAACCTAATCAAGCACTTTTCGGAATTGTTCAAGGTGGTATTTATGAAAAGTATCGTGAAAAATGTATTGAAGAAGTAACGAGCAGAAATTTACCTGGCTATGCGATTGGTGGAGTTTCCGTAAATGAAGGTACAGACCTGATGGAGAAGGTAGTTAAATTTACTGCTCCTCTCATGCCAAAAGATAAACCCCGCTACGTCATGGGCGTTGGGATGCCGGAAGATCTTCTCATGATCTGGGAAAACGGAATTGATATGAGTGACTGTATCATTCCAACAAAATTTGCCCGAGGTGGAACTCTCTTCACTAACCGAGGAAAGATTCGTATCGATCATCAAAATTATCGTCGAGATTTTTTTCCAATTGAACCTAACTTAAAAGATTACGTTAATACTAATTTCACTCGCGCTTATATTAAGCATTTGTTTGATTCGAATGAAATTCTTGGTCAAATTTTAGCAACTGCTCACAACATTGCTTTTTATAAGTCCCTGGCCTCAAGGGCCAGAGAAGCGATCCTTGAAGACCGCTTCCTGGAATTTAAAAAACAATTTCTGGATGGTTATAAGAAGGGTTAAAACTTTTCTTTGATCACCCTTAATTGAAGACGACGGCGGTTTACTTCGAGTTGGGATTTGACCGCATTTATATCTATTTTAAATTTAATCACCAGTGGGTCTGATTCGAATTCTTGTATCGCAGAAGCCTCGATCTTTGACCATTCACCCAGAAGACAAGCTTCCCTTTCTGTTTTAAATTTGATCCTGCTTAGACTCGTAGTTATTGGATATTGAACAAGACAGCCCTGGGCCTTTGTCTGAGCAAGCTCAACAATTCGTTTCTCAAGCCCTGCAATCGACTTATCGGCAAATACTGATTTGGATTCTTCTAACCAGGTATTATACTCTAGTGCCGTATGAATATCCTTACAGGTATCTTCAAGCAATCCTTCAAAAACTTGGTTTTTCATTTGATAGATGGGCTCAAAATCGATTTTAACCAACGCTAGTTTCTTACAGTCTTTTTTTAGGCCATCAGTATTAAGAACATCTTTGACCCATACAAAATCGGAGAGCATCTTTTTCCTCAACTCTCCAAGATCCTTTTCGATATAAGAAGAGATTCTTTTCTTCTCAACTTCTTTTTTGGAAGCATAAATGACCATCAAGCTTTTTTGAAGCTCAGGCACGACCTCTACATTTAGCATTTGTTCTTCTCTTGGATGCTTAACCTTAATATCTCCAACTGCCAGTGATTGAACAATAAGTGCAGCAGTCTCATTAAAGTTTGTGTTGAGACAATTAAAAAGTGAACTCGCCATATATCCATCACCAACAGAGAAATCTTTTCCTTTTGGAGAAGCTTCATCACTCACAGGAAGTGCTGCACATTTGTCCCATGCTTCACTCGCTATAAGATTGATTTGGGCTTTATGAGACGAAACAAAAGTTCTATAGTATCCAATGAGATACTCTTTGGTATCAGCAATCGGATGGTTTGTTAGATACAGTTCGGCAAGATCTTGAGCATGTGAAGCAGGAAGATTCAAGGGAGCAATCTTCTCCAATGCCGCTCTAATCACTTCCTGTCCGTAGCAGCCATCTTCAGATTCTATTTCTGCACAAGATAAAAAAGCATTATTGGCCATCGTTCTGTTAGGTATTTCTTCGTAAAATGCCTGGACCTTAGCAAAGTATTCTTTATCTAGTGCAAGCTCCTTCAAATATTTATTCATAAGTGAACTTATTTGAACTTTAAAACCTGGCTCCCAGTCGGTAGGAACTGAATAACTCTGAAGAAGCCTACAGCCATCAGGCTCATTAACTTTTATTTTTGATTGTATTTCCTTTGAGATCTCTACTGCTTTGGCTCCAAGACAGTTTATAAGAGAAGGGAGAAGAGGTGTCATGAAATCAGTTTTGGTAAAATAAGTTGAGGCAAACCCCTGGCCACTCTTGGAACAAGTTCCGACCGCTTTAAAAGCAAGCTGGGAAATGGATGATGTATGTTTAGCTATCCACTCTTTCATAAGATCTGTTTTTTGAAAGGATTTATCAGAAAAATAGTTTTTCGATGTAAAATCCCAATGCTCTTGAGTAATGTTCTTTTTTGTCTGTCCGCCATCCACTCTGAAATAAGCTATTGTTTCCGCGAAATTCTCGGCCGGAGAGGTTCCTGCATATCCAGATACAAGTTTAATTTCTGGTAGATGCTCCCATTGGCGAACAGTCACTCCCTTTTCATCTTTGAATTCTTTCAAGAAGAACTTAGAAATATCCAGGTAATCTTTCTGGGTTGACCGATATGATTTACCGAGTTTACTTCCTTCATGATAATCCACTTGGTGTGTCAACTCGTGCAGAACTGATTCATAAAAAGTACCAGGGTATGTGTCGGTCCCTGTTCCCAAACAACCATCTTGCAGGGAAACTATCCCATGACTCCATGCCAGACCACAAGTGAGTGAGCTCATAAAACCATAACTCTCTCCACGAGGAACTCGCTGGATTTCTGTTAAGGCAGTAAGATTTGTATGTGGGGCCTTGATCATATGAACTAAGCGCCAAAAAGCATAAAGCTCATCTTCATTCCACAAATAATCCGCGACTTTAAATATTTTATCATTATAGGTACCCGGTATAATTTCTCTATAAGATCCACCGTACACAGTATTGTGGGCCGTAAGATAATTCCCCATTTTCAAATACCAAAGATAATGAACGTATCCTGCAATATAATCTTCTTTGCCATATATTTTATTAATGACACAAGGAAGATCCTTACAGAGTGAATAGTCAGTCGCATCTAAGTTATTTAAGTCACCCAGACGCTTGCCAAATGTCGTTAGGAAATTGGCCTGAGGTATAGGAAGATCTTCAAGATTTAAATGTTTCCATTTACCCTTCACCTTTGTTCCGGATTTGTATTTACGTTCAAGTTCATGGATCTCAGATTTAACAAGTGAAATTGAAAATGTGCTTTTCATACAAACATCGGCATCGATATTTGCAAACTTACGATCAACTGTTTCCCCATCTAGAGATGCTTTTTCCAAATGACTTATAAAAGTTGGATGATCTTTGGGATTTGAACAGCCGACCAAACAAAGAGTAAAAAGAATTAATAGACTATTTTTTTTCATATTCTACCACTCTGCTAATTGTATCTGAACCTTCGGTATAAATAACTGAGAGTCCTTCTTCAGGACATGCCATTTCAATTTCTTTCGGTGTATGCGCCTTTGGATCAGAAGGCAATGTTGATGATTTCAAAAATGAGCAGGATTTAAATTTATGTTTCCACCACATCACAAGTTTTTCGTCACCGCTTGGATTGGTAAATCGGTTTGTGACAATTTCGCCTTTAAGTTGGATCTTTTCATCATTACTATATTTCATGATTGAGCCATCTTTGAGTTCTGGAAAGGTTTCTTCTGAATTCGGTGGGCCTTTTTCGGCCACCACATCAGCGCGTGTGGTTTGACCCATAATAAAGGAAGTTTTTTTGGCGCCACAGGCACTCAAAAGCAAAAGGCTAAAAATAATTAAGGCTCTCATGGTAAATTCTCCATGTGAGCTTATCGGAGGACATGCCTGACGACTTTAATCAATTATGAGATTCGATCGCCAAGCTTATGATTTTAGTGAGTTTTTCTAGGTTCTCATAGGTCACATTATGAAACATAGATATCCGAAATTGATTGCGGCCAAGCTTCCGGTAAGAATCAATATCGTAGACCACACCTTGCGCTCTTAAAACTTTCGCGAGGTCATCGGCCTTATATTTTTCATCGATATCAATCGTCGCAACTGCCTGAGACCTGAATTTCTCATCAACCACAAAAGGACTTAAATAAGATTTCTCACTGGCCCAACCATAAAGAAGTGCCGCTTTTCTCTTGGCCTCTTTTACAACTTGCTCCTCACCTAACTTATTCATCAGCTTGACTTGCTCATTTAAAAAGAAAATTGTTGAGATGGCCGGCGTATTATAAGTTTGATTTTGTCTTGAGTTTTCAATCGCGTGAGACCACTTCATGGATTCCGGAATGAACCGTGTACTATCTTTGGCAATCCTCTCTACTCTCTCGATAGCCTTGGGAGACATAATAGAGACAAAAAAACCGCCCTCAGAGGCAAAAACCTTCTGGGGAGAAAAATAATAAAGATCTGATTTTTTAAAGTCTATAGGAATTTGACCAGCACCTGAAGTTGCATCAATGGCAAGAATCGTATCACGACTAACGGTGGGTAATTCTGAGAGCATTACACCTGTTGAGGTTTCATTCAGTGTGCAAGCGAGAAAATCATATCCAGGCACTTCAACCGGATTAATTCCTTGTCCGAACTCTACTTTTTTGGCGTCGGGTTTAAGCCAAGGAATATTTTTATTCGCACGAAGCCATTTATCAGAAAATTCTCCGCACACAAAATGGTAAGGTGTCTTATCCACTGCTCCCAAACCAATCATATCCCACAACATGGTGGCGCCACCATTGCCAATGACTACTTCATAATCTGATGGCAGTTTAAAATAAGTTCTTATTCCTTCCTGCATTTCTTTCACTACATTACGGACAGCTTCTCTTCTATGACTAGTACCCAATAATTCATGGCCAGTTTTTGCCAGTTTCTCAACTGCTTCAGTCGGAATTAGCGAAGGGCCAACTCCAAATCGTGGATCAGAAGGAATCAAGTCTTTAGGAACTTTAAAACTCTCGAACATAAAAAAACTCCGGGAAATTGATAGGTCTATGATAGCGATAGGCCAAGAACTTTGGTAGCGTCATTAGTACATGTTTCGAAATATTTTTATACTACTGATTGGCCTTACCCTTGGCGCGCCCGTTCATGCGGCCGGAACATCAAATTCAACCATCAAAGAGATCTATTTCAACCTGGGAACACATACTGAATTTTATAATGCCGTCCAGACCGATGAATCAGGCGGACTGCGTAAGTTTGGCTTCGTCCCGACGGTTGGTATTGGACTGGTCATGCCTCTCTCTGACTCCTGGAATATGCTGCCAGAGTTTAACTGGGTTCTTCCAAAAACGTACGAAGATTCCAAGATTATCGCTAACACCTTTATGTATCGTTTTGATATGGGCTACGATGCGCTTGACTGGCTCAGGTTGCGAATTGGAACCAGTATCATGCATTTAAATCAGCAGGGACGCGGAGGAAGTACCAAGGAAAATAACGGGAACGGAACTTCCACTTTCTATTACCCCAGCGAAAACAGATCAAGTCTGAACAATACATTGGATTTTGGATTGGAAACATTATTTGATAAATTTTCAGTCAGGTTACAAAGCTACACGTACTCGGTCTTTAAAAAAGAGCAGCGGCAATTTTCCTACACACTCTTTTTTACTTACTACTGGGAGAAATAAGAATGATGAAAATACTCTCTCTCTTTTTTATACTCAGCTCATATGTCCACGCTTACACCTTTAATAATAACTTTGAATCATCATTTAAAGACAATGATGTAACAGTTTCAGTAGACGAGCTCACAACCTGCGCCAGTGCAGGTTTGACTGTGTACGAACTCAGAGACTTAATCGAACCGGCGATTAATAAATTTTGGAACCGCGTCCCTACTTCTAATTTGCGCCTTAAAGATGGCGGGTTCAGCACTCACACCACCAACATTAATGATGGCCGGCTCTGTGCTCCAACCGATAGTGCTTGCACCTCAGGACCCAGCCCAATTGCTCCTGCAAAAGATATCATTATTGCCTGTAACAATAATGCTTTGAATTTTGGTGGGGCCAATGTTCTTGCTGTGACAATTCCCAATAATTTTTCAGGAAAAAGCATCACGGGTGCCATTATTATTATCAATGAATCCTCTACGATTTTCTCTACACTCAGTAAGTCTGATCAAATTGGAGTGATTGCCCACGAAATTGGACACGCGATTGGTTTGGGCCATACTGATAACAAAGCTGCCTTGATGTATTTCAAAACAGTGGATCAAAGAAAAGCCCTAGGTGAAGACGATATCCGTGGGGTAAGTTACCTCTATCCTATGCATGTAGATGGCTTTGGACTTTTGGGTGGATGTGGAACAATTCAAAACAAAGATGGAACACCAGGAGCGAATCCCCCATTTTGGCAAATGGGAGCAGCACTCGGGCTTATGGTATTACTTTTTGAACTGATAAAACTACTTAAGCGATCGAAGACTCGTTCCACGACGTAAACATTCTGCTTCATATTCCTCTAAAATAATTTTCTCATCTGAATTAAGAAGATTCATATCCACTAGAGCAGGATCAAATCCAATAAAAATAAAACCTACAAAATGAAGCATACCTGCATGAACAGGATGTTTTTCCACTCGATAAATATTTTCCAAACGCACTCCACCGAATCCTGGAATGTAGATTCCAGGTTCAATTGAAACTACCTGCCCGGCTTTCATTGGGACTGTTGAAATACTTGAAATGCGCACACCAGGTTCATGAACATGAATGCCTACACCATGACCAGTTCCGTGAGCGTAATCGTAGCCTTTCTTTCTCATCGGGTTTCTGGCCAGGCCATCCAATACAATACCTTTCGTTCCTTCTGGAAAAACGGCATTGGCACAGGCGAGTAGGCCCTGAAGAACAAGAGTATAGATTTCCACATATTTTGGATTTGGTTTATCCGAAGCATTCCCGCCGAAAAAAGCACGTGTGCAATCCGTTGCGAATCCGCCGTCAAAATAGCCGCCTGAATCCAAAAGTATCAAATCATTTTTGGTAATAATGACTTCATCTGATGGGCTACCATAATGAATAATTGATCCGTTAGGGCCAACACCTGAAATCGTATTAAAGCTTTGCTCTTTAGCACCTTGTTCTTGATATTTTTTAGTGGTCTCGTTGTAGAGATCAAGCTCAGTGATTCTTTTGCCGGCGTTTAGAGAATCTTTAACCCATTTAATGGTGTTAAAAATAGCTTTATCCGAGCGATTAAAGGATGCCTGCATCTGTTGAATTTCAACTGGCTCTTTAATTGATTGCCAGTCATAAAGACCTCCAACCTTTTCAGTTAATCTTTCAGTGCCAAAAATTTTAACTAACATCCCGAAATCTGCAGCATTGCTCATGGCCGGATCGAACCAAACATTTTTGAGATGCAAAGTATTTTGAATTTTATCTAGCTCTCGAGGTAAATCAGTCAAAGGTAGACTAATGAACTCTAGGCCATATTCTTTTTGGGCTTTTGCAGAGACTGGAGTTTCAGGAGTTACAAAAATGAAAACTTTTTCTTTTGTCACAAGTGCGCGGGCATAGAAGCTACTTAAAAAAGGTAAATGATAGCCACGACAGTTTGTAATCCAAGCTATTGAATCAAGTGCGGTGAGGTACATTGCTTCAGTTTCATCTTTAAAAATTGAGCGCGTTTTTTCAAGCGTATCTCTTCCTCTGAATTCGCGAGGAATGAATTGAATTTCTTTTAATGCTTCTAGCTTTTGAAACTCAATTGTCTTGGCCAATTCACCTGCATTAACAGCAACCGTTTCTTGAGCTGCCTGAATGAGTTTTTTTAGAAAACCTAATGAGGTTCTGTCTGATTCATATCCAAGACGCTTAACGTTGAATTTTGATACGTCCTTCGAGAGGTCCCCTGTAATTGATCCGTCAGGACCACATTTTACAACTTCAATTTCATCATGATCAACTTCGAGGTCTGCTTGCTCGTGGTAGCGACCATCTACGTATAAACGAACTTTACCATTGGCCAGAACCAATACTTCGGCCATAGATCCTGTAAATGCCGTGAAGTAGAAGCGATGATTGTCCTGAAGAGGAACATATTCATTCAAAAAGGGATCAAAGCTAGAAATATACATAGCGTCGAGGTTCTTCTCCGCCATCATTTTTTTAAGCTTTTGGATGTTAGATTTGATAGTTTGATTTGATAGATCGAAGGACTTTTTCATACAATATCTCCGTTCTATAAAAATACTCTTGTCCTCTATACTTGTGAAGGCTTTTATGAAAATTGAGAAACCCGTTTATTACGGTGACTACTTGCAACTACCTAAAATCCTTAACGCTCAGGTACCCGAAAGCTCAAAATACGGGAAACCGGCACATGACGAGACATTGTTTATCATTATTCACCAAACTTACGAGCTGTGGTTTAAACAGATTCTTCATGAACTGGATTCAATTCGTGAGATAATGGGAAAAGCTTTTGTACCATCTACTGACTTATCTGTTATCAATTCACGCCTAGAAAGAGTCACCACCATTCAGCAAATATTAATCGATCAAATTCGCATTATGGAAACGATGACCACTTTGGATTTCATGGAATTCAGAGATTATCTTGTTCCGGCTTCGGGCTTCCAAAGTTTACAGTTCAGATTAGTGGAAGCAACACTTGGAATTAAGCCCGAACATCGAATGGAAATTGAAAAACAATTTTTTAATTCTCGCTTAAAACCTGAAGATAGAAAACAACTTGAAATGGCCGAAGCTAAGATCAGTGTTTTTGAATTACTTGAAGCATGGCTTTCACGCATGCCCTTCTCCAACTTTAATGGCTTTGATTTCTGGGGAGAATATTCTGTTGCTGTTGATAAAATGCTTAAGCAGGATTATGAAATCATTTCAACGAACCCTGGTCTAAGTGACCAGCTTCGTACGATGGAACTTAGAAATCTCGAGCTGACCAAGGAAACTTTTGCGACACTTTTAGATGCTGATAAATTTGCGGCATGGAAAGCTCAAGGAAAAGTGAGACTTTCTCAGAAGGCAATGTTCTCTGCAGTCTTTATTTTTCTCTATCGTGACTATCCGGCCCTTCAAATGCCTTTTAAAATTCTCAATTCATTAACAGAAGTAGATGAAAAATTTACGACTTGGCGTTTTCGTCACGCCATTATGGTTCAGAGAATCTTAGGAACAAAAATTGGCACAGGTGGATCATCAGGCCATGAATATCTTAAATCCACGACTGAAAGGAATAGGACTTTTCTCGATCTTTTTAATCTAGCAACTTTTTTAATTCCTAAATCAATGACCCCCGAATTACCGGTATCTATCAAAAAACAATTGGATATCGTGTATGACTCTTTCCAATCCTAAGCAGTACTACTCTCGTTTTCTAAAAGGTCACGAAGGTAAATTACACTTTGCCGCTCATTCGCATCACTTCTGGCCGGATGTTTCTCGGGATGCGCAGATGGCCTACTGGGATGACTGTGCGATTCATAGCGATGATAAATGGAACAAGATCTTTACTGAAATTATTCCTAAGACTCAAAAACATATTGCTCAAATTCTTAATTTAAAAAACCATGAACAAATTGTCCTTGCTCCCAATACGCACGAACTCTCAACTCGCCTTCTTTCACTTTTTCTCGGCAAAAAAGATTTAAGAATTCTCACAACAACGAATGAATTTCATTCTTGGCGTCGGCAATTTTTGCGACTTTCGGAAATTCCTGAGATCCAAATTCATCAAGTCGACTCAACTGAGTTTCCACAAGACAGGACAACTTTTTTAAATCAAATGAAAGCCGAACTTGCAAAAAACTACGACGTTGTTTTTTTGAGCCAAGTTTTCTTTGATTCAGGCACTGCTCTAACTGATATTGAAGTTCGCTCTCTAGTTGATGCAACCCCTAACTCAACCCTTTTTGTTTTAGATGGCTACCACGGTTTTGCTGCCATCCCTTGTGACCTCTCAAAATTAGAAGGTCGTATTTTTTATCTCGGCGGAGGCTACAAATATGCTCAGGCCGGAGAGGGTGTTGGCTTTATGGTTGTACCAAAAGGTAATTGGCGCCCGGCCTACACCGGTTGGTATGCCGACCATGCCCATCTATCAAAAGCGCCCGGATCCCAAGTTGGATACTCCGAAAATGGCATGGCATTTATGGGTGCAACCCAAGACCCAAGTGGATTCTACCGATTTAATGCCGTCTGGGACTTGTTTGAATCCAAAAACATCAACATTCCAGCTATTCACCAATATGTCCTGGGCCTACAAAGAATATTCCTAAAGGACTTACCTTCAGATTTTATCCAAAACTGGTCTCTGAAGCCCTTGTTTGATCAGGCCCTCGCTTGGCATGGCCACTTTCTAACTTTCGAGGCCCCCACGGTTGAAATGGCAGAGAAATGTCATCAAACCCTGGCCCAAAACCATATTTTGATCGACCGAAGAGGGACCCGCCTACGCTTTGGTTTTGGTCTTTATCAGAATGAAGCCGATGTTAATTCTCTTTTGGACCGCCTCAAGAAATTGGCATTAAAAATCATCTAAAGTTTTTTCCATTTCAGCCCGATATTAGCATCTAAGAGGATGCTTTTTATGGCAGTAAAACTTAGTTCAGTTGTTATGGTTTTAATGGTGGCTTTCATCGCTAAAATCTCATTTGAAACTGCGACTGGAGAAAAGAACCCTTCCGAAACCAATAAAAGCAACGAACGCTCCCCGGCCTCTATTGATCAGAGTTATTACGATCACATGAATAAAAGATAGTATTCTTTACACTCCTTACTCAATTTTTTCTTCCCTTGTAGTAGTTTAGCCTCAAATCTCAGGGGGATCTGCATGAAATCATTAATCGTTTTGGTATTACTATTCACTTCTTTATCTAGTTTTGCCGGAGACATGTATTTAAGCTGTGGTTTCGGCGAAGAAGGACACTGGGAAAATTTCACAGACAGTCTTTTAAGTGAAAATAGAAAAGGTATGGTCACACTTAAATCTGATACCAAATCTTACGTCATTACTTTTGATGGGATGTTTTATCGCTACATTAAGTCCAACAGTAATCGTGGTGGCTACGAAGAGAAAACAGTTATGCCAACTGACATGTCATCCATCAAGCTTGCTGCGATAGTAGACGATGTCTGGTGTCACATTAACGACTAAACTGTTCTCGTGCCCAGGCCTTATACTTCTCACCTCGGTCCACATAATTCTTAAACTGATCAAATGAGGGAAAAGCTGGTGAGAAGACTAAGTTCCCTTTCAATTTCTCATCTTTCGCCATTTTAAAAACTGTTTTCAAATCATTGGCCTCAGTGACTTTAAAATCCTTACCTAGTTCATCTGCAAGCCGTTTTGCCACATCTCCAATCGTAAAGATCCGGGCTATCTTGTTCTTAAACGGAAGAAGATCGGGCAGAACCTTATCACTTTCATTTCGAAGTTTCCCACCCAGTATCAAATACAAAGGGTCTGTTGAGTGGTTGAAGGCCTTGATCGCAGTCGTAGTCGCTAGAGTATTGGTACTTTTAGCATCATTATAAATTGAGAGTCCGTCGCAGCTAAGAACGTACTCGAGGCGGTGAGCGACTCCAGGAAATTCATTAATAAATTCTTGAAACATGTTATCCAGATTTTCAATTTTAAGCAGCTCCAAAACTCTATAGGCCGCGTAGAAGTTAGCTTCATTATGTTCGCCAACGACTTTTGCATCCTTAAAGCTGAACTTCTT
>JBILYY010000013.1:0-38119 GCA_044377495.1 Bacteriovoracaceae bacterium | reverse complement strand
AAAATAAAAATACTCATCTTGAAAATGGCCATGAATTCTCCCTCGTTTCATTATCTATGAACGAGGGAAAGAATCCATAGGGGCAACATTTTCTAGTTAGAACAAATTCTTTTTAAAAACAATCTGGCTACGGTCAGGCCCATAGGCATAAATACTAACTGGAATCCCCAAAGTTTCCTGGATGAAACTCATATATTGATCAAGTTCTGCGGAATTTTTACCAGTGAAATCATCTTTAAAAGGTTTGAAGCTTTTAAACAGCGGTTTTGCGTTATAAAGATTGATCCCGGGGTAAGCGCAATCAACTGTTTTGCCATCCACTTCATAAGCGTAACAAATTTTAAGCTCTGAAAGGTCAGAAAGAATGTCTAGTTTCGTTAAGGCAATGGATGTTAGCTGAGAGCATTTAATGGCGTAACGAAGAAGAGGGACATCTAACCAGCCACATCGACGTTTGCGGCCTGTTGTGGCGCCAATCTCATTGCCCTTTACTTGTATAGTATTTCCGATTTCATCAAATAATTCCGTTGGGAATGGTCCTTCTCCTACGCGGGTCGTGTAGGCCTTAGCAACACCAATAACCTCTTCTAGTTTATGGTTGGGAATACCAGCGCCATTATAGATTCCTGAAGCCGATGTGGAAGATGAAGTAACGTAGGGATAAGTTCCGTAATCAACATCCAGAAGAATGCCTTGGGCACCCTCGTAGAGAACACGTTTACCTTTAGAAAGTGAGTTATCAATCAGACTGAAAGTATCGCAGACATAATCTTTCATGGATTGACCAAGTTTGTAGAGCCGCTCAACTTCCTCTTCTATTGAAGGAAAATCGACTTGGTAGAGATTTTTAAATAACATCGCCTTTTCTGAGTAACCAACTGCCAACCTGCGATTGAGAATGTCTTTATCAAAGAGATCTTTTACCTTAACTGCACGACGAGCGATTTTATCTTCGTAGGCAGGTCCAATGCCTTTACAAGTGGTGCCGATTTTTTCAGTTCCTTGAGACTCTCGAGCAGCATCTAACAGTTTGTGATATTGAGTAATGACAGTGGCCGTTTCCGAGACTTTAAGATTATCCGGAGTTACCTTTGTGACATTCTTAATTCGGTTTAATTCAAATAAAAAGTTTTCAGGCTCTAGGACCACACCATGACCGATAACCGACGTGCAGTGAGGATGCAGCACTCCAGAAGGTATTACGTGCAAGACTGTCTTTTTGCCGTCTACCCAGATGGTGTGTCCGGCATTGTGTCCGCCTTGGTATCTAACAACGAGATCACTCTTTTCTGCGAGTAAATCCGTAATTTTTCCCTTGCCCTCATCACCCCATTGAGCACCAATAATCGCCATTGTTTGCATAAGTAGGACCTTTACTTCACTTAAGAAGTTCTAATGTGTGTGTGTCGGCCCATCATACGACTTTTGGCGGGGAAACTTAAGCGGGAAGAGAAGTAATTTTGAGATGATAGTTATTGAAAGATTAGATGTAGGACGCATTGTATTCCGACGGTGGCAGGATGCCAAAGAGTCGGTAGATAGGGAAGGGGCTTTTAAGTCCCTTCCCTAAGTGAAAGGCCTTCATGCAATTCCTGGGAGAATAATGCATTAGGCAATTGATCTAAATTCTAGTCGGCTCTGCAGAGTGTCGAGAACATTTTGAAATTCGTTTAAACTTGGTAAATTTCCGAAATGGGTATTCTCATGCATATTCATTGAGCAAAAATCGAAAATTTCTACTGGCGTTGAGCTTTCGGCACCTTTTTGAAAGGCCCTCCAGTTCGACTTTCCAGTCTTGCGGTAGTTTTCGAACAAATTTTCTACCATCTCTTGCTTGCTCTTTGCTCCCACTCCAACGACTTGCCCGCATCCATCAATTTCGAGGTACCAGACGCGGTAGTCATTTTGATTTTTTGGATGCTGTTTTGATTCAACGGCGATTGCAAGATTCATGGGGCCTCCTTGTCTCTCGCTCAAGTAACATCCTGTCGCTTGATCTCGGTGTGTGTGTTTTCAATTTAGGTGCATGCCGTTTACTTCATCCTGAAGTTTTGAATGCACCTATTCAGCATCCTGCCTGAGATCATCATATCAACTTCGCCCCTACGATTGTAAGTAAGTTTCTACTAACATCGACTAGCCTTTTGTAGAGTAAATGACAGAGATAACCAGTATCAAAAAGTCTCCTATAGCAAAGAATCTATCATTTAAAGCACTTGCCCCCATGCGCTATAGGGGCGAAATAGGACCAAATCTTGAGTAAAAAAGTACAAAAATGTAAGAGTTTTCATTTCCAACGAAGACGCTCTGAGTGAAAATGTTCGGATGTCGATTATTAAATCTACAATTAAAATGGCCATTGCCACTTTCATGTCACGAGTTCTTGGATTAGTCAGAGAACAAGTGATGGCAGCTTACTTTGGGGCATCAGGAATTACTGACGCCTTTCTGGTGGCTTTTCGTATTCCTAATTTGCTTCGAGACTTATTTGCTGAAGGAGCATTTTCTTCAGCATTCGTTCCTACATTTGTTGAGGCCAATCAAGAATCAAAAGAAGAGAGTCGCGAACTTCTATGGACACTCTTTTGGCTACTGACGATTACAACTGGAACAATTTGTTTATTGATAGGCATTTTTGCTCCTGAGCTGATTGAAATCTTTGCTCCTTCATTCACAAAAGATCCGGAAAAATTTCACATTACGGTCGTTCTCACTCGTATCATGGCCCCTTTTCTGACCTTCGTTTCACTTGCTGCTCTTTTTATGGGAGCTCTAAATTCACTAAAAGTATTTTTCCTTCCCTCATTAGCGCCAGCATTTTTCAACATCGTCAGTGTTTTAGTCATGTTAACAATGAGTGGCTTTTTAGATTCTCGTGGTTATCCTGCGGTTTACTCTTTAGGTATCGGGGCCATGTTAGGAGGCCTAGTTCAGGCCGCTGTGCAATTCCCTATCTTATATAAGTATGGCTTTAAACCCATGTGGCCAAAAAAGCTCTGGTCACCAAGGGCGATTAAGGTCGTTAAACTGATTGGGCCAGGAATGATAGGTTTTGCGGCTGCTCAAATTAATTTATTAATTAACACTATTTTGGCCACGGGAACGATAGTGGGTGCAACTTCCTGGCTGAACTATAGTTTTAGATTGTTTCAACTTCCAGTGGGGATCCTCTCTGTTTCTATTGGTAATTCAAATTTAGTTCATTTTTCTGAGGCGTGGAAAAAAGGTGATGAGCAGGGTGCCAAAGACTTGCTTAAGTCGAGTTATTATTTATCTTTTTTGACAGTGCTTCCTTCACTGGCAATCCTTTATTGTTTCTCGGAAGAAATTGTAAATTTGATTTTTGAAAGAGGAAAATTTGATCGACACAGCACGATTATGACAGCAGAAGCCTTGAGGATGTACGCTCTCGGATTGCCGTTCTATAGTTTAAATAAAATCTGGGTGCCGACTTTTTATGCACTCAATCGTCAAAGAGTTCCAGTTATCGCCTCACTTATGTCCATTGGGTTTAATATCACATTTTGTCTACTTTTGACGCCGATCTATGGATTTAAGGTTTTAGCGCTGGGTACAACTTTGTCGATGCTGGTAAATGCAGGCTTTCAAAGCTGGATGCTGAAGAAGGATCTAGATCTGGATTGGGATTTTTTCTTTTCTCCAAAAGTGCTTAAGGTCTTTGCAGCAACATTGGTTTCTGCGTTGATAGTGAGTTTTGGGCTAAAAGTAGAATTTTTTACTCAACCATTCATGTTGAAATGTTTAATTGTTGCAGCACAAATCAGTGCTGTAGGGCTCCTTTACGGAGCAATATTGATGATTCTTGGGGAGAGAGCGGCAGTGATGGCTTTGGTAGCTAAAATAACAAAAAAATTCAAACGAAAGTAAAATAAATCAACGCTTTAACTTGTATGGCAAGCACTTTTTGGTTATCCTAAAACAGTAATACCTTTATAAGGATGTCTGATGAAAACTGATTTTGAAACGCTGAAGGGGCTGTCGTCTTACACGATCAATCACCTTAAACAAGCCGAAATGATAGATTTTGCTGCCGATTCTCGTGCTGATTTGATCGAAGCTCTTGCTACTGAGTACGGTGTCAGCTTTGCTACTGATGAAAACATTAAAGAACAGGCAATTGAAGAAGTCGAAGAAAAATTCGGCGAAGATATTCCTGGCGACATTACTGAAACAGAAATGTTTAACCATGCTCGCAAGGAAATCATTAAGTCTTTCAATGGTGAAAACATTGGCGGACTTTATTTAATGGAATCTCTTCATAATATCGCCATTCGTGTGAAGAATTTTCTTCTTTCGAACGAGCTAGTTGAAGACGTGTTCTCATCTGATGAAGAAATAATTGATTTTGTAATAGATAGAATTCGCGGTTTTGCGCCTAAGCGTAATTAAGTTTAGCGGAACTAAGACTCATGGATGAAACTTAGTTCCGATAGACTCTCTTCAAAATATGGGCCTTCAACGAGCCCATTTAATACCGAGCTTTTACTTTCAAAAATAAAATAGCCCTTATCATTCAATCTGCGCATTAAATAGACGTCATAATAGATGCGATCTTCGATGTTTTGAGTGGCCTGTCCTTCCACTCTAATTACTTCTTGAAATGCTTCCTGAATTTTATCATCACGAAAAAGTACGCGTGAGTCTGTTTCAAATACAACATCCTTATCAAATTCAAGCCCATCCTGATTCAATTTCTCTTCGAGAATAATAGGTAATGTTTTTCCTTCGTGATCTGGAAAATAGGTAAAGTGTGAATACCAGTCATAGCGACTGTCAGTTCTTTCAAACTTTAATTGAGTTTCAGATTGTTCGGAGAGTGTCCACCAGTTCGGTATCATTAATGAGAGATCACCAAATTGGACTTCGTATGAGTCGTCTCTAAAAGTAGAGTTCTCTTGTCCGATAATTTTCAGGGTATAAATCGCGCCCCCCAAAAGGGTAATCAAAATAAGCCATTCCAAAAGATGAGACGTAAGAATTTCCATAACAGATTGAGATTACTGCAAATTGTTAAAATTTTCCAGCAATAGTAACACTAAAGTCCTTGGGCCCTTCTTCCGATATGAACATGAAGGTGGGGTCTGGTTTGGAGTTTTTTGCCCAGACATGCTCCATTTCTATCAAGTGCTATGATTTAAGATAAGAAGTTCTCCAAATCATAAGTGGAGAACATAAATTGGGTAGGACACTATGAATATGATGATGAAAATTTTCCTTTTTTCTCTATTGCTTATTCCCATGAGCTCATGGGCACAAACAATTGCGGAGGCCAACCAAAGTATCATAGATACTTGTGGGAAAAGTGGCGGGAAAATGACCCAGTTTACTGCAGGTAAATGTGAATTTCAAAGATGTGTGTATGATGACAACAAGTCAGATGGGAAATACTACCGTTCTGGTGACAATAAAAAAACCAATTGTACGCCTACAGAATTAAAAGCGGAGTTGGACAAGATCTCAACTGATCTAGATGTGACCGTGACTAACGGGAATACTTCAGGCTCAGCTTCAGGCTCTGCTTCAGGTTCCGCTTCGGGCTCTGCTTCGGGCGCAGCCTCTGGTTCTGCCTCGGGCGCAGCTTCAGGTTCTGCCTCAGGAGCAGCTTCAGGTTCTGGAGATGGTTCTGGCGGTATTCGCTGTGAATATGTCCTATCAGGAGTTCTGTCTGGAAGCCACCCTTGTGCTAAATACTGTAAGAAGCAGTGGTTAACGGGAAGAGAAGGGACTGAAAGAAAAAAATGTCGTGAATGTATTGAGAGATATTCTTCTGAAAATGGTGGAGACTTGATTGTTGATTGGTCAAAAATTCCTGGTGGAAAACCAAGCAGCAAAAAAGATGTTCATGTCGGTGGTGTGCAGGTGAAAACCGGCGAGATCATTTGTTATGACATTAAAACTGGTGCCATTGTAAGTAGAACGGGTTCAGGGTCAGGTGGTCTTTGTCCTAATGGTTCATCAACAAGTCCCGGCGGTGTTGTAATTGTCGGCGGTACAGTTTCTGGTGCGAATTCAGGCACAACTTCAGGTTCAGGCAACGGCAGTGGAACAGTTGTGATTAATGCTGGTGGAAATACAAGCACTGGTCTCGCACTCCCTTCATTTTGTCAGACAGGCAAAAAAAGAGATCAAAAAAAATGTGATGCATGGTTAATGAATAATGCTCGCTTTCAGTGTTCTTCCAGTGGAAACGCTGCTGGTTGTATGGGCGGAGATCATATGAACGATGTTCAAAGTCGTTATTATGGTGACTGCGTAAATTGCGGTGGTGGCGGTAAGAGAAAAGATAATAGTTGGATTGGTGATGCTCTCACTGGTCTATTTGTAAGTGCAGGAGGCGTGGCCCAGTCATACTTCAATGGACAAGCATATGTTAAAGGACAAGAGGCATGGGCAGGTGCTGCGGCCGTAGGATTTGAACAGTGTCAGCTTAATAATAATAATTATCTTCAATATACAGTGTCTCAAGAATTGCCAGCGGTATCTCCTGAACAACAAGCAGCAATGGGCTGTAATGGTTTTCAGTTGAATCAGTTTGGTGGTATGGGCAACGGAATGATGGGTGCTTGGAATGGTGCTGGATATTCTAACGGATATCTTGGCGGCATGATGGGTCCTTACGGTGGTTATAATCCTTACGGAAATGGTGGAATGGTTGGTGGTGCTGTTGGTGGATTCGCTCAAGGCGGATTTCAAGGTGGATTCCAAGGCGGATATGCTGGTGGTTACGCTCAAGGTGGATTTCAAGGCGGAATCGTTGGTGGAATTGTTGGCGGAATTGCACAAGGTGGATATGCTGGTGGTTACGCTCAAGGCGGATATGCTGGTGGTTACGCTCAAGGCGGATATGCTGGTGGTTACGCTCAAGGCGGATATGCTGGTGGTTACGCTCAAGGCGGATATGCTGGTGGATACGCTCAAGGCGGATATGCTGGTGGATACGCTCAAGGCGGATATGCTGGTGGATACGCTCAAGGCGGATATGCTGGTGGCGGTATGGTCAACGGTATTTCGGTCGCTGGTGGATTTAATGGTGGATACGCACAGGGCGGATATGCTGGTGGATACGCTCAAGGCGGATATGCTGGTGGATACGCTCAAGGTGGTGGATACGCACAAGGCGGATATAATGGTGGCGGATATAACGGTGGCGGATACGGTCAAGGTGGCTGGGGATCTGGTACTGGTCAATACGGTGGTCAGCAAAATTACTGGAACGCAAGTCAACAGACTTCTGGATACGATCAATCACTTCAAGGCCAAGGTGTCGCATACCAGATGGGATCTGGGGGCGGATACGGCGGTGGTTATGGTGGAGGATACGGCGGTGGAGCTGGATTCGGTCCAATGAACGCTGGTATCAATTTCAATGCTGGATGGGGCGGCGGTTGGTAAAGCCGATTTTAATTAAATGATTAACTCAGGGACATCTTCGGATGTCCCTTTTTTTTGGGGAACTTTTCCTCACACTTCTTTTAAGCCTCTCTAGCTCTTCCTATATTGGCATGGGTTATGCTTCTTAAAATCTGTACCAGCAGGAGGATTTTATGATTGATGCAAATGACATTCGTGAAAAGTTCCAAGACCTCAAAGGGGGAGTAAAGCACTTTTTAGAAAAACTCCATTCCAAAATGGAGAGAAATACTTCAGATGAATCCGAGTTCTCTCAAAGTGATATTTATGAGTTTACTCCTGATGATCAAGTTTCAACTTCACCTAGAACTAAATTATTTGATACAGATGCCCAGGATTTAGTTTGGGACAATGAAGATGCGTCCATGCAGGATAAATCTTACTCCTTTGATGAAGTAACCACAGATGTTGATTATGGGCCTGAAGATGAAAATGATTCCGAGGGCGGTCAGCAGAGTCGTTACACATAGACAAAAAAAAGGGAGACCGAAGTCTCCCATTTATTTATTTGTTATGAACCAGAGTTTTAATTTCGTGTCGGAAAATAACTTCAATTTTATCATCGACAACTTTTTCAACGATACCAGGACCAAATTTTGTATGGTCAATGATGTCGCCTTTAACAAAATGGGCATCCATAGCGTAAGGTGTTGATTTTTTCTTTGTACTCGACATCTTCTCCATCCACAATTCAGAAACAGAAATGATTTTAGACGGAGTCATTAACGTTTTTTTAGTTCGAGTTTTGTTTTGCTTCGAAGAAATAGAAGGGTCTTTATAGGCCTGAAGAGTGCCACAAGTATTGCATTTAACTTTAGCAATATGCTTAACATCTTTCATCGCAACTATAATGTGGCCTAGGTTTAGTTTACACTTTGTGCAATACGAGAGCACATCCTTGCCAACTGTTAACTGGGACATAATTTTCCTTTTAGTTTATCATTGAGGCGAACACAAATGACGCTTCATAATGGGGCATAATCTATCTACTATACCCTAAGAGAGCGTTATCAGTAAAGCTAACTAACTATGACGAAGAACGACGAACTACTTAAGAAGGCCCAATCCCTACCGCAAGAAGCGGGATGTTACTTGATGAGAGACAAAAATAGTCGGGTGATTTACGTTGGAAAGGCAAAAAAACTAAAATCCAGGGTCATTTCCTACTTTAATAAATCAGCTAAAGGCTTGAAGACTGAATACATGGTGGGTCATGTTGAGAATTTTGATTTTATTATCACCCGTTCTGACGCTGAGTCATTTATTTTAGAAAATAATCTCATTAAAGAGCATTCCCCAAAATACAACATTCGTTTACGCGATGATAGAAGTTATCCCTACGTTCTAATTAACAGAAATGAACAATTTCCGAGAATTGAATATGTGAGGCGACCTAAGAAGGCCAAGGGCAAGGAACTCTATGGGCCATACCCAACAGGCTCTAATATTTCCATGATCATGAGGGTTCTCACAAAGTCATTCGGACTTCGGGACTGTTCTTTAAGTGAGTTTAAAAGTCGCAAGACACCTTGTTTGCTTTATCAAATGAAACAGTGCTCTGCCCCCTGTGTTGGTTTGATTGATGAAAAACAATATGAAGAAGTTCTGAATACCGCTATCGGATTTTTTCAGGGCCCCATAAAAGCTAAACGAGCGATTCAGCGTCTGGAAGATAAGATGAACCAGTATTCCGAAAATGAAGAATTTGAAATGGCGGCGATTATTCGTGACCATATTTTGCTGCTAGAGGAGTTTTTGCAAAAATCATATGATCAAAAAGTGGAATCACTTCAAACTGACAAAAATATTGATGTCTGGTCATATTGGAATGGAAGTGAAGAAGTTGATATGACCGTTTACATGATCCGCTCGGGTTTACTTTTAGGCCATAAGAATTTTAATTTTGTGAAAGGCGAAGTGATTGAAGAAATTGACCAGGAAATCCTATCTAAGATTGTTCAATACTACGCTGACCCTGAAGAGATAACTCCCGATATGGTTGTTTTGGATTTTGAGGAAAATGAGATTATTGATATGTCCGAAGCCCTGAAAACTTTTGGAGTTGAGAAAGTTCAGGGGTTGTCGAAAAAGTACCAACCACTAATTGAAATGAGTCGTAAACATGCTGAAGAAACGCAACGTGTTCGTATGGCAAATTTGGACAGTGTTTTCATTGGGCTCAATAAATTGAAGGATCTTTTAAATCTTAAAGAACGACCACGAATTCTTGAATGCTATGATGTTGCCATTTGGCAGGGACAATCGCCTACGGCTGCACAGATTGTCTTTGAAGAAGGGAAGGCAGATAAAAGCAAGTATCGCTATTATCATCTTCAGGTTCTTCCTGAAGGCAATAATGACTTTGCTATGATGAGAGAAGTTATTTCAAGGCGTGTTGTACATGGTGATCTACCAGATGTTTTAGTTATTGATGGAGGGGTCGCCCAAGTTAATACCGTGATGGCAGTTTTGAATGAATTAAAAATTGAATTACCAGTGGTTGGAATCGCAAAATCTAAAGACCTTACTTCTGGAAATTTAAGAGCTACCGAGGTTGTAAGGTCTGAGGAAAGACTTATTATTCCTGGACGATTAAATCCTTATATTCTTACGAAGTGCCCATCACTTTTTAAAATTATTGTTTCAATGAGAGATGAGGCCCATCGTTTCTCGAGGAAACTTCATCATAAAGCCGAATCAAAAAGAGTTTTATCTACGTGGGTAGATGACGTAAAAGGCTTAGGTGAAGAGGCAAAGAAAAAAGTTCTGATGAACTTGACCATGACCCAAGAAGAATTAAAAACTTATTCAGTTAATGATTTAATGAATTATTTTGGAATCAAAAGTCCTCAGGCAAAAGCACTTAGAGCTTACTTGCATGAAGACAGTGATAATTAATTTAGAATGTGAATGACTCGTCGATTTCCACAGCCACAATCCATGCATCGAGCCGTTTCCTGTACCAATAGGTTTTTGTAATCTGGCATATGAGAAAGGAGAAGTTTAGATCCACAGACTTTGCACTCATCCATAGTTTTCTTAACTTGCTCAGCTCCACCAAAGTATTCTTCAAAATTTTCAAACTTAAAATCAATGTCAGACATATATTCTCCTCACTTAGAGACTTTCTCGGAGGATTGAAGCTGTGAGCTGAGGTTTATTATGGCTAGGAAATATCGGCCAGTTTATGCTAAGAATAGTTATGGATGACATGTTTAAGCAAAATTTATTGAGAATGCGCAATCCTCAGGCACCTACATCCTTTGGTGAGGCTCTCTTTGGCCAGGTTACCTGGGTTCAGAAAACAATCCCAAAAAAAATTCCTACCAAGTTGGAAGCCGCCCAATTTTCTGAGAAGGCCCAGGTTATGGAGTCACTTGAGCGATATGCACAGGAGAAATTGGGTGACAATCCAGCTGCTACAATTAAAATTTCTGGCGGCGAGATTGGAGTTAAGCCAGAACCTACTTGGGAAGGGATTCCGCAGTATGCTCAATTTTCTGACCTTAAAAAAGATCTGACAGTTGAAGATAGAATATTAGATATATGTCTCAAAATGAAAGCACCTGGAAAAGTTAGAATTATGTTTGTTCCAGAGACTTTTAGAAGTTTCGAAGATTTTCAAACAGAACTTCAAAGCGATTTTATCAACCAATTGCTTCCTGCTTTCGCTTATAAAACAGCTGAACTTTTTAGCCGAATGCTAGCGGCAATGAAATTAGTCGATGAGGAGCTTCTTATTTATCCTACAATGATAAATGATACCGACATCTCGGCTGAAGTCATGAAGGTTGCTGGATTCTATTCTCCAGAAGTTATTGTTACTCTCGGCGCCAATGCCACCCATAAGATTCTGAAAGGACAAGAACGTTTAGCGCAAGTTCATGGTCAGTTTTTCAATCGAAAAGTAGAAAATATAGGGACTTTTGCCGTTGTTCCCTTATTTCATCCAAGTATTATTGAAAATAATCAAAATATGAAAAAAACTGCCTGGGCAGATATGCAGAAAATCATGAAGTACTTAAAAAAACTCTGATTTTTCGACCGTTTATAGGTAATATACTTAAGAACTCAAACATGATTTCCAAGGATAGGGAATTAATGCTTAAAACAGGATGTTTCCTACTCATTGCACTAATAGCTAGTGCTCACGCTTCAGTACCATCACTTAAAGTTTTAATAGCGAAATCCTTGAGCAACGTTGTTGTTGAAGGCATGGATTTGCACAAGACAATTCATACCTTAAAACAGTCTCAGCAATACACCGGACGCAAGACTATATCGTTTAATTGTCGGCCCCAGTTAAGAAAAAAACTAACTGTTCAGAGCAGTCCTTTGCTAATTGCCTCACTGAGTTCTCCTACTGGACTAATTTCTTGGGGTAAGCAGAAGTATCAGGGCGAATTACAATTGCTGGCCGATACTAAAACTGAAAGGTGTGACCTCGTAAATTCCATTCCACTGGAAGCCTATATTACAACTCTACTGGCAAAAGAAATGAATGGCACGTGGCCAATAGAGGCACTTAAAGCACAAGCAGTTGCTGCCAGGACATATGCCCTCGACAGACTTCGTAAGTCTCATGGCGGAAAATTATACGATTTAGAATCTTCAGAGAAAGATCAGGTATCTGGTACTTTCTTTGATGCGACTGAAAAGACACTCAGGGCCTCTAAAGAAACTGAAGGTGAAATTTTAATTGGGCCAAGTGGGAAAATCGCACCGGCATTTTTTCATTCCAAGTGTGGAGGTAAAACTCTTAGGCCCGATCAAGTTTGGGGTGGAGTGGAGGAAGGCTATCGTTCAGTTAATTGCACGTTTTGTCAGAAGACAGGCATGAAAGACTGGAATGCAAAACTCCAGAATAAAAAACTCGTAGACATGGTAGATCGAGTATTGAAAAAATATTATTCAGATACAATAATTGATCAGAATATTAAGATCATGCCAGATTCTTTGCATAATTCTGAGCTTCGGATTTATGCAGGAGACAGACTTCACATTGTTAAAAAATCTTATCTCAGAAATCTTGCCGGTCGCGGAATTCTTCCTTCAAATAATTTTATTATGTCGAACAAGAACGAAGAAATTCATGTTGAGGGTCAGGGTTACGGCCATGGAGTGGGGCTTTGCCAATTAGGAGCCCTGGAACTGGCCAAACGTGGTTACGACTATCGTCAGATACTCTCGTTTTATTTTCCTCGACATAAGATTAAAACAGCCTATCAACAATGAAGTATTTTTTTCTATGCCTTCTCTTTTTTTCTGAAACGATTATGGCAAAAGTTGTCTTGATTGATCCTGGTCATGGGGGAGAAGAGTGTGGTGCTGTTGGACATTTGGGATCAAATAAAAACCGACAAATTTTTGAGAAGGATCTCTCGCTTAGACTTTCAATAAAAATCAAAGAAGAACTTTCTAAAACAACTTCTGCCTACCTGACTCGTAGTCTTGATCGTGCGGTCTCTTTGCAAGAGAGGGCAGACCTTGCTGACTTAGTGAAGGCCGATCTTTTTCTTTCCATTCATTTTAATTCGTCACCAAATGCAAAAAGCCATGGCTTTGAATTGTACTATCTGGATAATAATTCAAATGTTGCGGCCAACAAGGTTGAACGATCTGAAAACTTAAATCTCAAGGGTGAAGAGTTGATAGTTAATCAGATACTGGTGGACCTTGTAGTTCAACAGACTGTGCATCATTCAAAAGCACTCGCTAGACACGTTCATGAAAAAATAAGACCCGTCATCAAACAAAGCAAAATCGATGATCGTGGAGTTAAACCGGGATTGTTTTATGTCTTGGCACTTTCTAAGCGTCCAGGACTGCTGGTTGAAGTCGGTTTTGTTTCTAACCCCGGAGAGCTTCGGGTAGTGAACGAAGAAAAATTCATGAATAACCTGGCCAAGGCTATTGCGTCAGGAGTGATGAGTTTTATTAATCAATCGAAATAAGGTAGATGAAATAAAAAAAGCCCGATTTCTCGGGCTTTTTTTATTATTTTTTTATGCCTATTGCTGACAAAAAGAAAACTTTTGACGATTGTTAGATGATCCACCTGGAGACAGGGCGCGGAAATTTGCTTGGGTACCATCAGGGAAAACCATATTTGCGGCCGTAATATATTTAAAGGCACAAACAGTTGCTGCACCAACCAGAATCTGTGGATAGAGATTTCCCTGACCGGAAACTGGACGTGGACAAAGGTAAGCAACAAACGTTGGATTCATTGTTCCATCACCAATAACTGCTGCCACATCACCCATAGATGTGACACCAACATACATATCACCACGTGGTACAATTGTTGGAGGTACATTTGGATTCGTTTGCACTTGAACACGCGTTTGTATTACCTGACGTTGCATATTTCCTTGGCCATTGTAACCGCCACTCAGAATACAAGGATTTTCTTGTTGAACCTGATTTAGGCTCACACCATTCATTGCGTAGTTGGAATTAATATTAGACATATAAGCCGAGCATTGACCATTAGAGCCATAAGCTAGACATGACCTAGAGCCACTGCTCTTGCCGGACTCATTACCTTTACCACATCCTGCTATCGCAGCTAAAATGGCAGTAAAAATGAGTAATTTCGGTATCGCTTTCATAGAAACTCCCTGGTGTCCCATACTATTCACATACCATATCGGTTTGTTACCAATAAAAACTTTAGGAAATATTTCCTCTATATCTTAGGCGATCGTTTTAATTGGTTAATTCAATGCCATTTCTGCCTAGTTTTAACACTTTAGCTAGCTGGCTATACTAAGGTATATGAACAATTATTTGAATAGATTTAAAGAAATATTAAATCGAGTCTTCAAAAGTGATGACACGAAATTTGTGATTTTAACTGGCGTTAAAGTTTCGAGTATTTCATTGTTAATCAATTTAATTATTTACACGTGTCTTTTTGAAGTTATGCGTCTCAATTATGTTTTTTTTCGTTCTCAGGGATTTCCTGATTTTCAAGATGACCAGGTGTTTTTTAATTATATCACGAGCGAAGCTTTGGAAAATCTGCCTGTTCTGTTTCTCTTTCATATTTTCTTATTCTTTATTGGAACTTATGTAGGTTGGCTAATTTTGAGACCTTTCAGAATGATTGGTGAGTATTGCGAAGAGATAATTGAAAACCCTGAAGCCATTTATAAGGTAGATGAGTTTAGTACATATAAACTTCTTACCCGCTTTTCAGAGTTTTTCTTTGAATTTCTGAGAGACAGTCGTGAAAAAAAACAGTTACCTACGAATACTATTCCCCCGCAATTTTCTAAAATCCATCAACCCGTTCCCGATCGGGTTTTCATGTTGCATTTTGGATTATTGCTCGTGATTGTTGCAATCTCTAGTAGTGTTTTTATTATTGAAAATGGAAGTGCTGTTTTTCATAGCATGATTGAATTAGCATCTAAGACACTTCCAAGCTCAAAAGATGCCAATCGTTTTTTGAATGCTCAGGATTTTGTGATGGATGACCTCATCAGTCTTACAATCTTTTTAATTACAACTTTGTATTTAGCTCTTGGGATGCACCTTTATGGTAAAGTTTCTGGCGCAGCTTTCGGAATTTTTTCTACTATGCGTTCGTTCATGAAGGGAGATCACTTTAGTCGGGTTCATCTCGTTGGGTACGCTCATATTAGAGAGAACACTCGTAAATTAAATAAATACCTCGATTTTGCTCAAAATAATTTTGAGAAACGGAAACCCAAGGGTTGAAATAAATCCTTAGTTTCATTAACATATTGTTAAATTAACATATAATTGATCTCTAATTTGATAAAAAGGAATTTGCATGAAAAGTAGTATCCTCCTTGTTGCGGCCCTAGCTATGGCCGTTGCTTGTACCTCGAAAGACGATTTGAAAAAAATGATGAAAGAGAATCCAGAAATTATTACTGAAGCTATTGAAGCTAATCCTGAGAAATTTATCGATGCACTTAACAATGCTGTTAAAGCTGCACAGGATGGCCAAGGCAAAAAACGTGAAGTTGATGAAAAGAAAGCCCTTGAAGATAGCTTCAATAATCCAGTTCTCGCTGAAATTCGCCCTGATGAGAGTTTTCGTGGTGAGAAAGATGCTCCAATTACTTTGATTGAATACTCTGACTTTGAGTGTCCATTTTGTTCACGTGGATACAATACAGTAATGGAATTAATGGAAAAGTATAAAGGCAAAATTCGTTTTGCTTATAAACATCTTCCACTAAGCTTTCACCCACAAGCGATGCCTGCTGCTCAGTACTATGAAGCGATTCGTTTGCAAAGCCCAGAGAAGGCGTGGCAGTTTCACGATGCAATCTATAAGAACCAACGTGCACTTCAGAATGGGGAAAAATTCCTGAAAGAAGAAGCGAAGAAACTTAAAGTTGATATGGCCAAACTTGCTAAAGATGTTACTTCTGAAGCAGTACAGAAGCGTATTGCTGCTGACGTGGCTGAAGCCGGTAAATACGGTTTTCAAGGAACTCCTGGTTTTCTTCTAAATGGTATCCCTGTTAAAGGTGCATACCCAACTCAGCATTTTGATGATTTGATTAGTGAACTCAAAAAACGTGGAAAAATTTCTCTTTAGTCTTTTTAAAAAGCAAAAATAAAAAAACCCGGTTAATCCGGGTTTTTTTATTTTATTTAAAGATACAAAAAATTATTTTGAATTTGAGTCTTTGCTATCACTTCCGATCCAAGTAACGGCTGCAAAAAGCATCCCATAAAAAGGTGAGAGCAAGATAATTCCTGTTTGCTTAGCCGCTGTTAAATTATCTGGGGATAAAAGATTTGCTTCCTGATCTTGTAGAGAAACAATCAAATCAGAAAAACCAACAATGAAACCTGAAACTAAGAAAATCCAACTTAACTTTGCGGGATTGGCCTGAATTGCTTTAAAGTTGAAGCGAAAACCAACAATTATGAAAAGTAAGCTAACAACAATAAACATACCTAAAGACTTAAGATCAATAAAACTTGAAATCATTTTTTATTCCTCGGTTAATATACTCAATATTATACTTATAAACCTACTCAAACTGTCGATAATTATCTCTTTACTTGACTGAATCGCATTGGGGTGTCATTTTTTTTCGGCAATTTTTGCCACTTTAACTAAATAAGGCAATTTCTTCCCTGTGGATAGGGTCATCCTTGCTTCAAACTCAAGTGAAAGTTATAATTTTGACAGAGATACCCAAGAGTTGGAGATCTCAGCAAAGGTACAAATGGCAGAGAATATTAAATCAGGACAGGCAGAGCCCTCGTCAAAAAATCCACTACTCACTCTACTTATGGTGGTTAATATTCTTGCGATGGGAACAGTTGCTTACTTTCAGTATCGGTTTATGGATATTGAAGCAAAGAGACCAGACCTGACCCAATTACTGAGGGAAAAAGATTCGACATCTGAAGCCGCTACCGATGCAACCGGTGAGCAAAAAAATGTTGATACAGTGAAGAAAGAAAATCTTCTTCCGCTCGATAGTTTTACTGTCAACCTTGCTCAGGGTGAAGGTCCGCGTAGGTACGTACGTTTAGACGCAGTTCTTAAAATGAGTGATGATGCTAAGGCTCCTGAGTTTGAAGCCCGTAAACCGCAAATTCGTGATGCTATCATCAGTATTCTGAACACGAAGAGAGCTGACGACCTTCTAAAGAAAGAAGGGAAAAGTTTTTTAAAAGAAGAGATTAAAAATTCTATCAATTCATTTTTGGTTGATGGAAGAGTCGAAGATATTTACTACATTAGCTTTCAAATTAACTAGTAAGCAGGATGCTTAACTAGGTAGTAAGATCCCAGGAGGGGAGAATGGCCCAAGTACTGAGCCAAGACGAAGTAGACGCATTACTTAATGCTGTCAACGACGACACTGGTGAGTCCGATCTTGCTGGTGGTAACACTGGATCTGAGGAATCTGAAGAGACAGATGCCAACATCCAGCCCTATGACCTTACCAATCAGGACAGGGTTATCCGTGGTCGAATGCCGATCCTCGAAATTATTTACGAGCGGTTCATTCGTCAGTTCCGTGTTTCTCTTTCAAACTCACTAAGAAAAATTTCAACCATCTCAATGATCTCTACAGATCTTTTGAAGTTTGGTGAATTTGTTAACACACTCCCGATTCCTTCATGCATGTGTATTATGCGTTTTAACGAACTTCGTGGGCCGGCCCTGATCGTATTTGAATCAAAACTGGCCTATGCCATTATCGATTCATACTTCGGTGGAACTGATCGTCCATTTACTAAGATCGAAGGAAAAGAATTTACTTCAATTGAACTTTCATTCATGAGACGAGTCATGGATATGGCCATCAGCGATCTGGAAGATGCATGGGCACCAGTTCACCGCATTGATGCTCAATATTCAAGAACTGAAATTAATCCTCAGTTCGTGGGGGTTGTACCTCCTTCAGATGTAATTATTACAACAACTTTTGAAGTTGAGTTCGAATCTGCCTCGGGAACCATCATGGTGGTAATTCCGTACTCAACGATTGAGCCAATTAAACAAAAACTTTCTTCCAGCTTTCAGGCCGACAATGATGTTGTCGATACTCTCTGGACGCGCTCGATGCAGGGACATGTTCAAGATGCGGAAGCAACTGCCATCGTGAAGCTTGGTGAAACAGACATGACTATTGGAGATCTTATTGGTCTGCAGGTCGGTGATGTTATTCCTCTTTCACAAGAAGTTTCAGGCGAGCTTGATCTGGAAATTGAAGATGCAAAAAAATTAAAATGCTTGATTGGCGTATACAAGGGTAACCGCGCTGTTCAAGTCACTCGTAGAATACGTTAAAAAGGGAAAAATATATGGCTTCACCGGACATTTCTGAGAACAATAAAGACGCTATCCGTGAACTTGCTGACCAAATCAAGGCGGGGGATGATGCTCTAAATAAACTCAAGGTTCAAAACCTGGACTTTATTCTGGATATTCCCCTTAAGGTTAGTGTTGAGCTAGGAAGAGCAAAAGTCATTATTAAAGATCTTTTACAACTTGGTCAGGGTTCTGTCCTAGAACTTGATAAGCTTGCCGGTGAACCGTTAGAGGTTCTGGTTAATGGCAAGCTGGTTGCAAGAGGTGAAGTGGTAGTAGTGAACGAAAAATTTGGAATTCGTCTCACTGATATCATAAGTCCGTTAGAACGCATTGAATCTTTAAAGTAGTATTTGATTTTACGTCAACCAGGAAGGATGACTGTTATGAATAAGATTTTCACAATTTCTCTTTTGGCCCTTTCACTCACTTCGGTGGCCCTAGCGGGGGTCAAAGTGACCTCGGTGGACCTCACCACTAGCGGTGGCGATGGGTATGTAAATATTGCCATTGATGGCAGATCAAATGATCTACCGGATATCAAAGTTTATGGGAAAACCATCGAGCTTACTCTTGCGAATGCGGAAGGCTTTAATGCCATCTTTAAAAACGTAAGAGGCGCACAACTTTCGGCAAATAGTTTAAATGGAAAAGCTGTGATAAAAGCAGTTCTTCCTTACGAAATTGCGTCGGATTCGGTCAATGTTGGTTTCAAAAACTCAAACATCGAAGTTATTTTTCCTCGCGGCAAAGCTGCTCAAGAAAATAAGACAGTTGTTGTTGCTCCGGCAGTCTTTCCTAAAGAAATTGTAAAACCTGCACCTGTTTCTGCACCCGTCTTGGATCAAAAGACTGAAAATAAGGTTTCAAAAGATCTTCTTAACGAGGATTACCTTAACAAGTTAATGAAGGAAGAGAATGCTCCAAAGGCCGCCCTCGTAGCTAAAGTGGATGAAGTTAATACAAAGCAGTCTGCTCTTGCTAAAGTGGAAAAGAAAATCCCTACACAGAGTAGCTACGTCCCTAAGGCTGGTTCTTCAAGCAACAATTTTTCTTTTGCAGGTTATGCAGTTAAATTTATGCTTTTCTTGGCCTTAGTGCTTGGTCTCTTCTATGGGGTTGTTCAACTTCTTAAAAAAGGTGTTTTTAGTCGTGGAAAACTCAGCTTCTTAAATAACACAAAATTGATTGAAGTTCTTAGCACTACATACATTGCACCCAAACGATCTCTCATGATCGTTAAAGCTCATAAACAAATATTCTTAGTTGCTAACTCTGAAAGTGGTCTGACTTTTTTATCAGAAATGACTGATACTTCAGGCTTAATGAAAGAGGGCGAAAAGTTTGTAACAGGTACTAACTTTGATCTAAATCTTGGATCAGCTGAAGATAAAGAAGAAGCTGAACTGTTAGTAAAATTAAAAGAAAATATTATGGAATCGGCACCTGCTAATGAAGAGAAGGGTCTATCTAAAATAGCGATTGCTAAAGATATTGTGAAGTTCTCTGATGAACTTAAGAAAAGAGCAAAGAAACTTAAGCCGATTGAGTTTAACTAAAGGTCAGCATGAAGTTTTTTTTTCGAGCTGCTATAGCGGTATGGTCAATGCTTTTGACTTCTGCTGCTTTTGCTCAAAGTGCTAATCTTCCAGGTGTCGCTGTAAATTTTGGACAAGGTACAAATCTTGTCGATACGATGGAAGTGCTTTTACTTTTTACTGTTTTAACTCTTGCCCCTGCCATTATTATTTTATGTACATCCTTCACTCGTATCGTCGTAGTTTTATCTTTCATGAGACAAGCTTTGGGCACGCAAAATATGCCACCCAATCAGATGCTAATTGGGTTTGCTATGTTTCTTTCTCTCTTCGTCATGATGCCTACTGGTAAAGCACTTTATAACGATACGATTATTCCCTATCAAGCTAAACAAATTGATGCCACTCAAGCGCTTAAAGGTCTTGAAAAAGAACTCCGCGCATTTATGAATAAGCATGTTCGCAAAGCTGATATCGGACTTTTTTTTGATGTGACAGGCGAGACTGCACCCGATGATATTAATGCTGTTCCTATTCACTATCTGATTCCAGCGTTTATTATTTCGGAGCTTAAAACCGCTTTTCAAATTGGATTTTTGCTTTATATCCCATTTATTGTCCTCGATATGGTGGTTGCCTCAGTTCTTATGGCGATGGGTATGATGATGCTTCCTCCAATGTTAGTATCGATGCCTTTTAAACTTTTGTTATTTGTACTCGTTGATGGTTGGCAATTAGTTACGGGAGCGATACTTCGCTCGTTTAACACTTAAGGAATAAAAATGGAAAATAATTTTGTTGTTGAAGTGGTCAATCAGGCAATGAAAATCACACTCATGCTTGCAGCTCCAATGCTTATTGGTGCATTGGTTGTGGGTGTTCTGGTTTCAATTTTTCAAGCAGTTACTCAGATCAATGAACAAACACTTTCATTTATTCCCAAAATACTTGTCATCATTGCAACGCTGGTTATTTTTAGCCCGTGGATGATGGAGACAATGGTGAGTTACACCAGAGAACTCTTTACCAGTATTCCGGAATTAATTAGGCGCTGATGAATCTTACCATTTCTGATCAGCAAGTCTTCCTGGCCTTCTGGATGGGCTTTTCTCGTTGGATTGCAGTTCTCTTCCAACTACCTTTATTTGACAACGTTTCAGTACCCATGACAGTCAAAGTTCTCACCAGTTTCCTTGTTGCATTTGCGTTTTTTCCTGGAACTCAAGGCACGCTTGTTGCAGAAGTGAATATGGTCGGAGTAGATAACATCTGGATCCTCATGATGTTTCACACTACAACCGGTCTAATTATTGGATTTTTGGTGAAATGTATTATGAGCTTATTTGTCGCAACTGGTAGCATACTGACTCAACAAATTGGATTTTCATCCGTAAGCTATTTTGACCCTACTCAAGGTCAGCAAGTAGGACCTTTTGAGAGATTGGTAGAATGGACGATGATCATTCTTATACTCACTTCTGGTGCTCTGGTACCCATGTTTAAAGGGGTCTATGAATCCTTTTTTTCTGTCAATTTCTTAAATGCCGACAAATTGCTGAAAACCCCTGAATATTTCGTGTTATTCTTTAAGTCAGCATTCAGTGCCTCTATTCTACTGGCGGGGCCACTGATTTTTGCAAACTTACTAATGAATCTAGTCATGGGAATTGTTGCACGAACTGTTCCTCAGATGAACGTTTTGCAAGTAAGTTTTGTAGTTAATATTGGTTTTGGACTTCTTCTTTTTATGGGTATTGGAGAGGAGTTTTTCCAAGTGAGTTTTGATTTATATCTTGAGAAGTTGGGCGAGTGGTTTCAATTTATTACCAACTAGTTCATGATGAACATAGAGGCATAGGATGGCCGAAGAAAACGACGACGAAAAAACCGAAGAACCTTCCCAACACAGGATTGATGAATCCCGTGATAAAGGTGAAGTTGCCGTCTCTAGGGAGCTCTCAAGCGTCATTCTTTTATCTGGTTCGCTTCTTACCCTGATAATAAGTGGAGTCTTTGTTTACGAGCAGTTTACTGAATACATTGACTGGATTTACCGACTTGATTTTAAGCTTATTTACACTGCTGAGAAGTTTGGAGACGTGATCTCCACTACGGCTTGGACCTTAGTAAAATGTGTTGGACCATTTTTTGTAGCCTCTGCTTGCCTTGGTTTCCTTTCCACTTTTATTCAAATAGGGTTTCTTTATTCGCCCGAAATTCTTGAAGTCAAACTTGAACGCTTAAATCCCATTCAGGGATTTCAGCGGCTGTTTAGTAAAAAAGCATTGGTTGAAGCCGTTAAAGGTGTTTTTAAATTTACAGTGATTATTGCTATCACCTACAACGTGATGAAAAACAATATAGGCTCTTTTCTTGGCTTCCTTCATGCCGACGCTGCCCAGAGCTTGGGGTTCGGTAAATACCTGATGGTCAAACTTGGTTTTTCAATTTTACTAGGTCTTGGAGTTATTGCTCTTATGGACTTTGCTTGGGAAAAGTGGAGCTACCATAAGAAAATGATGATGACCAAACAGGAAGCTAAACAAGAAGCTAAAGAAAAAGACGGAAATCCGGAAATTAAAAACCGCATTCGAACTATTCAGAGACAAATGGCCCAGAAACGGATGATGAATGATGTAAAGAAAGCCGACGTAATTGTTACAAATCCAACTCATATTAGTGTAGCATTGAAGTATGATGGAAATGAGATGGTTGCCCCATCCGTATTGGCAAAAGGTGCTGATCATTTGGCCTTAAGGATCCGAGAGATCGCCAAGGAAAATGACATACCAATTGTTGAAAACATCATGCTGGCGCGGACTCTTTATAAAACAGTGAAAGTGGGACATGGAGTTCCGCGAACATTGTACAAAGCCGTAGCAGAAATTTTAGCTTTTGTTTACAAGCTAAGAAGAAAACAGAAAGCATTGAAGTAAAAATAGCCCAGGAAGGGCGAGGTTGCCATGGAAGGATTCTTTGGAAAATTTAAGGCCTTAACTCAGAACTCTGATGTAGTTATTGCGATTGGCCTGATGGTTGTCTTGGGAGTTATGGTTGTTCCAATACCGCCATTACTTTTAGACATGATGCTCTCGCTTTCAATTGCAATCTCCGTTGGTGTTTTACTAACTGCTGTTTACGCTAAAAAGCCTTTGGATTTCTCGACTTTTCCAACTGTTCTCCTTATTACAACTCTCTTTCGCTTGTCGCTTAACGTAGCATCTACTCGAAATATTCTGCTTCATGGTGCTAATGATGGAACGGCTGCCGCTGGCGAAATCATTAAAGCTTTTGGTGATTTTGTTGTTGGTGGTAACTACGCGGTCGGGATTGTCATCTTCATTATTTTAGTTGTTATCAACTTTATGGTTATTACAAAAGGTGCTGGTCGAGTAGCTGAAGTATCAGCACGATTCACTTTAGATGCAATGCCAGGTAAGCAGATGGCGATTGATGCAGACTTGAACGCAGGACTGGTTGATGAGAAAGAAGCTAAACGTCGTCGTGCAGAGGTTGCACAGGAAGCAGACTTTTACGGATCCATGGACGGTGCTTCGAAGTTTGTACGAGGGGAAGCCATTGCAGGTATTTTAATTACTGCAATTAACATGATTGGTGGAATAATTATCGGAGTTGCTCAACAAGATATGAGTTTTGGGGATGCAGCTCAAACTTTTACTTTGCTAACAGTGGGAGATGGTCTCATTGCTCAAATTCCAGCACTGATCATATCTACTGCAGCAGGTATTATTGCTACTCGAAACTCAAACAATGAAGGACTTGGTGCACAGGTTGGAAATGAATTTTCTGCCAACCCAAAAGCCTTTTATATAACTGCTGCTTCAATGACCATCTTTGGACTTATTCCCGGTTTCCCTGGGCTTCCTTTTATCCTTATGGGTGGTTTTATTGGTTTTACTGGTTTTAAAATCGAAAAAAATAAAGCTTTGGCATTAGCGGCGAAAAAATCCAACTCTGTTGCTGAGACGAAGTCTAAAGTTGAAACACTTGAATCACTTTTACCAGTGGAATTGGTTCAACTTGAGGTTGGTTATGGAATTGTAAGCATCGTAGATGCCGAACAAAATGGTGATCTTCTCGAGCGTATCTCTCATATTAGAAAACAATTTGCGATTGATTGGGGTGTTATTATTCCTTCAGTCAGAATTAAGGACAATCTCGAGCTTAAACCTGGTGGCTACTCTGTTAAACTCAAAGGAGTCGAAATTGCTAAGGGCGAACTTCTTCCAGATCATTTGATGGCAATGGATCCAGGAACAGTTATTGAGCAAATGGATGGCCAGGCGACAAAAGAACCAGTGTTTGGTCTTCCAGCTATTTGGATAACCGATGATCGTAAAGATGAAGCTCAGTATAATGGATATACAGTAGTCGATCTCTCTACGATCGTTGCGACACATTTGACTGAAGTTCTTAAAACGAATTTAAATGAACTATTTGGTCGGCAGGAGCTAGTTAAGGTTCTTGATAACTTCAAAGAAGAAAATCCAAAAATTGTTTCAGATCTTGTTCCAGATATCATGACTCTTGGTTCAGTCCTTAAGGTTCTTCAAAATCTTTTAAGAGAAGGCGTTGCCATACGTGACTTGCGTACAATCCTTGAAACCTTGGCAGAATTTGGAACTTCTTCAAAAGACCCAGAAGCCCTAACTGAATACGTGCGCCAATCCCTTTATCGTTCAATTACTGAAAAAATTAAAAGCTCAGCTGGTGATGTTCCATTATTTACACTGGATCGAGCACTTGAAGAGGCCGTGGCCAGATCAATTATTCATACTGACCATGGGACACAATTGAACCTTGATCCCAAAATGACCCAAACGATTCTTGCTTCTCTCAATGAAAAAATTGAAGAAGCAACATCACAGGGGGAAAAAATGGTGGTTCTTTGTTCACCAGTTATTCGGCGTCACTTTAAAAAGTTGACTGAAAAATTTATTCCCAACATGATAGTGGTGAGTCATAATGAGCTTAGTCCAGATGTAAATATTAGGTCCCTAGGTACGGTGAGGTTATAAAGAATGTTCGTTAAGAAATTCGAAGCCGATACATTAGAGGAAGCTCTCAAAGCAGTTAAATTTGAATTGGGTCCTGATGCAATTATACTTAAGACTATTACTAACAGTGGTCTTAAAGGTGCGTTTAAGAAAAAGCGCATAGAGATTACTGCTGCAATCTCGGAAAGAAGTTTCGAGAAAAAGGCAAAGGTGGATAAAGTGCTTAACAATGATCAAAAAGAAGCATTATATAAAAATTCTGCTTCGAGTATCAAAGAAACTATTACTAAATATAACGGATCACAGAACGGTGGCCAAGCCGCTGGATATGGAAGTATCGGGCTTAATAAGGTTGTAAATACTCTCGCCAAGGGTACTGCTAGTCTTGCTGACGTTACTAATAAAACATCTTCGATGATTAAAAATAGTTTAGATGATTTTTTAACTGATGGTGAAGATTCTGGCTTTGAATCCGATTCAAATGATGATGAACCAGTGACATATGCTCGTCCTGTTAAAAATCATGGAAAATATTCAGAACCGCCACAAATGGCACCAGCTAGCAGGGCCCGACCAGCACAAAGTAAACAGGAAGTAGAAGATCATGTCGAAATTTCTGTTCGCCGTGATCAGGCCCCACAGGTTGCTTCAACTTCGAACGCTGTTAGCCGTGAAGCCTATAATGAAATTCGCCAAGAAATGCGCACTCAGCAACACAAAATTGAACTTTTAGAACAAAAGATCTTGGAGCTTTCACAGAATTATCAATTTAATCAAAAGCACCTAAACGAAGCTAAGGGTGTGTATCAGTTAAGAACGACACTAAAAACTTTGGATGTTGATGAGTCTCATATTTTGGATCTAATTAAGAAAGCAAACTATGAACTGACCAAAGAAGAACTGGATAATCCTGATGTTATTTTTGAATTTGCACTGAAAGAAATGGCCGGTTCTATAAATACTGGTATTCCACTTTTTGCAAAAGTCGACAGTGGCGATCCAGTAATAACGGTTCTCGTTTCTGAAGCAGCTTCAGGCCAAAGTACTATGGGTATGAAAATCGCTGTTTTGAAAAAAGATGTTGTAGTGGTTCAATATTCCCAAGATGCCCAGAATAATGCTTCAACTGATTTTGCAGCACAAGTGTTTGGAATCAAAGTGGAGAAAGTTCAAAACTTCTCCGAGGTTGTAGGTCTATGCCGGAAAGCTACGGAAGCCGGCAAATCTGTCCTAGTCGATATACGTCTAAATTCTAAATATACCGACGAAACAAAGAAATTCGTTGAGACACTTAAACGTGGTTTCCAGTACGTAGAAGTCCTAGGCACACTTTCGGCAATTCACTCTGAATTATATAACCGAAAAATAATTGCCCGATATAAGGACGTGGTTGATGGTGTTATCATTTCTCATGTGGATCTCTGCATGAATTTTGGAGCTCTTTTCAACGTTCACAAGGCCCACAATAAGTTGCCTCTAAAATTCTTCGGAACAGGCCCAGTGGTTCCAGATGATATCGAAGGTGCAACGGCTGAAAGATTGATGTCAGGTCTTTTTCAGTTCTAAAATTTAGTTCCTAAGTTTTTCAAGGCCCGACAGGATGTTAGGCCATGCAGTTACAGGAGTTCTATGCATAAGACCAGTGAGTGGCTACAATCGTTTTCCTCTGAGAAAAATCTCAAGACACCCGCAAGATCACTCCTTAAAGATGGTTTTAAGCCTTGTAGAAAAATTTCTATTACCGGCGGTAAAGGCGGAGTAGGGAAGACCTCAATCGCTTTAAAAACGGCGATGGAACTTGCGAAGGCAGGGCACCGTACACTTCTGATTGATTGCGATTCAAACCTCTCAAATACGGCAATTAAACTTGGTCTTCCACTTGATAATAAATTTGAAAAACTACTTTCTGGAGAGGCAACTTTCGAAGAAGTTGTGATTCAGTTAGGAAATTTCCACCTACTTCCTGCTTGTAATGGCTCGACCGAAATATTTGAAAGTAAAATTAACTTTGATGAAATAATTATTGATGTGATTTCATCTCATGAGCACGAATACGATTATATCCTTCTAGATTGCCCTGCGGGAGTCACTCGTGAAGCGCTTACCTTGAATGCCTTCTGCGATCACCGCTGGGTTATTGTAACTCCTGATAAATCTTCCATTACTGATTCATATTCGCTTATAAAGTTGCTTGCAACTCGTTTTGGGGTCAAAGAAAATCACCTTTTGATTAATATGTATCAGAATGAGAAACAGTATCAAAATGTAACAAATACTCTGACTGAAACTATCCAGAATTTCCTCGGTGCAACTACACATGTGCTCGGTGGAATCAAAAAAGTGGAAGTTTCTGCCGAGGCATTTGATACTTTTTTCCTATCTGAAACAAAAAATGAATTACAGAAAAACTTTATTAAACTTTTATATGGGTTCACCGAAAAAGATGGTGGACCTACTGCTCTCCTGTCAAACGGAGTAACTCAGATGGCCCATGAACACGATGTTCACTAAACTGTAAAAGCTAGGAGAGCTCCACATGTCATCACTCACGGCCAAACTTAAGAACCTAAAAGATTACCGCAGCACTGTTGAGCCCAAGGTAAAAGAAGAAATTATTCTTGAGTACGCACCACTCGTGCGTTACATCGCTCAAAAGATTGCTTCTCGTCTTCCACCAAATATTGAGTTGGATGACATGATTTCTTGCGGAGTGATTGGACTTATGGATGCGATTGAAAAATTTGATCCATCTCGAGACAATAAATTTAAAACTTATGCAGAATTCCGCATCCGCGGGTCAATTCTAGATGAACTTCGTTCACAGGACTGGGTTCCTCGCTCAGTACGTGAAAAAGCAAAAGTAGTTGAAAGAGCTTACGCCAAACTTGATAAAGATTTTGGACGTCCAGCTACAGATGAAGAAATGTGCGAACATCTTCAGTGTTCAATGGATGATTTCCATGAACTTCTGAACAAATCAAAGTCAGTATCTCTTATGAATATTGATGATGCTGCGGCCATGAGTAAGGGTGATAAGAAGCTTATGGTTTCTCTTATGGAGACTTCACGCTCTGCGAACCCACATTCAGCTGTTGGATATAAAAACGCCCAAGAGATCATTAAGGAAGGCATTAAATCACTTCCTGAAAAGCAGCGCTTAGTACTTTCACTTTATTACTTTGAGGACCTTAACCTTAAAGAAATAGGCCAGGTTTTGGACGTAACTGAGTCACGCGTTTCTCAGCTTCATACCCAGGCAATTTTAAAGCTCAAAGCTAAACTTCGTAACCAGTTTGACTCTCACGAAGATCTTGCTTCTTAATCTAAATCCGATATTAAATATAAAAAAAGCCCTCATTTGAGGGCTTTTTTTATATTATCAAGTCTTTTAAAGTCTAAGTTGCCCCTACGGACTACTTCTAATTAAATACTTCCCAATCCGTTTCATTTTGTCAGAAAATTAAGTATTGAAAATCACGAAAGAAAGGGTTCATCATGGATTGGAAGAAGACCTTTAACCAAGGGCAGTGGGTCGTCCACGGAATCTTTATTATCGCCATACTTGTATGCGTTGGTTCTACCATTTTTGCGTTCAGATTAAACAATCTGAAAAATATGGAAGAAGTTCAAGCTACAAAAATAAATACCCTCATTCAAGATCTCAAACAAGGTAGCAGTTTTGACAAGATCGGAAAGTATCTTTCAAGGGCTGAGGCCGATAAAGCACACGATAAGATGCGTGAATTAACGCAAACGATTGTTGAAACAGAGGAAATGCTGGAGCTAAAGGTAAGTACTGATTTAGGTTTAAACATTCGGACTTTCAACAAGCTTATTAATAGTAATTCAGGAATGAGTGATCCCTCTGATGCCTTAAAGGTTCTTAAGCAAAAAATAACCACACTGTATAATGTCGCTACGACAAGAAAATATAAAAATGTATCGATTATTGCTGAAAAAATGAAAAATCGTATTGGCGATCTCGATTCTAGAAATGTGGGCGGATCTATCCAGGTAACGTATCTCAAAAATGATTTGAATAACATGGTCAAGCTGATTTCAAATTCATCCCTAACAGATGGTGAAAAAAAATCTCTTAATGAACGCATTGAATCCATGAAATACGAATTTGATCTTTTGGGAAATCTTAATTCACATTCACGCAATCTTAAGGTCCATATCAAACAAGCCGAAATCGCTTTAACCCAATGGCTAGTCGATGTAGATAAAAAATCGGCCAATCTGAAAGGAATGCGTTCTCAAAAACAAAACCAGCTAATCATCATGCTTTCAAGTTTAATAGCTTTTTTGGTTACTGCCTGGATGGGATTGGCCTATTTGTTTCGCTGGCAGCGAAATAAAATAGCAGTTCAGATTGAAGTAGAAGTGAAGAGTGTGATTGAAAAGGGCATTATGGGCGACCAGCGCTTTATGGTTGATCACTATTCAGATAATACCCGTGAGGATATTATTCGCCTCTTGGACGATTTGAAAATCAAGCTTAACCTTGGAACTCTTCTTCACGAAGGTCTGCCTTTTGCTGGTTGCATGATAGATTATAATTTTAAACTTACATGGCACAATAATTTATTTCTAGATCAGCTGTACTTAAGTGAAGAAGAGGTTCGAAGTGATGCTTTTAACTGGGATTATGTCAGAGATTATCTGAACCTGGATGACGATCCAATCTACCAGGCAATGGTAAATAAAATTGCCGGAATATATCCGGTCAAAGTTAAGCAAGATGAGTTTACACCTGCTCAACCTTACGAAATGTACGTGACACCAATTAGTGCTAATCGTGAAGGGAGAGTGATGGTTTTCTTTTATCCTCTTGTTTCAGTTAAAGACGCCATTAATGAGCAAGTCGCTCTGACTAAGGTTTCAATTAATCGTTTCATTTCTTTATGGAATGAAAATCAGTTAGACGAGGACGAATTAAGAATTCTAGAAAGAAATTTCAAAAATCATGATTTGAATGACCTATACAAAGATCTCGCCAATATTTTTGAACGTGTCAGTAATGAGAAAATTGAATGTCTTCATTCAATACATGCTTTGGAAAAAGAGAACCATTCTTGTAATTTAACAATTGTAAATCTGAAAGAAGCGGAAGAAGAAAAACGCTTGATTACACGAGAAGAAATTAAGACTGCTAATGAATTGCGTGATTCATTTATTCTTACGTTGGACAGAAGTGAAAGCCTTCTTCATATAAATAAAACAGTTCTCCAGCAGTGTGATGATTTCAAAATGGAAGCTTCTCGCTTGCATCAGGTAACACTTGAAAGTATAAAAAAGAGCAGGGAATCTATGGATATTTTAGGACAACTTGACTCAGTTAAAACTGATTACAAGAAAATTAAATTTGAACTAATGGAAGTGAAGGCCAAATTAATTTCTCTAAATAATTCGCTTATGGCCCATCTTCCGCCTTTGGATGAAAATCAGCAGAAGCTAGCAATCAGGTACAAAGATGAACTGGCACGATTAGATTTTAATGTTTCGACGCTCGATAAAAAGCTCTCGCAACTGGATATTCTTTTGTCTAAGCTGAGCATGGTAAATGAGAGGCAACCAGTTGAACAGACAGCTTTTTCTTTCCAGACTTCGCAAAAAGACCATGAGTTACGAGAAGCTATTCTTGAAATTCAAAAGATGCTTAGTATTGAAGAAGGAAAAATTCTTGATCAATTTAAAAATCTTCATGGCCTTATGAAAAAAGATTTACAGCCGGCCAGTGTCAGTAAAATGATCTCTGAGGGTGGAAACTTTCTTTCATAATGCGAACTTTTCATATATTGGTTTCTAAACACTTCACTATTAAGACAAAATTAGGTGAAGTGCTTCAAAAATCAACCTCCATGAATTTAGATGTTCTTGCCGATGCCGCCGCTAAGGGAGCCGTTTGGCTTCAGAAGGGAGGTAAAGGAAAAATACTTCGTATTCGTTCCTTGGACTTGCAAGTTTCTCCAGAAGATAAACTTGTTATGTATTATGATTCAAGGATTCTCATCTTTCCTGAACTCACGGATGCAAAATGTTTGCTCGAAACTTCACATTATGGGATATGGCTTAAGCCTGCTGGTGTTTTACCTCAAGGAACTCAGGTCTCAGATCACACGTCTCTCCTTAGGTATGTGGAGAAATTTAAGCAAAAGGAAGCCTATCTCATTCACAGACTTGATCGGGAAACTGAAGGCTTGATGATTATTGGATACACCGCTGAAGGAGCTGCCAAATTAAGTGATTTGTTTCAAAATAATAAAGTCTATAAAACGTATCAGGCCATCGTTAAAGGCGAGATAGAGATAGGTCACAAGCAAACTGTTAATGAGCCTCTTGATGGAAAAGTGGCCATCACGCACTTTGAGGCACTTGCAAATGGAAATGGATGTAGCCTTCTTTTGGTCAAAATTGAGACAGGAAGACTTCACCAGATTCGACGTCATCTTGAATTTATTGGAAATCCTATTATGGGTGATCCCAAATATGGCCGAGGCAATAAAAATAAAGATGGCCTAAAATTATTGGCCAAGTCTCTGAGTTTCCTGGATCCATGGACAAAGAAATCAGTCGAAATCGCTGTCACGATGGACTTAAGTCTTTGAAATAAAGCCGTAATCCACCCTATAAAAACTACACAGAATCCCCAATTAGAAAGAAAGCTAGATAGAATAACGCATTGTGTAATCAGGGGGATTTCATGTCTAATTCACGTTGGATTATTTTAGCTGCGCTTATCTCTACATCAAGTTTTGCGGGAGTAAGTTTCCAGCAGAAAGAAATGCGAGTTCAGGCCTTGATGAAGCTTAAACTTCACGCCCCTTCGCTTGCCTTCGAGGCTTATCAGAGGGAACTAGAATATGAAGCACAAGAATTGTCGGTGGATTTGCGTGCAAAAAATGAAACTAATTTATTGGCAGATAAAATACGTCAGCAAGTTTATTTGGCATATAAAGCTGCCTTAGCGCAAAACAAGAGTCCCGTTTTTGCTCGTGAAGAAGTTAAAAGCAATATTGAAAAGGACTTAGAACTCGCTGCTCCCGATTTAAAAAATGAACTTATTAATCTTGCGCTTCAGACATTGGATTCGATTGATGCTGGTGGGTCAAGTGAAGAAGTTGATCTGACGAATGTCGAAGTCGTGATGAAAAAAGAAGTTTTGCAGAGAACTCAATTTCTTAATCAAGAAGATGCTTCTTCAGGTGCAGATCCTGTTAATCCCAAAGCTAATACATCCAAGGATTCAGATCGTAAGGAATACAATACGAAAGCAGAGCTTTTAGAAACTTTGGTCTCTGATCGAGAAAGTAGCCGTTGGGTTAGCACTAGTTTTCAAACAATTAAAACTGCTCAAATTACAAAAACGGAATCAAAGATTTCGCTTCAGGTGAAATTTGAATTTCTTGGAGTGTCTCTTGAAGCTGGCCCAATGATCGTATTTAAACGTGAAAACTCTACTTATGCGACAATCATGTCTGAGGGGTTAAATCCTGTTCTCATGAGAGATGGTAATTTCGATTTTTGGAAACGTGACGGAAATGGTAAGGTTGTTGTTAAAAATGGGAAGGATGTAAAACGTTATGTCTCCTTTAGTTGTGATGCTGAACTTTCTTTTGAAACAGAATATGCCGGTGGTGGGGGATTTAAGTTTATGGGCCTCGGTGGAGATGTTTCAATTTCTCAGAGATTTGTAAACAATGTGAATCTTACTTCAAGACGCATCGGGGTACCTGAATATGTGGCCAACAAGAGCGTTACCATTAAGTACCTTTCGGAAATTTGTCACCGGGATTTTTTAAACGCAAGATTGTCTACCACATTGACTGTTTCAGGCTCTTTAAATGTAATGATGAGAAACATTGTTGCGGGTTTAACTTTTTCTCACCCAAAAACAAAATGTGCTATAGATTCTCATTGTTACGACTGGTTTAATAAAGAGATTATCTCCCTCGTTAAAATTAAAAATTTTCCACGTTGTGCAGAAGAAAATGGCCGTGAGAAATTTCGTTCATGTCAGTTAAGAGGAATTCAAGGCCAGAATTGTCCTGTTTTTGAAAACGGAAAACATACTTCAGATGGGCAATGGGAGTACGCATGTGATGTCGGTCTTAAGTGTGTGAAGTATGAAAGCCAGACTTTCTTATTAGGATATGTGTGGGCGTCGGCCAAAGGCAAGTGTCAGATAATAAATAAGAAAACATATCGCAATCCATTCGACGTTGCCAATGATAGCAGAGAAATCGAAGTCACTCTCAGTAATTAATTTTCCATGATTTGACGGAGGAAGTTATTCACTTCTTCCGTTAGTTCGGATTGTGTTCGGGTATTATCAATAATAAATTCGGCTTTTGATCTTTTTGATTCCATATCCATTTGTTGATTTAAGATGTTGTTGGCAATCTCTTCAGTGTGGTTGTCACGGGCCATGAGCCTTTGCCTCTGGGTACTTTGTGGCGCATAGATGAGTACAGTTAGGTCAAAAAGGTGTTCTAGATTTTTTTCAAACAATAAGGGCACATCATAAATAACCATTGAAGGTTGATGTAACTTTTCAAAAGCGAGCTTGAAGACCATGGGTAATCGCTGATAGATGAATCCTTCTATTTTAGATTTTACATCACTATTTGAAAAAACTTTTTGTCTTAATACAGGAAACTGTATACCACCATCCTTAATAACATCCGGGAAGTTTTTTTTAATAAAATCCAAGGTTTCCGGAAGGGTATAGATTTCCTTAACCAAATGATCAGCATCTATGACTGGTAAACCTTTTTGTTTAAGGATGGCAGTCACTGTCGACTTTCCTGAAGCTATCCCTCCAGTTAACCCAATGACTGGAACATTTAATTTATAAAGTCTGTTCTCATCATTCAAACGGTTAAACTTACTTTTTATTTTCATCTTTCTTAACCTCCACCCAAATGTTTTCAAGTTCGGCTTGCGAAGTTTCCTCTAGATTTTTCCCAAGGGCCTTCACCTTGTCTTCCACTCTTTGAAAGCGATTAATAAATTTGCGGTTGGCATCTCGTAAGCATTCTTCTGGGTTTAAATCAACATGTCGTGCTAATTGAGCGACTGAAAAAAGAAGGTCACCAATCTCTTCTTTAACTCTCGCTTTGTTAAATTTTCCGCCAGGTGGAAGCTCTTCTTTCACTTCCTGCCACTCTTCTTCCACTTTTGACATTACTTGATAATAGTCTTCCCAATCAAAGTTTACTGTCGTTGATTTTTTGCCAATCTTGAAAGACGACTCGAGGGCGGGAGCATGAAGAAATTTAGTATCAATTGAATACTTTTTTGGACCTTTTTCAATATTTTTAATTTCCTGCCAATTTGCGACAACTTCTGCACTACTAAGGTTACTGGTTTCATCACCAAAGACGTGGGGATGACGACGAATAATTTTGTCCGCCAGAGTCTTGGAAACTGATTCAAGATTGAACGTTTTAGTTTCAGCGGCTATTGTGGAATGAAGGAGGATCTGTAAAAGTACATCACCTAGTTCTTCCTCCATCATTTTAGAATCTTTAAGTTCAGTGGCCTCAATGAATTCATATGATTCTTCGATCAAATACTTTAGTAGAGTTTCATGAGTTTGCTCCAGGTCCCAAGGGCAGCCTTTTGTCGGGTGACGAAGCCTTGTAATCACTTCTATGCATCTGATTAGTTCAGGATGATTCATTTTGGCCCCTTGATTATTGCCTTGATTCTCGTAAAAGGATAACATGGCCAGCATGAAGAAACACTCACTCATACAAGTAGACTTTCATCCATCAGTGAACCTAACGAAGTCAGAGGCAGCTAATATATCCAAATGGCTCGGTATGGCATCTCTTGTTATTGAAGAACTAATTATAAAGAAGCAGATCATTCATCCTTCATGGTTAAAGCAAACGACTGCCTTCAAAATCTCTATTTTATTATGTGGGGAAGCCAAAATAAAGAAACTTAATTGCGACTATCGTAATAAAGATAAAGTGACAGATGTTTTATCTTTTCCAACTTTTGAAACTTTACGAAAAGCTAAGTCTAAAAATGATTTTACCGGTACGTTAATCTTGTTAGGTGATCTGGCCATTTGTCACCAGAAGATCATTAAACAGGCGAAGGAATTTGACATAAGTTATTTGGATGAATTTATTCATCTCTTCCTCCATGGTACAATTCATTTAATGGGATATGATCATGAGATTTCCTCCAAAGAGGAGAAATTAATGGAGGATCTGGAAAACCAAGCATTAAGTATTTTTTCAAAGATAAAAAAAAAGGGGCCGTGAAGCCCCTTTTTTTTGAAATTATTTCGTGAAGAAACGAAGTCGATTTGTAGTTCTTGCTTTCGCGAGAGCTGCTTTTAAATTCACTCGACCACCAGATACAATCTGATTTTTGAAAGCGGCTACTGGTGTAGCAGACTTCATAAGAAGGGACTTGAGTTCAGTTGCAGATAGTTTAGGATAATAGCCAAGAACCATAGCAGCTACACCTGTGATGTTTGGTGATGCCATTGAAGTTCCTGAAGCCATTCCATATTTGTTACCGATAATTGTTGAGTAGATATTTGAGCCAGGTGCTGCGATGTCTACAGTCTTGATTCCAATGTTTGAGAAAGTTGAAAGTGAACCAGAGCTTGTTGTTGAAGCAATAACCAGAAGGTTTTCACTGTCAAAAGCTGCAGGGTACTTAGGACTTGAATCATTATTGTGCCAAGCAAATGGGCCAGATGAATCATTACCAGCAGAAGCAATAACAAGTGTGTTATATTTTTTGCCAATTTCGTTGATCGTATCACGAACAACCATTCCACCTTCGTTTATCTCTTTACCGAATGAACAGTTGATCAGGCGAGCACCGTTTTTTGCAGCGTAAAGGTAAGCTTCTACAATGTTTGAATCTAATTCATCAGCATCATCAGGCACCGTACGAATGGCCATGATTTTTACGTTTGAAGCAACACCCGCAATGCCAATTCCATTATTCTGAGTCGCTGCAATTGTTCCTGCAACGTGTGTTCCATGCCAATGGCTTCCCATTGTATTTACTGTTGCGCTGCCTTGAGCATCTCTGACCAAGGTATTAATTCCGTGGATATCATCGATGTAACCATTGTTATCATCATCAATTCCATTTCCTGCAATTTCTTTTTCATTCGTCCACATGATATCTTTAAGATCTTCATGGTTATGATCAACACCTGTATCAACAACAGCAACGATAATTTCTGATGCTTGAGTGCTCGGAAGAGAATCGTAAGCTTCACTAACGTTCATTCCTGCAGTTGAGTTAAAGGCCCATAGCTTAGAAGCATCTGGATCGTTGAATGACACAAAATTTGCTTCTGTAAAACGCTTCATCGAAACTGTGGCAAAATCTAGTTGCTCAAGCTTAGGCCTTAAACGTTTCTCTCCAAAAAAGTCTTTTTGAGCGTATTCAACAGCCTCATTGGCCGCAAGCTCCTGCTTAAGGGCCTCTAGCTTGTTGGTTTTAACTAAATAAAGCTGACCAATTATTCGTTTTGAGCTTTTAATAAGCGGCGACTTCACCATCATTTGGCCTTCTTTCATTTTAATGAAAAGGTGATTTGGGTGAAAACGCGATCCAGATGCCTCAGCCGTGGCGATAATAGCCGAAAAACCCAATAAAAATCCAATAGTTAGCTTCTTCATGCGAGTATATCCTTTCTGTGCAGGTAAAAGTCGGTCTTAATCTACTAACAATCATGCACCTTCTACAACTTAAAGGTTCTAACTTTTGACAGGTAGGGAAACATTTACACAGCGTGTCATTTTCGGGCATTTGGCTTGGTACAATGGGTCAATAAATGATTGAGGATTTTGGGACAATATTTAGCTAATATGCCTCCTCCTCAATACAAAAGGTAAGTTTTTTCATGGCGACTTTGACTAAAAAACAACTATTAACTTTGTGCCTTAGCACTACAGTGGGCTCAGCATTTGCTGTCAACGACGATACAATACAAGGCCATTTTGGCGGAATGAGTAATCAGATAAACCAAGATGTCGGTGATGTGCCGGGTAACCGTTACAATGCTGATTTAAGTTTTACATATTATAAAGATAGGGAAAACGAATTAGAACGTAAGTTTGATTTTGCGGCTTTGGTGAATGATCAAAGCCTTACTATGTGGTCATTACAAGAAGCGTATGTTGCAAAAAAAGGTGTTTTTAGATCATATGACCGTGTTGAAAAAACTGGGGACGTAGTTAAGATTGGTCGCCAAAACCTTGCTTGGTCAAATATTGATCAATCTTGGGGTTTAGGAAAAATAAATAATAGAAAAAACTTTGATGGTTTTATGCCAGGTCAGGAAGGCCTGGTTGGTATTGCCTACGAGAATAGATCTGCTAACGGAGTATTTTGGAAAGTATTTGGTTCGGGTTTGTATGTGCCTGAAACAAACCCAAGTCTTGATATCGATAAAAGTGATAACACCATCACATCAAGAAACCCTTGGGCCAAACCACCTGCAGCAACAACAAACATAGGTGCGGGTCCAATTCCTATTCAGTACATTGTTGATTATCCAAGCATTTCTGATGTGATTTATCGCTACTCACTTGGTGTCAACATTGGTTGGGAACATAAGAATTGGGTTGCAGATGGGTATTTCATTCGAAAGCCAGAAAATCAAATTTCAACCAACGTAGAGGTCGCTCTTGCAAACAATTCAAAATCAGTAAAAGCGTTCGTCAACCCTGAGTTCTATTATCATGATGTATTTGGTGGGAACTTAAAATATCGTAATGCTGACCTTGAAATGTACGTTGGTGGTATGGGGATTTTTCCTAATACTTTTCCTGATGGTAGCGAGACAGTAACTACCTATACAGAAATAAAAACAGAAAAGAGACGTGAAGCCTACCTTGGGGGAGGAATCTCCCGCATAAATGACAAGTTTGGAATAGGTTTTAATTATGTTGCGCGTGTAAGTCCTTACGATAGAGAGCGTGACTCTCTCGCGGAAGACCCTCGCTGGAACCAGGCCGTGAATTTTTTTGCTTCAAGAAACTTTACGCAAAAAGTGAGCCTCTCGGGAGATTTAAAATACGACATGCTTACCACTGACCGTTTGGTCATGTTGCGAGCTGGATACAATGTTTCTAAGCAAATGCTTTTGTCGTTTGGTGTGAACATGATTGGAACTCCAGACAGCGGTAAATCTTATTGGTCAACGTTTACAAATAATGATGCCGCTTATGCGGGTCTAAGATACATTTTTTAGGAAACATCATGAACTTTTTGAAAACAGGTTTAATGACAGGATTACTAGCTTCGCTGATTCT